>NZ_JBIGLU010000039.1:0-37747 GCF_043658375.1 Pseudomonas sp. PsB | reverse complement strand
CCCCGGCAATATGTGCTGCGCAGCTGAAATCGAGGGGCTGCTGCGCAGCCCGATCGCGACACAAGGCCGCTCCTACAAAGATCGCGTCGCAAGGCGAAAGCCTCAGGCCACATCCACCAGCACGATCTCGCTGTCCTCGATGGCGGTCACCCGCAGCACCTCCTCCTGCTCGATCGCCACGCCATCGCGCGCCTTGGCACGCAGCCCGTTGACCTCCACCAGCCCCTTGGCCGGCACCAGGTAGCCCCGGCGTGCGGCATCGAAGCGGTACTCGGCAGTTTCGCCGGCACGCAGGGTGGCAGCCACCAGACGCGCATCGGTGCGGATCTGCAGGCTGTCCTCATCGCCCGCACGGCCGCTGGCCAGGGTCACGAAGCCTTCGCCACGCTCACCTTTGGGGAACGGCCGGCTACCCCACTGCGGTGCTTCGCCAGTGTGCTCCGGCACGATCCAGATCTGGAAAATACGCGTGTCGACGTCTTCCAGGTTGTACTCGCTGTGCACGATGCCGGTACCGGCGCTCATCACCTGCACGTCCCCGGCTTCGGTACGGCCTTTGTTACCCAGGCTGTCCTGGTGGCTGATCGCACCTTCACGCACATAGGTGATGATTTCCATGTCGCGGTGCGGGTGCGGCGGGAAGCCGCTGCCGGCAGCGATCAGGTCGTCGTTCCACACCCGCAGGTTGCCCCAGTGCATGCGCGCCGGGTCGTAGTACTCGGCAAACGAGAAATGGTGGTGGGCGTCGAGCCAGCCGTGGTTGGCGTGGCCGAGGCTTTCGAACGGTCGCAGTTGCAGCATGGTCGTGCTCCTTGAATCAGTGGAATGAGGCCATGATGCGTCAAAGAAGCATCGAAAATAAGCGTAAATATCGGCTTAAAAGAATCAGTAAAATAGATTGATTGCGATGGAGTGTTTTATCCGCTTCATCGCCTAATCCACTGATCTGCAAGCATTCGCTGGCGATTTTTTGTCGATGCGGCGAACATGCCCGCTGATTTTGTTTTTCAACGGAGTGACCGTGGCCCACGAGCAACCCCAGGCCCCCGCCGACCTTACCCCTCCTGCCCAGCTGCCCTGGTTTCGCCGCCTGGCGGCCCGCCTGCTGGGGCGTGGCCTGACCCGCCTGCAGGCCCAGCACCGCGACTCCTGGTTCCTCGGCCACGCCAGCGGCCAGCGCAGTGGCCATGCCGATGGCGTGCGTGAAGGGTTCGAGCGCGGGCGGGTGGAAGGTTACGAGGCCGGGCGCCAGGTGCTGGTGATCCGCGATACCCGGCCCGACACCGCGGCGGTGCCAGGCCGGGATGACAACCTGTTCGATGACTGGCGCCTGCCCCTGACTGCCGAGCTGAAAAAGCGCTTCAAGGCCGATGTCGCCCAGCGCCTGCCAGCCGAGGCGCAACCCAGTGCCGCGCAATGGAAGCTGATATTCAGCGACACACCGTCCACCTGCGTGGTGGCAGGGGCCGGGGCGGGCAAGTCCACCTCGCTGGTGCTGCGCATCCTGCTGTTGCGCCACTACCTGGGCTACGAGCTGGATGCGATGACCGTGGTCACCTTCACCCGCGAGTCGCGCAAGGACTTCATCAAGCGCCTGCTGCAGGTGTTCGCTCTGTGGCAGATTAACCTGCAACCGCTGCAGGCTCGCGAGCTGGTGCGCACGTTCCATTCGCGCATCCTGCCGCTGGTGCGCAGCCTGCCGGGCTTTGGCCAGGTGCGCGCGTTCGAAACGCTGGGCAACGAGATGCCGGCCGGGCGTGAGGCCGAGGCCGAGAGCAACCCGTTCGACCTGCGCCTGAACGATGCCCAGCGCCAGCAATTGAACCAGTGCTACAGCACGCTGCTGGGCGAGAGCCCGCGTTTTGCCGAGCTGGTCGGCCTGTTGCGCAGCGAAGTCCTTCAGCTGAAGCCGCTGGACCCGAACAACCCCGATGTGCAGAAGCGCGCCCAGGTAACCCAGCTGGCTGCCCAGCGCGACGAAGAGCTGTGCGACGTGATCGAAGACCTGTGGTTCGCCGCCGGCGCCTGGCCGATCAAAGGCATCGAACCCTGCCGCGAAACCATCCAGATCCGTGGCAGCCGCTTCCATGTGCATGGCCGTCTGGCTGGCCAGGGGCCTTTGCTCGTGCTGGGCTTCGACCCGGCGGAAAGCGCGCAGTACCAGCGCCCCGGCGCCAAGCTGGCAGTGCGCGCCGAGTGGGCGGTCAAGCGCACCCTGTTGCAGGCCTTCTGCGACCAGCCGCTGATCTGGCTCGACAACTACGCCATGGCCCGGCGCCTGGCAGCCTCGCTGGCCGGTGATGCCGTGGCCGGCCCCGGCTTCGAATACAAGGTCAAGGGCGAACTGGCCCCGGCGCCGCTGCTCGATGCCTTTGTCGGTGCGGCGAACTTCATCGAGAACCTCGGCCTGGAAGTGAACACTGCCGTGGCGGCGATGAGCTTCCCGTCCGGCGACAGCGATGCGCTGTTCTTCGAGGCCCTGGCCCTGTACTGGAAGGCCCTGGAGGCCCACCTGCTGGACCAGTCGCCGCCGGTGATGAGCTACAACCGCATGTTCGCCCTGTTCGGCGAGAACAACCCGGAAAACCTGCAACTGCTGCCCGACCCGTTACTGCGGCCGCTGGCGCACCTGATGATCGACGAATTCCAGGATGTGTCACCGCAGATCGTCAGCTGGCTGCGCGCCAGCCTCGCCGAGATCCGTCGTCGCGGCCCGGCGATGCACACCGGGCGCCATGCCCAACATTCGTCGCTGCTGTGCGTGGGCGACGACTGGCAGTCGATCTACGGCTGGCGTGGCAGTTCGCCCAAGTACTTCATGGAATTCACCAAGGCCTTCCCGTCGCCGGCCAACACCCGGGTGATGCTGGTCGACAACTACCGTTGCCAGCAGCAGGTGATCGACGCGGCCGAGTATCTGGTCAAGGGCACCCCGGCGATTGCCGGCAAGAAAGCCAGGGCCAGTGGCCCGGCGGCCGAGTTGCCCGGCTCGCCGGTCAAGGTGTTCGACCGTGACGAGGCAGCCCTGGGTGAAACCCTGATCGAGCACTACCAGCGTGGCGAGACGGTGATGATGCTGTACCGCAAGGGCAGCGACAGGGCGCTGATGAACGAGCACCTGCAGGGCGTGCTGAACGCCGAGGCGGCGTTGCCGGCCGAGCAGCGCCGGCTGCGCCAGTTGACCTACCACAGTGCCAAGGGCTTGCAGGCCGATGCAGTGTTCATGCTGGGCGACTGCCAGTACCTGACCAGTTCACCCTACAAGAACCAGGTGTATCGCCAGGCCGGGTTGGGCAAGGCCGGTGATGCCCAACCGTTCGATACCGCGCAGAAGGAGGAGGTGCAGCGCCTGGCCTACGTGGCGGTGACCCGCGCGGTCAGGCACTGCTATTGGCATGTGGAGGCGGCCAACGCAGAGGCGGCGGCAGCGCCGCGTGCGTCGAGCCAGGTGGATGGGCGGCAGGCCTTCTTCGAAGACCTGCGAGGTCATTGATCAGCTTTCAGACATCGAGGATGTCTTCTTGCCGGGTAAGGCTCAGCAATAGCCCGGCTTCCACCTCCTCCTGTGCCTTGGTCAAGGCTTCCATAGCCTTGAAATACGCTTTCCCACTGAGCGGAACCCGACGCAGCGTGCCGTTTTCGTCCAGCGCAAGGCCAGGCATTTCCGGGGCCAATGCACGTATTATCGACTTGTCCAGGTGCGTGATCGCCTCCTGGCTTTCATCCAGGCAATAAAAGAGGTAATCGAGGCCAGGGCGCCAGAAGTCGGTAATGGCCTCGAACTGACTGGCATATTTGCGCTTGAGGTAATCAACCCAGACCGGCCGTTCGCTTATCCACAGTTGTCGGGCAGTGGTGTCGGCATCGAGTTCGACCACGGCATCGCGCACGTTGTCGATGATCTGCTGGTTGATCTTGGCGAGGTCCCTATAGAGCATGCCGCTGCTGGGTTCTGGAAAATCGAGGTCTTCGCTCAACGACTGGCGCAATGCCAGGCGGACTTCAATATCGTCGACCAGGCCTGTGGTCAGGTCCGCATCGGGGAACGCCGCCGCGACATCCAGTACGTCACGGTCCGGTAACTGACCAGCATGTTCCTGCAGCGCCCGCTTGCGCAAACCGCGTTGCAGGCTGATGCGATCGGCCAGTTCGTTGACTTTCTCGCGACGGTACAGCTTGCGATAAAGGTCGAGTATCGGCTTTGCCGTGTCCTGTGCTTCCCCAGATACCTGGTGGATCAGCAACTCCACTTCCAGGGCGCTGAACGCATCGGCGCCAGCGTCACCGCAAGTGGGCGGGAAGATTTTCGCCACCTCGTTCAAACGCTCGCGCAACACCGCGTCCCCGTGGGCCTGCTCCAACAGTTCCCACACTCGGGCACGCAGGCTTCGCAGATCCCTTCGCGCTTCCACCGAGTCGGTCAGACGCTCCAACACCGCTTGCAGGTCGCCATTGTCGTTCTGATCGAACAGGTCGGACCACACCTGTACCTGATGATCGGTTGCGGAATCGCGCCAGAGCCGTTGCCACTCCTGCCTTTCTGGCGGGTGCTCGAAGATGTTGACGCCTCTTGCGCGCAGTTGCCTGGCCGGCTCGGCTTCCAGATTGTTGTAGTTGAAAAGCCAACGGCGATCGCGCACGCGCGCTGCGACGTCCCGCACATACGGACTGCGCAGGATGTTTACCAGGTCCGGAACATTGGGAATGTGGTTGGACGAGAGGTTCAGGTAACGTAACTGGTACTGTCGCTGGTTCATCAGGGTGCTCAGGCCAGGGGGAAAGGCATGCAGCTGAGTTCTGTCCAGATCCAGGTGCTGCAGCCGCGCCATGTAGCGCACATCAGGCGCGTGTTGCAGCGAGTTGAAGCTCAGGTCCAGTTGCTGCGGATGGATCATGTCCTGGAAGCGTGTGGCGAGGTTTTCATCAAGCGTGATGCGATTTCGACTCAGCTTCAGGATATTAAGCGGCTGATCGCAGAGGAAAGCCAATGTCGCTTGATCCAATGTAAGGTTATTGCCGGTCAGGTTCAGTTCGCGCAAGCCTGGCATCGCTGCCAGCACTCGTTGTGCGGTGGGTGAGAGGGTAACAACGGTATTGTTGGTCAGGTCCAGTGTTTGCAGCTTGGGCACCGATTCGAGCGCTTCGAACAACGCTTGCGGGTTGATTGTCGCGATGTTGGTCACTCTCAGCACTTGCAGGTTGGGGAAGCATGACAGGAACGCCCTGTCCAGTCGTTGCAGTTGCAGATCGTTCAGCTTGAGTTCACGGATGTAGGGCAGGCTCGCTGTGATCGCTGGCAGCTCGGATATTTGTATCTTCTCCAGAACGAGCGTGCCCAGTTTGGCTGAACCCTCCCGCCGCCAGGCATCTTTGAGGCGTTTGGCGCATTTTTCTCGATCCTGGCGCCTGAAGATGTCGGGGGCGCTCTTGTACCAACTTTCCAGATTGCTATCCAGAGTTCGCCACTCCGTCTCCAGTTGCCGAATTGCCGAGCCCAGGTCACCGGTCCGGCTCAATTCGTCGCTCAGGGCGGTGATCTGTTTGCTATTCAGAGAAGGGAAAAGTCGATTGAGCCGACGTGCCGCGGCGGATGTGCTGATTGCTGCTGCTCCTCGACCACTGAGCGGGTAACCAATTTGCCCATGTGCCAGGCGCATGGGCGAGCGAAAGCCTGGCTTGATTGATTGCTGGCCAAGCAGCACGGCGCAGCCCGATCGGTCGGCGACGGCGCTGGCGAACAGCTCGGCTTCACTCGCCTGCGGCTGTTCGGCTACCAATGCATCGCGCAGCAGTTGGCTGTCGGCATTGGCCAGGTCTGCTCGGTACAGGCCGGTCAAGGCACGATCGAGGCGGGTACGGGCTTGCAGGTAGCGGGCTTCTTCAGCCACGCGCAAGGGCACGCGCCCGTTCTTCAGGCGTTCGCGTTCGGTGCTGTCGGCATGCGCGACGAGTTCTTCCAGGGCATTGTCAGGCAAGCCGGGGAACTGGCGGCCCAAGGTCTGTGCTTCGTCGCCAAGCGGTGCGCGATGGCTTTCCAGCATGCTCGCGAAGACTTCGCGACGACGTGCTGTCAGGTGGTCGGCCAGTAGCTCGTTCAGGGCGCCCGGGCGCTGCTCTGCTGGCGTATCGGGTAGCAGCTGCTGTATGACATCTTCATCCATCCCCGCCAGGACAACCTTGCTCAGTTCGCCTTCGTCAAGCTCCCCGCGGCCGATCTCGATCTGCAGCGTGTCGGCTTTTGGCTGTGCACCGAAGTACACTGCTTCCCCCCATTTTTCGGCACCGGTGAAGACCTTCAGCCTGTAGTTCGCGGGCCAGCCAGGCAGCTGTACCAGTTCCGGCAGCGCGAAGTTCATATGCGCAGCCAAAGGCTGGCCATGACGTACCCGGGTGATGATGCCCTCCACGTCGTCAGCCAGTCGCAGGCGCAGCAAGGTATCGGCCAGCAGAGCCGGCGGCCGCGAGCCGGTGACCTGGCTGCGACGCAAGGTGTCTGCGTCGACTTCGGTAATGCGCAAGGCGGCAAGTTGCTCCGATGCATCCAGCCCCTGGCCGAACCGGCCCAGCCCCTCGAGCAACTGCGCATCGTCCCATTCGAGCGGGTTGTCGTGGGCCAACTGCCAACGCTGGTCGCCGAGGTAGCGCAAGGCCGGAGTGTAGGCATCGGGGGCGTCCGGGTGGCGCACATGCCACTGTCCGTCGGTTTCGAATACCTCATACAGTTTGCCTTGAAGCCAAACATGGGTTTTGCCATCGATGATGTAGAGCCCTTGGGCATTTTTCTGCACACCCGCCGGCAACGAGCTCGAAGTGCTGTAAGGGCCCATGTCGGGGTGCCAAAGCCGTTCGCGGCCACCTTTCCAGACGCTTTCCAGCGCATCGACGAACCCTGATGCCTTGACCGCGCTGCTGCCGACGGCAAAACCGGCGATCACGGCGGCATTGATGGCCAGTGACTCGAGCTGTTGCAGCGCTTCCTGGGTATCGCCTTCTTCCCAGGCTTCGAACCCGGTGAACACCGAATCCATGAGGTCGTAGGCAAATACCCCAAGCATCGCGGCATCCAGCCCAGGCACGAAGAAGGCGGCCACGTTCAGTACGTTCATGCCTGCGTCCAGCCAGTGCTGCAGCCGTTCCTTGCGTGCCTTGGCGTCGGCATCGGCGGTCGGTACTGCAATTGCTCTGGCAGTTGCCTTGACGCGGCGCTTGTGGTCTCTGTAAAGCACCTGCCAGATAGGAAAGGCCAGGCGCGTTCGTTTGAAGTGCAGCTCAGGCTTGTTCTTGGGTTTGCGTGTGGAGGCGTTGTGCTCGAACAAGGCATTTTCGAGCTTGCGGCTGAGCTCGACCTGGTTGTCCTGGTCAGCGAAGCTGATCAAGTGCTGGCGAAACGTGGTTTGCACCAGGCGTTGACGCATGAGTGAGCCGGCTTTTTGCAAGGAAGCGAACTCCCTCACCGGGTGTTCGGAATCGTGGGGAATGTAGAGCATGCAGGGGTTGGTCTGGTCGGCTTCATCGGGGCCTATCAGCAGTACGCCATGAAGCGGGATGCCGAACAGGCTGAAGCGCCAGCAGCGAAGCTTGTGTTCGCCGTAACGCGGCGTGCTTTCGTTGTCGCATAGCTGTACCAGAGCATTGTGGCCTTTGAGCGTCAACAGGCCCTTGAGGTAGGCGATCATTGCCTCGGTTTTCAGTGCCTGCTGGCTTGCATCGATCCACTGCTGTTCGATCGCGGCCTTTCTGGGGCCTTCATAAATGCCCTGCAGGTGGTCTTGATACTGCTGGCCCAGGTTCAGGCTTCGGCAAAGGTCCACGAACGCTTCGGGCTCGAGCCCGGGAAGTGAGGCGACGTTGTCCGGGCCAAGGGTCAGGGTGTCGAACGGGCCCACTTCGTCGGGCCCTTCGAAATTGTGCAGTGCGGCCTCCAGCAGCGAGCGCTTCTGTGGCGGCCCTTCGGGGCGCTTGATGTACGTATCGTCACCGCCGAGTGAAAAATCGAGGCCTGGGACATTTTCCAGCGTGGTGTACACCTTGAACGGCTGGTGCAGGTACTGGGCTTTGTCCACTTCGACATCCGGGCCCAACCGGCCCTCCAGCAAAGGCTTGCAGAATTCGCTGATCTGCCTGAAGTCATCGAGCAAGGCTTGCAGCGCTTTGAACCCGGCATTTCGGGCGCTGATCAGCTGTCGTAAACGCGCCTGGTCTTCATTGCTGGCTGCAGCGTACCAGGCGTAAGGCGAGCCGTTTTCGTCGAGGTAGTCCTTGCGCACGCTCTGCACGATGCGGCGGGTATGGTCGGGGTGCATCGTTCGGCACCAGGTAGGCAGGTTACGGACAATCTGGGCCTGATGGAAAGGCACGGGTGTGCTGGTCATGCTAAATACTCCGTGGTCAATGGAGGCGCCAGTCGACAGGTTTCGCCTCGGCATGCGGTGGTATTTAGTTGAATGCGCAGGTCGGTCCTGTGCACGACAGCGTCGGTAGGGGAGCAGCGCGGGCAGGGCTGTTGGGAGATGGTGGAGCAAGGCATGGGGTAGGCATGTCGTGTGGATGACGCCGGCGTGTGGGATATGGGCCAGCGTCATGTGATGCCTGGCCATGGGCCGGCGCTCTATCAGGGAGAACTACGATGCATTCGCTGTGCAGTCCCAAGGATCACCTGCTGGACCTCGACGGTATTGAAATAGCGGTACGCACCTGGGGGGCGGAGGACGGCATCCCGGTGCTGGCCCTGCATGGCTGGCTGGACAACGCCGCCTCGTTCGAGCGCCTGGCCCCGATGCTCGACGGCTGCTTCGTGGTCGCCCCCGACCTGGTCGGCCACGGCCGCTCGGACCATCGCCGCCACGACAGTGGCTACTACCTGTGGGAACATGCCGAGGACATGCTGGCGGTGGCCGACAGCCTGGGCCTGGCGCAATTCCATGTGCTGGCCCATGGCATGGGCACCGGGGTGGCGTCGCTGCTGGCGGCCATGACCAGCGGTATTGCCAGCATGACCTTCCTCGACGGCATGGGCGCACCGTTCACGGTGGCCGAGGACGACCGCGTGCAGCACCTGGCCCGGGCCTACCGGCTCAAGCGCATGGTGCAGCGCAGCCAGTTGCAGGGTTTTGCCGAGCCGGACGTCGGCCGTTTCGAGGACCTGGACACGGCCCTGGCACGACGCCGCGAGCGCCTGGATACCGGGCTGTCGGAAGAGGCGGCACGGCTGCTGGCGCTGCGTGACCTGCTGCAACTGGGCGAGGGCTATTGCTGGCGCCACGACCCACGCCTGGTGCTGCCCGAACCCATGCCGCTGACCGAGCGCGAAGCCTGCGACTTGCTCAGCCAGATCCGTTGCCCGTTGTACCTGCTGTTCGGCCGCCAGGGGGCATTCACTGGTGAAGCCTTTACCCGGCGCCAGGCGGCCTTGCCCAGCCAGGCGAAGATCTCCTGGCATCCGGGCGGGCACCACTTCCACCTGGATGCGCCGGACCGGGCGCTGGTCGATCAACTGCTGCGCATCCTCGCCCGCCATGAAGGGGGTGTGCTGCAACGGTTGGTAAACGAGTAACTGGATATGGTCATGCCATGCGCACGTGGGCTATGGTGGTGAATCTCATCGGGCTTGCGTGATCCCTTGTGGGAGGTTGTCCAGCTCTTTGGGCTGCGCTGTCGCGCAGATAACTGAATTCGCAAGCGATCCTCGTACCCTGTGGGAGCGGCTTTAGCCGCGAAGAATCCAACGCGGTGCATGGCACCGGCTGCGCCGGTGTTCGCGGCTAAAGCCGCTCCCACAGGGTCCCTGCTAATTCAATGCGTTATGTGCAGTTCCATGAGAGCGGGCGAAGCCCGTGCCATTCACCGCAGCGCCTGATTCGCGGGCACGCCCGCTCCCACAGGAATCCAGCGGCCACAAGGAGCCTTGGCATGCGACCATTCGTCATCAAGCACATCGACCACCTCGTCCTGCGGGTCAGCGACCTGGAGCGCAGCGTCGCTTTCTACACCCAACTGCTCGGCTGCTCGGTCAGCCGCGTGCGCGAAGACCTGGGCATGGTCCACCTGGCCACGGGCACGGCGATGATCGACCTGGTGACCCTGGACGGTCCTCTAGGTAAGCCTGGTGGGGCGGCGCCGGGGCCCGAGGGCCGCAACCTGCACCATTTCTGCCTGCGCATCGAGCCGTTCGACGAGGCTGCACTTACGGCCTACCTGCAAGCTGCGGGGGTTGAAGTCGAACCTGCCGAAAAACGCTATGGCGCCGAAGGCGAGGGGCTGTCGCTGTACTGCTACGACCCCGATGGCAACCAGGTCGAGCTGAAAGGGCCGGTAGCGGCAACGGAGGCTCCATGAGCAACCTGCACACCCGCGAGCACTGGATCGACACCGCCCAAGGCAAGCTCTTCGCCCAGGAATGGGCGCCGCTGCAGGCGCAGGGCGCGCCGATCGTCCTGCTGCACGATTCGCTGGGTTGCGTTGCCCTGTGGCGCGAGTTCCCGGCGCAGCTTGCGCAAACCACCGGGCACCGGGTAATCGCCTACGATCGTCTGGGCTTTGGCCGCTCCAACGCCCACCCCGGCAGCTTGCGCCTGGGCTTTGTCGAGGACGAGGCGCAGCAGGGGTTCACGGCGCTGCGCGAGCATTTTGGCATTGGCGATTTCATTGTCTTCGGCCACAGCGTTGGCGGCGGCATGGCCGTGGCCTGTGCGGCGGCCTTCGCCAGCCAGTGTGTGGGGCTGATTACCGAGTCGGCGCAGGCGTTTGTCGAGGCCCGTACCCTTGAGGGCATTCGCGTGGCCGACCAGCAGTTTGCCGAACCTGGGCAGTTGCAACGGCTGGAGCGCTACCACGGCGGCAAGGCCGAGTGGGTATTGCGTGCCTGGGTGGACAACTGGTTGTCCGAGCACTTTGCCGATTGGAGCCTGGATGCGCTGCTGCCGCAGGTACGCTGCCCGCTGTTGAGCCTGCATGGCGACAACGACGAGTTCGGCTCGCCGGCACACCCCGAGCGGTTGGTGGCGCTGGCTGGCGGCCCCGGGTTGACGCGCCTGCTGCAAGGTTGTGGCCATGTGCCGCATCGGGAGCAGGCCGAGCGGGTACTGGCGGAAGTCCTGCAGTTCTTGCGCTGACCTTTCTCCCCAGGCTGACGCGGTCCCTGTAGGAGCGGCCTTGTGTCGCGAAAGGGCTGCAAAGCAGCCCCGACAATCTGTGCAGGTACGCTGAAATCCTGGGGCTGCTTCGCACCCCATTCGCGACACAAGGCCGCTCCTACACGGATCGCGCAAGGCTCAAGTGGATATCCCGGCAAAGCCTATTATGCTTCAGTTACCTTGCTGCGATCCGAGGCGGCCTGCCTCGTCGTGCTTCGCATATCCAAAGCAAGCCCCCCAGGGCCTGGGTGCGATGGTGAAAATGATATGAGGTGCCCCCGGCCTGCCTGACGACAAGACGGAGGCACCCCATGGCGGTTCTCGACAGCACATCCACGGGCAGCGCGCCCCAACGCGGTATCACCCGGGAGGAGCGCAAGGTCATCTTCGCCTCATCCCTGGGCACGGTATTCGAATGGTACGACTTCTACCTGTACGGCTCCCTGGCGGCGATCATCGCCAAGCACTTCTTTGCCGGGGTCAATGAAACCACCTCGTTCATCTTCGCCTTGCTGGCCTTTGCCGCCGGCTTTGCCGTGCGGCCATTCGGCGCCATCGTGTTCGGCCGCCTGGGCGACATGATCGGGCGCAAGTACACCTTCCTCATCACCATCGTCATCATGGGCCTGTCCACCGCTGTGGTGGGCCTGCTACCCAGCTATGCCACGATCGGCGTGGCCGCGCCGATCATCCTCATCAGCCTGCGACTGCTGCAGGGCCTGGCATTGGGTGGCGAGTACGGCGGCGCGGCCACCTATGTGGCCGAGCATGCACCCAAGGGCCGGCGCGGCTTCTTCACTGCCTGGATCCAGACCACGGCCACCCTGGGGCTGTTCCTCTCGCTGCTGGTGATAATGGCCTGCCGCACGGCCATGGGTAACGAGGTGTTCGAGGCCTGGGGCTGGCGGGTACCGTTCCTGCTGTCGATATTGCTGCTGGCGATTTCGGTGTACATCCGCATGCAGCTCAACGAGTCGCCGGTGTTCATGAAGATGAAGGCCGAGGGCAAGGCGTCCAAGGCGCCACTGACCGAATCGTTCGCCCGCTGGGACAACCTCAAGGTGGTGATCATGTCGCTGCTCGGCGGCACCGCCGGCCAGGCCGTGGTGTGGTACACCGGGCAGTTCTATGCGCTGTTCTTCCTGTTGCAGATGCTCAAGATCGAGCCGCAGACCGCCAACCTTCTGATTGCCGGTTCGCTGCTGATCGGCACACCGTTCTTCATCTTCTTCGGCAGCCTGTCCGACCGCATCGGCCGCAAGAAAATCATCATGGCCGGTTGCATCATTGCCGCGCTGACTTACTTCCCGATCTTCAAGGCACTGACCCAGTACGGCAACCCGGACGTGTTCGTCGCCCAGGAGCAGAACCCGGTAGTGGTGATGGCAGACCCTGCCCAGTGCGCGTTCCAGTTCGACCCGGTGGGCAAGGCCAAATTCACCAGCTCGTGCGATATCGCCAAGAGCCTGCTGGCTAAGCGGGCCATCCCCTATACCAACGAAGCGGCCGAGCCTGGCAACGTGGCGCAGATCCGCATTGGTGAACGGGTGCTGCCAAGCTTTGATGGCAGTGGCCTGGCGGCAGCGGACTTCAAGGCACAGAGCGACGCCTTTACCGCGACCTTGAGCGGAGCGTTGAAGGAAGCCGGCTACCCGGAAAAGGCCGACCCGGCGAAGATCCACTACCCGATGGTGCTGTTGCTGCTGACCATTCTGGTGATCTACGTGACCATGGTCTACGGGCCGATCGCGGCCTGGCTGGTGGAGCTGTTCCCGGCGCGTATCCGCTACACCTCGATGTCGCTGCCTTACCACATCGGCAACGGCTGGTTCGGCGGCTTCCTGCCGACCGTGGCGTTTGCCATGGTGGCGGCGACCGGGGATATCTATTACGGCTTGTGGTACCCCATCGTGATTGCGGTGATGACGGCGGTGCTGGGGATCTTCTTCCTGCCGGAGACCAAGGACCGCGATATCAACCACACTTGAAGGTTGAGGCTACCTGTACCGGCCTCTTCGCGGGCTTGCCCGCTCCCACAGGGATACCACTGCGCCCTGTGGGAGCGGGCAAGCCCGCGAAGGGGCCGGTACAGTCAACCCATCAGTCGAAATAGCCACGCAACCCAAAGGCATACCCGGTATCCACCCCGGCAGCCTCGCCCCGGCTCCAGCGCTTCTTCAACACGAACTCGAACGCCGGCTCGTACAGCCCGTCCCGCACCAGTGCACCCGCCAGCACCTCCACGTCATACCAGCCATTGTCCAGCTCGATGATCGGCCGCCCCGGCACCTGGTAGCGCGCCATCAGGTCACCCAGTGTCTTGGGCGTGAAGTGCTGCAGGATGCGCCAGGTGTACAGCATCAGCGCACGGTGCTCGACCTGCAGCACATAGCCATTGCGGCGGTGCTTGAGGCGGCTGCCGGGTTCGCGCAGGGCAGGGGTGTGGTTGTCCAGGGTGAACAGGATGCGGTAGGGCAGGTTATCGACCCCGGCCAATGGCAGCACGATCCCTTCGCGCACGGCCTGGTCGCCGCTGTCGCCGTGGGTGAACGCATGGGCCAGGTCGTCGGGTAATTCATGTTGTTGCTTGAAGCGCTCGAGCAACTGGATATCGCCGAGCAGAAAGTAGTCGACCAGGTCGTTGAGCACTTCGCTGAATTCGTGGCGCATCTGTTTTCCTTGTTGGTGCGCATGAGGGCATTGGAAAATGTAGCACTTCAGATTGGCTTCAGATTGCCCCCTGATACTGCCCCCGAGACCTGACTTGAAAGGGGGACAGCCATGACCCAGGCAGACAGCGCCAGCCTGTTTCCACTGGCTATCGGCAACCACGGCGATCGCCTTGCCCACATGACACTGAAACACCCGGGGGAGCCGGGGCGCGACGAGCTGGAACAGTTCATTCACGCCCGCTTTGCCTGCGCGCACCACGCCGACGTGCAGCACTACCTGCCCGAATTGCTCGGCCTGCATGACAGCCACGGGCGCCTGATGGCCGCTGCCGGCATACGCCTGGCCAGCAGTGGCCCGACCTTCATCGAGCGTTACCTGGATGAACCGCTGGAAGCGGCCGTGACCCGGCTGTCGGCCAGCCCGGTCAGCCGTACGCAGTTGGTCGAAGTGGGCAACCTGGCCGCGCTCAGCGCCGGCAGCGCGCGGATCATGATCATTGCCGTGACCTGGTTGCTGGCCGCCCGCGGCTTGCAGTGGGTGGCCTTCACCGGTGCCGCGACCCTGGTCAACAGCTTTCATCGCCTGGGCCTGGTGCCCACGGCGCTGGCCGTGGCCGACCCTGGCCGGCTGAACGGCGATGCCGACAGTTGGGGCAGTTACTACGCGCAGCACCCGCAAGTGTTCGTCGGCAACATCGACTACGGCCATGCAGCCCTGGCCCGCGGCGGCGTTTTCGAGCGGCTGGGCTTGCCCGCGAGCGTGCAGGAGGCCGGCCATGCCGCGTGAATGCCAGCTGTTCAGGGAAGTGTTGCAATTGCACGCCCGTCACCGAGGGGCGCAACCGGCGTTGCTGGGCCTTGGCGGGCCGTTCACCTATCAACAATTGCTGGATGAGGTCGAGCAACGCCAGGCCTGGTTGAGCGCGCAGCCATCGGGCACCTTCGCCCTGGCCCTGGAAAACGGCCCCGAGGCGCTGTTCTGGGACCTGGCAGCACTGTTCGCGGCGCGCCCCATCGTCATCCTGCCGGCGTTCTTCAGCAGCGCCCAACGCCGCCACTGCCTGGCACAGAGCGGGGCGGTGCTGGCGCTGGCCGACGAGGCCTTCGCTGACGACCTGCACGCCAGCGGCTTCATTGCCGGTGAGCGCTTCTGGAGCCGGCAGCCGCCAGCGGCCGTACCCTTGCCACCGGGTACCGCGAAGATTACCTACACCTCCGGTAGCACCGGTGCACCCAAGGGCGTATGCCTGAGCGCCGATGCCATGCTGCGGGTAGCGCGTGAACTGGAGGCCGCCAGCCGGCCCACGGCGCCAGGCAAGTACCTGGCGGTATTGCCCCTGGCGGTGCTGCTGGAGAACCTGGGCCTGTACGCGGCCCTGCTGGCCGGGGCGAGCATTGCCCTGTACCCGCAGGCGCAACTGGGCTTTCGCGGTGCCAGCCAGGTCGACTTCAAGCAATTGCTGGGCACCATCTCCTTGAGTGGGGCCGAAAGCCTGATCCTGGTGCCGCAACTGCTGCTCGGGCTGGTCACTGCCATCGAGCGCGGCCTGATGCGGGTCGGCCCGTTGCGCTTCGTGGCGGTGGGCGGCGCGCGGGTGGCGCCGAGCCTGCTGGCCCGGGCCGAGGGCGTCGGGCTGCCGGTGTTCGAGGGCTATGGCTTGTCCGAATGCGCCTCGGTGGTATGCCTCAATCGCCCCGGGGCGCACCGCCCGGGCAGTGTCGGGCGGCCGCTGCCGCATGTGCAGGTGCGCATTGCCGAAGACGGCGAAGTGCAGGTGGCCGGTTCGGCGTTGCTCGGCTACCTGGGCGAGCCACCGTTCAGCGAGCCGTGGTTGCCGACCGGTGACCTGGGCCACTTCGACAGCGACGGCTTCCTGTACCTGGCCGGGCGCAAGAAGCACCAGTACAGCACCAGCTTCGGGCGCAACGTCAACCCCGAGTGGGTCGAGGCCGAACTGACCCAGGGCGGGGTGATCGCCCAGGCATTCGTCCACGGCGAAGGCCTGGCACACAACTTGGCGCTGATCTGGCCGCTGGACCCGCAGGCTGACGACCACACCCTCGAACAGGCCATTCGTCAGGCCAATGCCGGCCTGCCGGACTATGCCCGGGTGCATGCCTGGCGGCGCCTGCCCGAACCCTTGAGTGCCGCCGGGCAAACCCTTACCGCCAACGGCCGGCCACGCCGCGAACAGATCCTGCGGTGTTACCAGTCCCTGTTATCCGACCTTCAATGACCCACGAGGTTTGCCATGCTTTTCTTCGATACGCTGCAGCAGGAAACCGCCGACGAGCGTACGGCATTGTTCAGCGTCCCGGTCATCCGCGACGCGCTGGCCGGCAAGGCCAGCCTCGAGGCCTATGTGGCCTTTCTGACCCAGGCTTACCACCACGTGCGGCACACCGTACCCTTGATGATGGCCTGCGGGGCCCGTTTGCCCGCGCGGCTGGAGTGGCTGCGCGGCGCAGTGTGCGAGTACATCGAGGAGGAGTACGGCCATGAGCGCTGGATTCTCGATGACATCGCCGCCTGCGGTGGCGACCCCCAACAGGTGGCGGGCGGCCGCCCGGCATTGCCTGTCGAGCTGATGGTGGCCTTTCTCTACGACCAGATTGCCCGTGGCAACCCGGTCGGGCTGTTCGGCATGGTCAACGTGCTCGAAGGCACCAGCATTGCCCTGGCCACCCAGGCTGCCGGTACCCTGCAGGGCAGCCTCGGCCTGCCGGACCAGGCGTTCAGCTACCTGAGTTCCCACGGCGCCCTGGACCAGGACCACATGGCCACCTACCGTGGCCTGATGAACCGCCTGGACCAGCCCGAGGACCAGCAGGCGGTAATCCACGCTGCCAAAGTGGTGTACCGCCTGTACACCGCCATGTTCGAAGGGCTGCCGCGTAACGCGCAGCAGGAGGTACAGCATGCGCTTGCCTGATTGCGTGGCGGTGCTCACCGGCGCCAGCGGTGGCATCGGCCTGGAGCTGGCGGACCAGCTTTGCAGCGCCGGGGGCCGCGTACTGGCGGTCAGCCGGCAGCAGGGCAAGCTGGCCGAACTGATGGCGCGCTACCCCGGCCAACTGCGTTGGCAACAGGCCGACCTGCGCGGCGCCGAAGGCCGCCGTGACGTGCTGGAGGCGGCGCGGGCGATGGGCAGTTGCAACCTGTTGATCAACGCCGCCGGGGTCAACCGCTTCGCCTTGCTCGAACAGATGGACGAGGCCGCCCTGGACGAGTTGTTCGACCTCAACATCAAGGCCGCCGTGCAGCTCACCCGCCTGTGCCTGCCGCTGCTGCGCGCGCAGCCCAGTGCGCTGGTGGTGAACGTGGGGTCGATCTACGGCTCCATCGGCTACCCCGGCTATGCCACCTACTGCGCCAGCAAGTTTGCCTTGCGCGGGTTCTCCGAGGCATTGCGCCGCGAGCTTGCCGACACCTCGGTGAACGTGCTGTATGCCGCACCGCGCACCACCCGCACGACGATGAACAGCAGCGCCGCGCAGGCCCTGAACCAGGCGTTGAAGGTGGGGGTCGATGACCCGCAGGATGTCGCCCGGGCAGTGCTCGACGCGGTGCAGGCCGAGCGCAGCGAACTGTACCTGGGCTGGCCGGAAAAACTCTTCGTGCGCCTTAACGGCATGCTGCCGGGCGTGGTCGACCGCGCCCTGCGCAAGCAGCTGCCGCTGATCCGTCGCTACAGCACCTGGCACAGCAAGGAGTCGAGCAAATGAAACGTCTGATACTGGCCGGCCTGCTGGCCATCGCCCCGTTCACCTGGGCCCTCGACCAGAACGGTACCCAGCAACTCAATGCCATCCAGCAGCGCTGGGCGGTTATTCGCTACAACCTGCCCGAAGCCCAGCGTGCCGGGGCGTTCGAGGCCCTGGCGGTACAGTCGGCGGCGTTGGTGCGCCAGCACCCGGGCTCGGCCGAGCCGCTGATCTGGGACGGCATCGTCAACAGCAGCTGGGCCGGTGCCACCGGCGGGTTGGGCGCGCTGGGCAAGGTCAAGGCCGCCCGCGCCAGCCTGGAAAAGGCCCTGGCCATGGACCCCAAGGCCCTGCAGGGCTCGGCCTACACCAGCCTGGGCGCGCTGTACGACCAGGTGCCCGGCTGGCCGCTGAGCTTCGGCGACCAAGCCAAGGCCGAGGCCATGCTGCGCCAGGCGCTGGCGATCAACCCCGACGGTATCGACAGCAACTACTTCTGGGCTGACCACCTGTACCGGCAGAACCGCTACGACGAAGCCCGCGCCGCCCTGCAAAAGGCGTTGCAGGCACCGCCCCGGCCCGGGCGGGAGCTGGCCGACCAGGGCCGGCGTGGTGAAATCGATGCTTTACTCAAAGCGATCAAGGACAAACAGGATTAAGCATGCGCCTGCTGCTGGTAGAAGACGATGCCGCGTTGGGGGAGGGGATCTGTGACGGCCTGCGCCGCGAGGGCTATACCCTCGACTGGCTGCAGGATGGCGCCAGCGCGTTGCATGCCCTGTGCCACGAGGAGTTCGACCTGGCCATTCTCGACCTGGGCTTGCCGCGCCTGGATGGCATCGAGTTGTTGCGGCGCCTGCGTGCGGCCGGGAAGAGCCTGCCGGTGCTGGTGCTGACCGCCCGCGACGCCACCGAGGACCGTATCGCCGGGCTGGACGCCGGCGCCGACGACTACCTGGTCAAACCCTTCGACCTCAACGAACTCAAGGCCCGCTTGCGGGCCTTGCTGCGGCGCAGTAGTGGCCGTGCGCGGGTGCTGATAGAGCATGCCGGGGTGTGCCTGGACCCGGTCAGCCAACAGGTGCACTACCAGGGCCAGCCGGTGGTGCTCACGCCCAAGGAATACCTGCTGTTGCACGAATTGCTGGCCCAGCCAGGCAAGGTGTTCACCCGCGAACGCTTGACCCAGTTGCTGTATGGCTGGGATGAAGAGCCGGAGAGCAATACCCTGGAAGTGAACATCTACCACCTGCGCAAGAAGCTGTTCAACGGCCTGATCCGCACCGTGCGCGGAATCGGCTACCTGGTGGAACGCAAGGCATGAGCTCGCTGCGCCAACGCACCCTGTGGCGGGTGATGCTGCTGTTGCTGGTCGGCAGCGGGTTGCTGGCGCTGTACAACTACCACGACAGCCGCCACGAAATTAACGAGGTGTACGACGCCCACCTGGCGCAGAACGCCCGGCTGCTGCAGGGCATCATGAGCCTGCCGGTGCAGGAGCAGAGCCGTGACGAGTTGTACCGTGCCTTCGACGAGGCCTTGAGCAAGGCCGGGCACCACAAGGTGGGGCACCGCTACGAGAGCAAGCTGGCCTTCCAGGTGTGGGCCGACGACAACGGGCTGTTGGTGCACACGCCCAGCGCCCCGCAGCTGGGGCAGGCGCCGCGGGTGCCAGGGTTTGCCGACGTGGTGGTGGACGGGCGCCGTTGGCGCAGTTTCGTCTTGCCGGTGCCGGAAAAACACTGGGTGATCTGGGTGGGCGAGCGCAACGACGTGCGCGACGACCTGATCGAACGCATCGTGCGGCACACACTGTTGCCATTTCTGTTCGGCAGCCTGGCCCTGGCCTTGCTGGTGTGGGCGGCCATTGGCTGGGGGCTGCGGCCGCTGCAGAACATGGCCAGGGTGATCCGCGCCCGCCACGCCGAGTCGCTCGAGCCGTTGCAGCTGGTGCCGTTGCCGAAGGAGCTGGAACCGATGCAAGCGGCGATCAACCGCCTGCTCGGGCAGATCGATGACCTGCTGCGCCGCGAGCACCGTTTCATCGCCGACGCTGCCCACGAGATGCGCACGCCCTTGGCCATCCTGCGCCTGCATGCGCAGAACGCCCTCAATGCAGACAGCGCTGCCGAGCGTGACAAGGCCCTGCAGTTCCTGATGGGCGGTGTCGACCGCCTTGCCCGGGTGGTCAACCAGCTGTTGACCCTGGCCCGCCTGGAGCCGCGGCCAGGCCGGCGTGACTGGCCGCGGGTGGACCTGGAGGGCGTGGTGGCCGAGACCCTGGCCGAGCTGACCCCATGGATTCTGGAGCGCGGGCTGGAGCCTTCGCTGGACATCGCCGCCGGCGACTACCACTTGCACACCGACGCTGGCGCGTTGGGTATCGCCTTGCAGAACCTGGTGGCCAATGCCGTGGACCATTCGCCGGCAGGCGGTCGGGTCACCGTGACACTGCAGCGCGAAGGCCAGGCCTTGCTGGTCAGTGTCGACGACGAAGGGCCGGGCATCGCCGAAGTCGACCAGCAGCGGGTGTTCGAGCGCTTCTACAGCAAGGGCTCGACCAATGGCGCCGGGCTGGGGTTGTCGATTGTCAGCACCATCATGACCCGCCTGGGTGGCAGCGTGCAGTTGCGCAACCAGGCGCCACACGGGTTGCGCGCGACTTTGCGCCTGCCCGTGGGGCCCTGAACATCGCTAGTGTTTCTGGGCGATCTGGATCAGGTTGCCGCAGGTGTCATCGAACACCGCTACGGTGACGGGCCCCATGGCGGTGGGCGTCTGGGTGAACTGCACGCCTGCCGCGCACAGCCGGGTGTATTCGGCCTGGATGTCACGCACGCCGAACGAGGTGGCGGGGATGCCGTCCTGCTTGAGCGCGGCCTTGTAGACCTTGGCGGCCGGGTGCGCGTCGGGCTCGAGCAGCAGCTCGACGCCGTTGGGGTCGTTGGGGGAGGTGAGCGTCAGCCAGCGGTGTCGGCCCATGGGGATGTCGTGCTTGGGCTCGAAACCGAGTACGTAGTGGTAGAAAGCCAGGGCTTTGGCCTGGTCGTCGACGAGGATGCTGGTGACCACGATCTTCATGAACGCACGCCTTATGCCTGGAACCGTTGAGTATCAGTAAAGACAATCAGGGGCATTTGGCCAGGGCACCGGGTTCTCCCGCGAACCATGCAACGCGATCCGACAGCATTTCACTTCACGGTCAAGGTTCCAGATGGGTTGGTGGCAATGGGGGATGTAGCGTTGATCGAGCAATACCACCCAACCCAAGGAGTGAACCCCATGCAAGAAGAACCCATGAACAAGCCAGACGACACTCTCGACCACGAACAGCTGGAAAATGCAGAACCGCAGGTAACGTTGTCCCGGCGCAAGCGCGGTATCGGGCCAGTAGTCGGCATGCCCTGCAGGCCAGGGTACAAACTGATTGGTGATGACTGTGTAATCGCCAATATCGATTTCGAGTGAAGCAAAGGGGGGCGCACCGCGCCCCTCGTAAAAACCTGCTCAAGCCATAGGTAAATCCTTCATCACCCGGCCCCCACCCAGCCGCTGCCAAGGGTAAAGTGACAGGCATGATCCCAGCGCGCCCAGACCGGCGTCAGAGAGGTGCCCGTGGCGGCCTACACATTGCGACAACTCAAGTACTTCGTCACCACCGTCGAGGCCGGCAGCGTGGCCGAGGCTTCACGCCAGCTGTACATTGCCCAGCCGTCCATCTCCACGGCCATCAAGAGCCTGGAGGAAAGCTTCGGCGTGCAGCTGTTCATCCGTCACCACGCCCAGGGCGTGTCACTGACGCCCAGCGGCAAGCGCTTCTATGCCAAGACCAAGTCGCTGCTGCAGATGGCCCACGAATTCGAGCAGAACGCCCTGGCCGACAACGACACCGTGGCCGGGCAAATCGACATCGGCTGCTTCGAGACCGTGGCACCGCTGTACCTGCCGCGGCTGATCGCCGGCTTTCGCCAGCGTTACCCGGGGGTGGATATCCGCCTGCGCGACGGCGAGCAGCAGGACCTGATCCAGGGCCTGACCGCGGGTACCTTCGACCTGGCGTTCCTCTACGACCATGATCTGGACGGCACCATCGAGGCCGAGCCGCTGATGCCGCCGCAGAAACCCTATGTGCTGCTGCCCGAAAACCACCGCTTCGCCGGCCAGGCCCAGGTGTCGCTGCGTGACCTGTGCCCGGAGCCGATGATCCTGCTGGACGTGGCCCCCAGCCGCACCTACTTCGTCAGCCTGTTCAACGAAATGGGCCTCACGCCCAACATCGTCTTCAGCTCGCCGTCGATCGAGATGGTGCGCGGCATGGTCGGGCAGGGCTTCGGTTTTTCGCTGCTGGTGACGCGGCCGCACTCGGAGTACACCTACGACGGGCAACGCCTGGCCATGCTGGATATCGCCGAGCCAGTGGCGCTGTCAGGGCTGGCGGCGGCCTGGTTGAAGCGGGTGCAACTGACCAAGCCGGCGCAGTTGTTCGTGGAGTTCTGCCGGGAGCAGTTGGCGAAGTTCTGATACGGGCACGCCATGCAGGAGCATGGCGTGCCCGTCGGTCAGGGGTTGACCTGATAGCCGCGCCCTTGCAGGCACCCGGCATAGGCACTGGCATGAGCCTGGGCTTTCGCTTCGTCCTGGCCGCGCCGGTCCTGACGGCGGTCCTGACGCTGGCGCATGCCACCGACCGCAGCACCGGCGGCGGCCACTTCGCCGGCGCGGTTCTGCCGGTATTGCTCCTTGGCATCGTCACCGACCCGGTCATACAGCTCGTCGTGCTGGTTGCCGCGCACCTGCGCGCCTGCCGCACCGGCAACCGCGCCGGCAGCGGCACCGCGTACCCGGCCACCGACATGGGGGTCGCTGGAGGTCGCGGCACTGTTCGCGGCATTGGTCGCGACGGTATTGCAATCATTGATATCCAGTTGCATCTGCTGGCTGCTCTGGCCCTTGAGCGGCACCACCGACTGCGCCTGGGTTGCCGATGCCGCGCACAGCAGCACCAGCAGGCAACTCCACGTCATCGTACGCATGGCAAACCTCCAGCGGGTGGGGATCCCGTTTCACAGAATAGTTCGCCTTTGCTGCCGATGATGGCAGTTTTGCCGGGATGGTCTAAACCGGATATCAAACGTGGTTCGCCTGCGTATCACGGCGTGAATCCGGGCTACCTGTGGAAACCCCATGAGCCAGACCCAGCACCTGATCATCTGTGAGTACTGTGACACGGTGTACCACCGTGCGCCGCTGCTCAAGCACCAGCGCGCCGTTTGCCAGCGCTGTGGCGGCGTGCTGTACCGGCACACCTCGCTGACCGTACAGCAGCGGCTTGCCCTGAGCGTGACGGGTGGCATCCTGCTGGTGTTCGCCAATTTCTACCCGGTGATGACCATCGGCATGCAGGGGCTCACCCATTCCGCGACATTATGGGACTCGGTGCAGATACTCAGCCACGGCAGTATCACCTTCATCGCCCTGGTCATGGCCTTGTCGATCATCTTTGCGCCGGTGCTGCAGATTACCCTGTTGTGCTGGCTACTGAGTTTCGCCCTGGCCGGCCAGCGCGCCCCCGGCTTTGCCCTGTGCATGCGCAGCCTGGAGAGCCTGCGGCCGTGGAGCATGCTGGAGGTGTGCCTGCTGGGGGCGATGGTGGCGGTGATCAAGCTGGCGGGGTTGCTCGATGTGATACCCGGCATCGGCCTGCTGGCCCTGGCCGCCCTGAGCATGCTGATCATCCATATCGCCGGCAAGGACAT
The DNA here is from genome assembly GCF_043658375.1 of Pseudomonas sp. PsB. Lineage (NCBI taxonomy): Bacteria > Pseudomonadati > Pseudomonadota > Gammaproteobacteria > Pseudomonadales > Pseudomonadaceae > Pseudomonas > Pseudomonas sp. PsB. The sequence continues at coordinate 14,482 of NZ_JBIGLU010000039.1, read as the reverse complement.
CCGCGACCTTTGGGAGCAGGTATGAATAGCCCGGCCAACGCCGACGACCTGGGCCTGTGCCTGTGCCATGGCTGCGGCCAGGCCTGCGAACTGGGTAGCGGCAAGCACACCTGCGAGCGCTGTGGTGTCGCCATCCATCGGCGCAAGGCCAATGCCATCAGCCGCGGCTGGGCGTTTCTGCTGGCGGCGCTGGTTTTCTACATCCCCGCCAATCTGCTGCCGGTGATGCACACCGAAATGCTCGGCAGTGGCAGCGCAAGCACCATTGGCGGTGGTGTGCTGGAGTTCTGGGAGGCAGGGGCCTGGGACATCGCACTGATCATCTTCATCGCCAGCGTGGGCGTGCCGGCCATCAAGTTCTTCTCGCTCGGCCTGTTGCTGTTCACCGCCCAGCGCGGTTCTACCTGGGCCTGCCGACAGCGCTCGCAGCTGTACCGTTTCGTCGAGCTGATCGGCTACTGGTCGATGCTCGATGTGATGGTGGTGGCGCTGGTGGCGGCGCTGGTGCAACTGCGCGGGCTGGGCACCATCGAGCCGCGGGTGGGCATCCTGTTTTTCGGCATGGTGGTGGTACTGACCATGTTTTCTGCGATGAGCTTCGATCCACGCCTGATCTGGGATAGCCGTGCCAACGAGGGAGGCCGCATTGATGGTGCAACAGACTGACAAGCGCGAGGGCGCGGGGCAGGTTGAAGTGCACACCCGGCGCTGGAGTGTGTCGCTGGTATGGATCGTGCCGATACTGGCGATCCTGATCGGCGCTTCGCTGGTGGTGCGCAACTGGATGCAGCAGGGCCCGGTCATCGCCATTTCCTTCCACACCGGGGAAGGGCTGGTGGCGCACAAGACCCAGGTCAAGTACCGCAGCGTGGTGATCGGCGAAGTCACCACGGTGGACCTGGCCGACGACAAGAAGAGCGTGGTTGCCAAGGTTCAGCTGTCCAACGACGCCCGCGCGTTCGCCACCCAGGGGGCGCGCTTCTGGGTGGTGCGGCCACGCATTGGCGTGGGCGGCGTGTCCGGTGTGGACACGCTGCTGTCGGGCAGTTTCATCGGGGCGGATTCCGGCGCATCGAAAGTGCCGGAGAAGTCCTTTGTCGGCCTGGAGCTGCCACCGCCGATCACCTACGACGAAAAGGGCAAGCGCTTTGTGCTCACCGCCAGTGACCTGGGGTCGCTGGATATTGGCTCGTCGATCTACTACCGCAAGATCCCGGTGGGCGAGGTGGTGTCCTTTGCCCTGCAGGGCGATGGCAAGGGCGTGGAGATCGGCGTGTTCGTGCAGGCCCCCTACGACAGCTTCGTCACCGCCGATACCCGCTTCTGGAACGCCAGTGGCGTGGACATGCAGATCGGTGCCAACGGCCTGAAGATCGATACCGAATCACTGTCGTCAATCCTGGTGGGCGGGCTGGCCTTTGGCTCGCCCGACTTCGCCCCGCAAGCCGAGCCCGCTGCCGACCAGGCGCGCTTCCAACTGTTTGCCGACCGCGACACCGCCCTGGCACCGCCCAGTGGCCAGGCGCAGTACCTGCAATTGCGCTTCGACCAGGCCATGCGCGGCCTGTCGGTGGGAGCGCCGGTGGAGTTCAAGGGTGTGGAGTTTGGCCGGGTCACTTCGGTCAAGCTCGACTACGATGCCACCCGGCAGACCTTCCCGGTGGTGGTCGATGCGGTGATCTACCCGCAGCGGCTGGGGCCGGTGCACCGCAAGATGCTGGCCGTGTTCAAGCACGCCGAAGGCGACATGGACGGTGCGCGCCGGCTGATCGGCACCTTCGTCGAGCACGGGCTGCGGGCCCAGGCGCGCAGCGGCAACCTGATCACCGGGCAGATGTTCATTTCCCTGGACTTCTACCCCGATGCCCCCAAGGTGGCCTTCGACAAGACCGCAGACCCTATCACCATCCCCACCTTGCCCGGCAGCCTGGAGCAGTTGCAGGAACAGCTGCAGCGGGTGGTGGAGCGCATCAGCAAACTGCCGCTGGAGAGCATCGCCAACAACCTGGACGGCAGCCTGCGAGAGTTGCGCGCCAGCCTCAAGCAGTTCAATGGCCAGACGCTGCCGGACGTGAAGGTGGCGCTGGACGAAGTGCACAAGACCCTGCGCACGGCCAATTCGGCCATTTCAGAGGACTCGCCGCAGCGCGAGCGGATGGGCGAAACCCTGGACGAACTGGAGCGCATGTCGCGTTCGCTGCGTGACCTTGCCGATTACCTGGGCCGGCACCCCGAGTCGCTGATACGCGGCCGGCCGAAAGCGGCCACTGCCGCCGACCTTGAACCCTGAGGAGACAGCCGATGCATCGACTGCGCAATGTGTGTGGCGCCGGCCTGCTGGCCGTGCTGTGGGGCTGCAGCAGTACCCCGAACAACTATCACACGCTGGTACCGAGCGAACCGGTGCGCGACGGTGGCCAGCGCATCCAGGTGGCGAGGGTGGCCGTGCCGCCGCAGGTGGACCGCCCGCAGTTGGTGGTACGGCAAGGGCAGAGCGGCCTGGCCATCCTCGAGACGGAGTGGTGGGGGGCCAACCTGGTGGATGAGTTCCGCAGCGCTTTGCAGGACCAGTTGGGCGGGCCGGTGGGTGGCGGCAAGGCGTTGCTGCGGGTGGACGTGCAGCGCTTCGATAGCGTGCCGGGGCGCTATGCCTCGCTGGAGGTGGTATGGCGCCTGACGCGCTCGGGTGAGGCCGAACTGACCTGCCGTACCTCGCTGCAGACGCCCGCGGACAACAGCATCGCCAGCCTGGTCAATGCCCACCAGGCCAACCTGCGCAAACTGGCCGAGGCAGTGCGGGGGAGTGCCCGGCAGGGCAGCTGTTCTACATCTGCCTGAGCATCTCGCCGACCGTTGTAGGAGCGGCCTTGTGTCGCGAAAGGGCCGCAAAGCGGCCCCAGCAATTGTTGCTGTAACGCTGAAAGCCGGGGGCCGCTTCGCGGCCCTATCGCGACACAAGGCCGCTCCTACACAGAGCGCTTCTGCGAATTTCCCGAATTTCCTTCATACATTTGTACAGGCCAGCGCCTGCGCACCTGTTTTTTTGCGATAGGCCATGCTCTGGCCCCTGCATACCCTTGCGAAGCGGCAATGTTGATTACTAATAATAAAAGGAGACAACCAATGCCGATTCAGTCGGAGCATGACCCGCGTCTCAAGCGTGCCCTCAAGACCCGGCACATCAGCATGCTGGCCCTGGGCGGTGTGATCGGGGCCGGTCTGTTCGTAGGGTCCAGCGCGGTTATCGCATCAACCGGCCCGGGTGCCTTCATCACCTATGCCATCACCGGCCTGATCGTCGCGCTGGTGATGCGCATGCTCGGCGAAATGGCCGCCGCGCACCCGGCCAAAGGTTCGTTCGTCGACTACGCCCGGTTGGCCTTCGGGCGCCCGGCCGGGTACATGACCGGTTGGCTGTACTGGTACTTCTGGGTGATCGTGGTCGGCTTCGAGGCGGTGGTCGGCGGGCAGATCATCAATGCCTGGCTGCCCGATATCCCGGTGTGGGCCATTGCCCTTGGCCTGATGGTCGGCATGACCTTGCTCAACCTGATGTCGGTGCACTCGTTTGGCGAGGCCGAATACTGGTTTGCCGGCATCAAGGTCGCGGCCATCGTGGTGTTTCTGGTCGTGGCCGGGTTGTACGTGTTCAACCTGTGGCCTGGCTCCAGCGCCAGTTTTGCCAACCTCACCCAGCATGGCGGCTTCCTGCCCCACGGGGTGGGCGCGCTGTTCACCGGGGTGGTGGTGGTGATCTTCTCCATGACCGGTGTGGAAGTCGCCACCCTGGCGGCGGCCGAATCGGAAGACCCGTCGCGCAACATCCGCAAGGCAGTGAACACGGTGATGCTGCGCATCCTGGTGTTCTTCGTGCTGGCGACGTTCTTCATCGTGGTGGCACAGCCATGGACCTCGATCACCCCCGGCAAGTCGCCGTTCGTGACCACCCTGGAGCATATCGGCATTCCCGGCGCAGGCGACATGCTCACCGTGGTCATCCTAGTGGCGGTGCTGTCGGTACTCAATGCCGGCCTGTATACCTCGTCGCGGTTGCTCTACGTGCTGGCCTCCAACGGTGAGGCGCCACGCTGGGTGGCCAAGGTCAGTGGCAATGGCGTACCCGTACGCGGGGTGATTGCCTCGACCCTGGTGGGTTATGGCTGCGTGGTGATTGCGGCGCTGTGGCCGGATACCGTGTTCCAGTTCCTGATCAACTCGTCCGGCACGGTGTTCCTGTTCGTCTACCTGGTGATCTGCCTGTCGCAGCTCAGGCTGCGGCGCAAATGGGTGGCGGAAGGTACGCTGAAGTTCGCCATGTGGGGGCATCCTTGGTTGCCGTTGCTGGTGACCGGGTCGATCGTGGCGGTGCTGGTGAGCATGGCCTTCGACCCGAGCATGCGGGTGAGCCTGGGGCAATGCGTGGTTGCGATTGTGGTGATTGCGGTTTCGTATGCGATGGTGCGGGGGCCGCGGGGGCAGCAGCCTGGTGCAGAGGTTGGGTTGAACTAAGGTGTATTTGGGGCCGCTTTGCGGCCCTATCGCGACACAAGGCCGCTCCTGCAAGGGATCGCATCAGGTCGGACCTGTATGCGATCTCCTTGTAGGAGCGGCCTTGTGTCGCGACAGGGGCGCAAAGCGCCCCCAAGGGCCTAGACCAGATGCTCGAACAGGTCGGTATTCTTCCCCGCCTGAATCGCAATCCAGAACCGCGCAATCCCGCCGGTAGTGGTCGGCTTGATCCCGGTAAGCTGCTCCACCAGCTTCAGCCGGTACACCAGCGTCTGCCGGTGAATCCCCAAATCATACGCCGTGGCCTTCCAGTTGCCGTCGTTGTGCAGAAAGGTGACCAACGTCTGCAGCAGCGCCGCACCCTGGGTGCGGTCATGCTCGATCAGCGGCCCCAGGTAACGCCCCACCAGCGCCCGCGCCTCGGCCAGCGACTTGGGCGCCATGATCAGGCCGGTTTCCGCCTCGCCATAGCGCAGTTGCTGCGCGCCACTTTCCTCGGCCTGGGTCAGCGCCAGGCGGGCTTGGCGCACGCTCTCGCGAAAGCCGGTGGCCGCCGCGATCGGCCCGCTGATACCAATTACCGTACCCTCGCCGAGGTTGTGGCACAGCGCCGTCAGGCTTGGCGCGTCGTCACGGCTGATCGCCAGCAGCAGGCCTTTGTCGTCGAGCAGTAGCGGCGTGGAGTGATGCAGGGCAGGGGCCTGGTGGATGTCGGCGCTGCTCCATGGGCCGTGGCTGCCCGGCCTGATCGCCAGGCTCACCAGGGTGCCGACCAGGCCACGGCGCTCCAGCATCGGCCGCGCCAGGCTGAACTCCGTCTCGCTGTCGAGCAGGCTGCGCAGCAGCGCTGCGCCTTCATCGCGCTGCTGGTCGCGGTGGATCATCAGGCGTTCCAGTTCCACCCCCAGCAAGCCGACCAGCGAGCGCACCAGGATGGCGTCATCCTGCGTGCGTGTGCCTTTGCGCGCCATCAGCAGGTTGGCGCGGGCGCGGCCGCCGATCGGGATGCGTTCCACCCGCTCGGCAGCCTGCGCGGCCCGGCGGGTTTCGACCACGGTGGTGCCGCTGGGGGCATCCTCGATGGCCAGGTCGAGGCCGAGGGTGTCGGCCAGGATCGCCAGGCGCCCAGCCATGTCGGGGGCTTTGCGCAAGGCGTCGGCGTAGGTCTGGAACAGCCGCTCGCTGGCGTTGAAACGCTCGCGCTGGGCCTGCAGCACGCTCTCGATCACGTAGTGCGACAGCTTGACGAACTCCAGTTCGAAGCTGCCATGCAGCACCGGGAACAGCAGGCGGTCGGCGGCGGCCAGCAGTTCGCCGGACAGCGCCGGCGCATCGGCCCGCGGCGCCACCACCAGGGCACTGGGGTTGCTCTGCACCAGTTGCTCCAGCCAGCTCACCTGGTCTGCCGGGGCGCTGGGCAGGCCGACGCCGGTGGTCATCACCAGGTCGCCTGGCGATACCCAGCGCCAGGGGTCTGGCAAGTCGACGGTGTGGGCCCAGGTGATCAGCCTGCCGGTGCCGGCCGCGCCAGCCACGGCCTGCAACTTGAGCAGTTCGATATCGATCAGGTCCTGCACCGTGAGCATGGGCATCTCTCATACCAAAGATGCGCCAAGCATGGCGTTTTACGCTGGGGCGGTAAACCTTTGTTCGCGGTGCAGCCGCTCTTACAGGACAGTGCGCATCTTTGTGGGAGCGGCCTTGTGTCGCGAAAGGGGCGCAAAGCGCCCCCGGCAATCCCTACCGCGCAACACTCAGTTCAGGTTCTTGCCACTACTGGCCGTCTCCCGCACCCGCTCGGCCTTGTCCAGCGGCAGGTGGTCGAACTCGCGCAGTCCATCCTTGCGGTACGGGTCGCCAATCCAGCGTGGTGCCACCACGAACTGCGGGCTCACCAGGCTCTTGGCCGGTTCGTAACGGTCATAGCTCAGCCCGGCCAGGTCGGACAGGGTATGGATCAGGTGCGAGCTGCTGTAGGGCCGGTCGGCCATCGCCTGCAGGTCGCGCGGGTGCTCGGCCTGCCAGCTGGGCGAAGTCCACAGCAAGAACGGGATGGTGTACATCGGTCGGGTCGGCGCGCCTTCGTTGCGCCCCAGGCGGTCGTGGTTGCCAGAGCTGTACACATCTTCGCCATGGTCGGACAGGTACAGCAGGAAACCATTGGAGGTACTGGCCGAGTAACGCTTGATCAGGCTCGACACCACGTAGTCGTTGTAGCGCACCGCGTTATCGTAGAAGTTGTAGGTTTCCACCTGGTCATCGGTCAGCTTGCCGGGCACCCCCTGGCGGTCGTTGAAGTGCGCGTAGTCGTTCGGGTAGCGGTAGCGATAGTCCATGTGCGTACCCAGCAGGTGCACGATGATGAACTTGTTCGGCGCCGGGTCCTGCAGGGCCTTCTCGAACGGCGTCAGCACCACGTCGTCGTACTGGCTGGCATTCTGGTTGCGCTGGTTGTTCAGGTACACCGGCGCGTCCGTCTGCTGCGAGAAGGTGGTCAGCATGGTGTTGCGCTTGGTCATGGTCTGCTGGTTGGTGATCCAGAAGGTCTTGTAGCCGGCCTGTTTCATCAGGTTGATCAGCGACGGGTCGGTGAGGAAGCGGTCCGGGTTCTGCTCGTCGCCGAAGGTGAGGATCTGCTGCATCACTTCGATGGTGTACGGGCGTGGCGACACCACATTGCGGAACACCGTCAGGCTCTTGTCGCTGGCGGCCAGCGCATCGAGGTTGGGCGTGGTGTCGCGGTTGTAGCCGTACAGGTGCATGTGCTCGCGGGTGGTGGATTCGCCCAGCACCAGCACCAGCGTGCGCGGCGCTGCCCCGCTGCTGTCACGCAGGTTTTGCAGGGGCGGCAGCGCGGCGTTCTTGGCCAGCAGCTCCTGCATGTTGTCCAGCTGCTGGCGGTACTGGCGGTAGCCGACCAGCAGTTGCCAGGGCACGGCGGGTTCCATGCGCTGCTGCACCTTTTCCGCCGCGTCGGCGAAGCTGCGTTCCTGGGTGACCATCTGCTTGTAGAACGGGTACACCAGGTTGGCCAGCAGCAACAGGGCGACCACCGGCAGGCGGCTGCGCAGCGGCAGGCTGACCGGGCGTACGCGCTTCCACAGCAGCACCGCCACCAGCGTGTACAGCAGCAGTGCCAGGCCCAGCCAGGCGCTGAAGTACTGGCTGAAGTACTCACCGGCCTCGGCGGTGTTGGACTCGAACATCACGAAGATGACGCTTTGCGAGAACTCCTGGCGATAGATGCCGAAGTAGCTCAGACCCACCAGCGAAGCAGCCCACAACACCAGGCCGATGACCGCTGCCGTGGCGCGAGTGAAGCGCGGCAGCAGCAGTACCGGGGCCAGCCACAGGCTGCTGAGGAAGAATGCATCGCGAAAACCGGCAAAGCCGGTGGTACCACTGAACAGCAGCAACGCCTGGGTCACGCCCGAGAAGTACCAGAAGAACAGCAAAAGCCAGCCCAGGCCGGCCCAGTCCACGCGCTTGGGCGAGGAGGGGGATGGAGTGTGTGACACGTATGCCTCGTCGTACTTGGCGGCCAGCGGATGTGCCCGTGGCCGGAAAGGGCGTGACGCTAATCTGCCGAGCGTGAAAATAACGTCAACGAGACGCTGGCCCAGGCAAGGTATGATGTGTTCAGCCAAACCAGACTGACAGGTCGAGTGAGAATGAACCGTCGCAAGAAGATCAAGCAGCTACTGCAGGCGCATGCCAAGAAGGCCAGCGCCAAGCTGGCGCCGCGCAAGCCCAAGTACATTTGCAAGGCCGACCGTTTGAAGATGGAGGCCGAGGCTGCAGCGGATACCCCCACCTGACTGACTGGCGCGGACCTTGTAGGAGCGGCCTTGTGTCGCGATCGGGCCGCTTAGCGGCCCCACGATTTCAGCATTGAAGCAGATATCGCCGGGGCCGCTCTGCGGCCCGATCGCGACACAAGGCCGCTCCTACAGGGGGCGCGTTGGCTGCTTGCGGTCAACGGCGATAGTAGCGGTGGTCATCATTGTAGCGGTGGTGCATGGCCCGCTCATGGCGGTGCTCCCAGTCGCGTCGCCGTTCCCAGTCGCGTCGGCGTTCCCAGTCTCGCCGGCGCTCCCAATCACGGCGGGCCTGCTCGCGGCGCCACTGTTCGCGGCGCCAGTCGCTGCGGTGGTCATGCCAGCGGTCGTCATCGTGGGCCAGCAGTGTGGCTGGCTGTTCATCGGCCACACTGGCCACCCTGGACCAGGGGTTGCCGGCAGGCTGCAACGGTGATTGAACCACCGGGGCTGCCACTACGGGCGCCTTCATTTGTGTTGCCGATGCCGTGCCCATCGCCGCGAACGAGAACAGGCCGAGCAGCATCAACCTTGCGACATGTATTTTCATGAGCGAAGCCAACCTCTGATAACAATTGAGCCATCTGGCCAGCAGGTGTCGGCGAAGCTTGTCTCGCGTTTCGCTACCTTTCTGTGCCTCCCACATAGACCGGTAAACGGGAAAAAGTTCGCAGCGGCAACAACTTGTAGAACTTCTGCGCTTCAAAACAGATAGTCGGTTGGCGCGCCCCCCTGTGGGAGCGGCTTCAGCCGCGAACACCGGCGAAGCCGGTGCCATGTACCGTTAGCCCAGGGCGGCCGCCTGCTGCAGGTTCAGCGAACGGGTTTCCGGGGCCAGGGCCCAGGACAGCAGCAGCCCGAAGAAAGTGATGGCAGCGGCCACGTACATGGTTTGCGCAATACCCAGCACGTCTAACGAAACCGGCACCAGGTAGGTACCCACTGCCGCGCCGATGCGCGAGACGGAGGTGCCCATGCCGACCGCGAAGGCGCGGATTTCCGTGGGGAAGATTTCGTTCGGGTAGACCAGCGTCAGCACCTGCGCACCACCAATGAACAACGCATACAGGGCGAAGAACACCAGGATCCAGATACCCGCGCTGCTATGGAACGCGCCCAGGCACAGCAAGGCCAGCCCCGACACCAGGAAGCTGTAGAGCAACAGGTTGCGGCGGCCGATGACGTTGATCAGGCGGGTGGCGACCATGCAGCCGACCACGAAGAACAGCGTGATCAGTACCGAACCGATCGAGGCGCTGTCACCTTTCACATTCAGCGCCGCCAGCACCTTGGGCGCAAACGCATAGACCGAGAACAGCGGGATGATGCAGCAGGTCCAGAACACGATGACGAACAGCATGCGCTTGCCGTAACCGGCATACAGCAGGCTCCAGATGTTCACTTTGTGCTCGGTGCCCTGCTCGGGCAGGTTGCGCAGGGAGAAGTCATTGCCATATACCGCCTTGATCACCTGTTCTGCCTCGGCGCTGCGGCCTTTGCTCAGCAGCCAACGCGGTGATTCGGGGGTGCCGATACGTACCATGAAAAGGGCCAGGCCAATGGTCGCGGAGCTGGCCAGTACCAGGCGCCAGGCGTCCTCGGCACCGGTGCGCAGCAGCAGTTCGCCGACGATGTAGGCAGCCGCCGCACCGGCAAACCAGAGGATGGTGAGCATGGCCAGGCGTGGGCCGCGGTACTTGCGGGGCATGAACTCGACCAGCAGCGAGGTGGCAACCGGGTATTCGATGCCGACCGCAATGCCGATGACCAGCCGCAGCAGGAAGATGGCCAAGGCCGAGTCGGCCCAGAACTGCCCGAGCGAGGCGACGATGAACAAGGTTGGCCCGACGAAGAACAGGCGCTTGCGGCCAAGGCGGTCGGTCAGCCAGCCGCCGAGGAAGCCGCCAAAGAAAATGCCGATCAGCGCCGAGGCGGCGATCAGGCCTTCCCAGAAGCTGTTCAGTGACAACGCAGTGCTGATGTGCGCCAGGGCGACGCCGATAATGCTCAAGACATAGCCATCGACGAACGAGCCACCGCCAGAGCGCAGCGTGAGAAGTTTGTGGAACCTGTTCAGCGGTACATCTTCGACTGAGATATTTGGACTTGTCATTCTTGTCTCCCGATATGGTTTTTCGAGTAAAAGGGCAGCGCGGCCTCCAAGGCGGGGCCGTGAAGCCATCTCGAAAATTCAGTGATCGATGGCTATACGATTGTTTTTATTGTCAGTGCCGGGGGCGGCCTGTTCAGAAACCTTCCTTGCGCGCTCCTTGTATTTCAAATTTCATAGCGCACTTCTTTTGAAGGTGGGTGGCCGAAGAACGCACTGTAGGACCTGCTGAAGTGGGTGCACGACACAAAGCCGCAGGCGATTGACACATCGAAGATCGATGCATTGGAGTTCTGGATCAGGCGCCGCGCTTCGGTAATGCGCAACTGGAAGTAGTATTTCTGCGGGGTGGTGTCGAGCTGGTCCTTGAACAGGCGCTGCACCTGGCGTACGGACAAACCGACAGCCTGGGACAACTGGCCGGGTGACAGCGGCTCCTCGAGGTTGGCCTCCATCAGCTTGATGATTTCGCGCAGGGGTCGGCTGACCTTGGGCTGCAGGGGCTTTTGCACGCTGCGGAACTTGCTTTGGTCGTGGTCCAGCGTGTCGAGCACCGCATCGGCGAGCGCGTGGCTGCAGCCAATGTTCAGCCACTGCAGCATCATTTCGAAGGCGCCCGCCGGCGAGGCGGCGGTCAGCCGGTCGCGGTCGAGCACCAGGGCATCGTGGGTGACCAATGCGTGCGGCACCCGCTCGGCCAGGGCAATGCGCTGCTCGGGGTGGATGGCGCAGCGGTAGCCGTCGAGCAGGCCGGCGCTGCCCAGGTACCAGGCGCCGTTCCACAAGCCGCCCAGCACCACCGGGAACCTGGCCAGCCGCTTCAGCAGGGCGGTCAGCCAGCCGGGTACCGTGCGCGCGGCCCGCAAGCCACCGCAGACCACCATGATGTCCAGGTCGCACAGGCGCACATCGGTCAGCGGCGTGTCTGGGCGAATGGGGATGGCCAGGTCGCTCATCACTTCGTTGTGGTTGTGGCTGAAGGTATGCACCCTGATCGAGCCAGGAGCGATCAGGTTGGCGGTGACCAGCACATCCAGCGCCTGGGTGAAACTGGGCAGGGAAAAGTTCTCCAGCAGCAGAAAACCGACCCGCGACGGCTTTGGGCGCGTGGTGGGTTGTGCCATGAACCCCAGGTTGCGCTCTTTGAAGGTGTGGCTGAATGTTCTTGTAGTTATTGTCATGTGTCACCCAGATGCCGAGGTCCGAGGTTCGGCTGACTAATAGAGTGAAAGCCATTCCAGGCGGGTGGATCTGGCATACAGGTCGGCAACTAATGTATGGGTGCAGCAAGGATGAAGTCCAACGACATTTTGTGCGGTTTCTTTGATAACCCAGTGTTATTGGTGAATTCGGCGATTCTTCGCATAACCCAAGGTTATGCGTAAAGTAATTTAAGTGCCGATGTGTTTTTTTACCCGCTGTGTACGATTCAAGTGTCCTGTACCCGGAATGAGGAGAACACACCAGGATGTCACAGCGGCAAGTTGATCCCGATACCCTGTTACTTCGCATGCCTTCATTACGTGCTGTCAAAGCGTTTGTCGCGGCAGCCAAGTACCAGAGTTTCACCCGGGCCGCAGAGGCGCTGTGTGTGTCGCAGGCGGCGATCAGCCGGCAGATTCGTGAATTGGAAACTTACCTGAGCGCGCAGTTGTTCGAACGTGTGGGCCGTGCGGTTGAGCTTACCCCGGCAGGTTCGGTGTTTTTCGAGGCGTCGCAGTTGTCGTTCGTCAATATTGCCCAGGCGGCGGAGCGGATACGCCATACACCGCTGGAAAAGCACGTGCTGACGATTTGTTGCTCCCCGGCGTTTTCCGCGTTCTGGTTGTCGCATCACATCAACGAGTTTCGCGCAAACAACCCGGATATCGAGCTCAACCTGATCACCACGCAAAACTTTCTGACGCGGGAGCCCGGTGTGGAGCCGGATGTGATCATCTCCAAGTTTGCCAATGTGGGTGATGCCTACACCATCTACCCGCTGTGCCATGACGTGATTTACCCGGTGTGCACGCCGCAGTACCTCGCGCGTCACCCCGAGATCGGCACGCTGCAAGGCCTGTGCAACAGCGCGCTGCTGGACTTGAGCCCGTACGGCCGGGCTGGTGTGGCCGAGCATGTGGACTGGAGTGTGTGGCTGGCATTCCACAACGTGGACATCGATGAGCGTGGCGCCGACAGCCCGCCACTGTTCCACGCCAATGACTACAGCCTGATCATCAACATGGTGCTGGCCCACCAGGGGGTTGCCCTGGGCTGGAACCAGCTGGTGGCCAGCCTGGTCGAGCAGGGCCGGTTGACCAGGCCGGTGCGTGAACAAGTCACGTTGCGCAACAGCCTGCATTACCTGGCCTGCAAGGAAAATACCGATTACGACGCCTGCGGGCGGGTACGCGACTGGGTACTGTCAAAGTTTACCTGGTGGAAAGTCTGAAACCGTCAATACATAACAACGCATTATGAATTGTGCTTTGAAAATGTCGTTTGAAGCGGGCGGGGCTGAAGTTTAACTTGCGAGAAAGTTTCAGTTGGCTGGTTACAAGAAAAATGGTTCGGTAATTGTCAGCGGTTGTCGTGAACACCGTGTGGCTGGAGGATAATAATGAATAGCAATGAATCCGTCATTGGCCTGATCAAACAGCGCAAGCCGCGGCATGTATTGCCCCGGGAACTGTATCTGGACCCGGAAGTGTATCGCCAGGACCTTGAGCATATCTGGCACAAGGAATGGATCTTCGCCGGCCACACATTCGAGATTCCCAAGGCCGGCCAGTATTTCACCCTGCAGATCGGCGACTACCCGGTGGCTGTCGTGCGTGGCAAGGATGGCGAAGTGCGCGCGTTCCACAATGCCTGCCGCCACCGCGGTGCCAAGGTGTGCGAACACGCTGCGGGTAAAGTCGCCAAGCTGGTGTGCCCTTACCACAAGTGGACATTCGAGCTGGATGGCAACCTGATCTATGCCGGCAACATGGGCGCGGATTTCGATAAGTCGCAATACAACCTCAAGCCGGTGCATGTGGAGGTCGTCCACACCTACATCTACGTGTGCGTGGCGCAACAGGCGCCGGACTTCAGCAGCTTCCGCGCGGCGGTCAGCCCCTTCATCGCCCCGCACGCCCTGGAAAACTGCAAGGTCGCCTTCGAGTCCAACCTGATCGAGAAGGGCAACTGGAAGCTGGTGTTCGAAAACAACCGCGAGTGCTACCACTGCGACGGCACCCACCCCGAGTTGCTCAACTCGTTCGTCGAGAACCTGTCGGTGGCCGGTGTGGGCGGTGACGACGACCCGGAGCTGGTGGCCCACTGGACCCGCTGTGAAACGGCCGGCATGCCCAGCCGCCTGGTCATGGACCCACTGGGGCGCTTCCGCATGACCCGCATCCCGCTCTCGGCCGGCGCCGTCAGCTACACCATGGACGGCAAGCCCGCCGTCAACGGGCGGTTGGACAGCAGTGGCGAGGCGGATATCGGTGCTTTGCTGTACTTCAACTATCCCTCTACCTGGAACCATTTCCTTGGCGACCACGCGCTGAGTTTCCGCGTGCTGCCGATTGGCCCGGGGGAAACCTTGGTGACTACCAAGTGGCTGGTGCCGGAGTCGGCGGTGGAAGGGGTCGACTATGACCTCGACCGGTTGACCAAGGTATGGCTGGCGACCAACGACCAGGACCGCCGCTTGGTGGAAGGGACCCATGCGGGCGTTTCTTCGCCCAGCTATGAACCCGGGCCGTTCTCGGAGAATGCCGAGAACGGGGTGTGCCAGTTCGACGACTGGTACTGCGCGACCATGCTCGAGCGGCTGAGTGGGCGTGTGCCGTTGAAATCGGTGGGCTGAACATCCGGGCATGCTCGAGAAGCAGGTGTTGTGATGGATGGCACCGGCTTCGCCGTTGTTCGCGGCTAAAGCCGCTCCTACAGGTACGGCGTGAGCCCGAAGCCTGCGGAGTACCTGTGGGAGCGGGCATGCCCGCGAAGCAGGCGACGCGGTGGATGGCACCGGCTACGCCGGTGTTCGCGGCCACGGCCGCTCCCACAGGTACAG
>NZ_JBIGLU010000038.1:0-38555 GCF_043658375.1 Pseudomonas sp. PsB | reverse complement strand
ACTGGCCCGAAACAGATGTAGGAGCAGCCTTGTGCTGCGAAGCGCCGCGCGGGCGGCGCTCGATCTCATAGGCGCTGAAGGTGTTGTGGCGAACACCCCGCAATCCGTTACACCCCACCCCGGCGCACATGCTTCACCAACACCTTCTCCAGCAACTCCCACATCGCCGGCTCGGTACTGAACGCCACGTTGAACCGCATCCACCCGGTCGCCTTGGCATCGACCATGAACAACTGCCCGGGCCCGAGCATGATGCCTTTCTCCAACGCATCATCCAGCAACGCCGCGCTGTCCGGAATCGCCGGGTGGCGGGTCCAGATATACATCCCTTCATCCGACTCGATGAACAGCTCGAAGCCCAACCGATGCAGATGCCGGCCAACTTCCTGGTGCGCCTCGGCCAAACGCTGGCGCAGGCGCTTGAGGTGCTTGCGCCAACGCCCGTCGATGATCGCGGCATACACCACGCGCTCCATCACCTGCGAAGTGGTCAGGCCAGAGCGCATCTTCAGGTGCAGCAGCTTCTGCATCAGCTCGGGGTTGGCCAGCATGTAGCCGACCCGCACATTGGGCGAAATGCTCTTGGAGTAGCTGCCCACGTACACCACCTGCTGCAGGTGGTCCAGGCTGGCCAGGCACGGCTGCGGCTCGGCGACCATGTCGGCGTACAGGTTGTTCTCCACCAGGCGGAAGCCGTGCTGGCTGGCCAGTTGCAGCAGGCGGTGCAGCTGCGGCAGCGGCGTGCGCGAGCAGGTCGGGCTGTGCAGGTGCGGCTGGGTGAAGAATGCAGTGGGGCGGTGATGGGTGAGCAACTGTTCCAGCTGGTTCAGGTCGTAGCCGGCCGGTGTGCGCGGCACGCCGACCAGGGTCGCGCCCTGGGTGCGCAGGATGCTCATCAGGTTGGGGTAGCCGGGGTCGTCCACCAGCACAACGTCGCCCGGGCGCACCAGGGTGCGCGCGGCCAGGTCCAGGGCCTGGCTGGCGCCATGGGTAAGCATCAGCTGCGCCGGGTTGGCGACGATAGACAGTTCCTGCTGCAGGTTCTGTGCGGTCAGTGCTCGCAGTTCCATCAGGCCCATGGGGTCGCCGTAGCCCGACAGCTCCAGCGGGCTGCCGGCCACCTGGCGCAGGCCGCGGCGCAGGCCGTCTTCGTACATCCAGTCGTTGGGCAGCCAGCCGCAGCCAGGCTTGAACGGCAGCTGGCGGATTTCGAAGATCTGCTGCAGGTACCACTCGGAGTTGAACGTTGGTCGACTGGTGTCGGCCTCGGCGTTGTGCGGGTCGAGCAATTCGCCCGCCGCGCGGTTGACGAAGAACCCCGCATTGCCCCGGCTCACCAGCAGGCCCTGGGCGACCAGACGGTCGTAGGCCTCGACCACGGTGAAGGTGCTCACCGAATAGCTCGCGGCAAAGGCGCGGATCGAGGGGACCTTGGCGCCTGGCTTGAGGGTCTGGTTGTCGATCAACTCGCGCAGCCCGTCGATGATCTGGTTCACCAGCGGGGTCGAGGAGTCTGGATGTAATTCGAACATTCGGGGCCTTCAGGGTGCGTATCGCCCGGCGCTTGCAAGGTGTATTGCATGGGCGACCTGTACAGTGCAGTGCGAGTTTCATGCCACTGTGCATGGCTCTCTGCGTCGGACATTTTTACATTAGGTGTCAGATATCGCCACCTAAAGCATGTTCAGTTCGCCCCAGGCGCCTGCCCTGGGGCGCGTCAGCAGGCCGCCATGGAAGGCCTGCGTGTGTTCGCTCACACCATCCTGCGCGCATTAGCACTGATGTACGTGAAACCGCCAGCCATCGGGGTTTCACAGTTTTCCTTGGATAAAAAGAAGCACGGGGTACACAACTGATGGACGCAACATCCACAACCACCACCGCGAAAAGCGGGCACGAGAGCAAGCTCAGTGCCTCGCTCAAGTCGCGCCACCTGACGATGATGTCGATCGCCGGGGTTATCGGCGGCGCCTTGTTCGTCGGTTCCGGCAGCGTGATTCACAGCGCCGGCCCAGCCGCTGTGCTGGCCTACCTGGCAGGCGGCATCCTGGTGGTACTGATCATGCGCATGCTGGGTGAAATGGCGACTTCCTCGCCAGACACCGGTTCGTTCTCCACCTACGCCGATCGCGCCATCGGCCGTTGGGCCGGTTTCACCATCGGCTGGCTGTACTGGTGGTACTGGGTCATCCTCATGGCCTGGGAAGCTTATGTGGCGGGCAAGATCCTGCATGGTTTCTTCCCCGACGTCAGCGTCAACGTGTTCGTGCTGGCCACGACCCTGTTGCTGATCACCGTCAACTTCTTCAACGTCAAGCACTACGGCGAGTTCGAGTTCTGGTTCGCCTTGATCAAGGTGATCGCGATCGTCTGCTTCCTGATCGTGTGTACCGCTGCCGTGCTGAACATCTGGCAGTTCGGTGAAGTACGTGGCATCAGCCACCTCACCGCCGAAGGCTTCATGCCCAATGGCATCACCACCGTGATTGGTGCCTTGCTCGGGGTGATGTTCGCCTTCCTCGGCGCGGAAATCGTCACCATCGCCGCTTCCGAAGCCAAGGACCCGGCCGCGCAGATCGTCAAGGCGACCAACTCGGTGGTCTGGCGTGTGTGCCTGTTCTACGTGGGTTCGATCTTCCTGATCGTCTGCCTGGTACCGTGGAACGACCCGCACCTGGGCGTTTCCGGCTACGGCGCCTACCGCCGCACCCTGGAGCTGTTGGGCGTGCCGTATGCCGAGCTGCTGATGAACTTCGTGGTGCTGACCTCGGTGAGCAGCTGCCTGATCTCGGGCCACTACACCGCTTCGCGCATGCTGTTCTCCCTGGCCCAGCGTGGCGACGCGCCGTCGTTCTTCAAGATCACCCGCGCCGGCACCGGTGTACCGGTGTACGCGATCATGGGTTCGTGCGCCGTGGCCGTGGTGTGTGCGCTGATCAACTTCAGCGAGACCCTGCGCCCGAAAGACGTGCTGGAAACCCTGATGAACACCACCGGCATGATTGCCCTGCTGGTGTACCTGGTGATTGCCTTCTCGCAGCTGCGCATGCGCCGCAAGCTGATTGCCGAAGGCAAGGAAGTACGCCTGAAGATGTGGCTGTTCCCATGGCTGACCTACCTGGTGATCGCGTTCATCGTGGCCGCCCTGGTAACCATGGCCTTCATGCCTGACTACCAGATCCTGGTGATCTCCACCGGTATCGCCGCGGCAATCGTGGTGGCGATGGGTGTGGTGCATCAGATCCGCACTGGCAAGCAGCACTAAGCGTCACTCGCTTCTCGAAACGGCCGGCTCCCTCAGGGACCCGGCCGTTTTGCGTTGTTGGGCCAGTTCCGGCTTGTGCGACGTTGTAGGAGCGGCCTTGTGTCGCGATCGGGCCGCAAAGCGGCCCCAGATTTCTCGATTGCTGCGACTATCGCTGGGGCCGCCTTGCGGCCCGATCGCGACACAAGGCCGCTCCTACAGGGATCGCGTAGCCCGTTACATGGCATATGCTGAACACATTGCCCGCCCAAAGGAGCTTCACATGGCCTGGTCCGCCACCCAGTATTCGCTGTTCGAAGACGAGCGTACCCGCGCCGTGCGCGATCTGCTCGCCGCTGTGCCACCACGCCCGGTACGCCACGCCACCGACTTGGGCTGTGGCCCTGGCAATTCCACCGAGGTGCTGCTGCAACGTTACCCGGATGCCCAGGTGACGGCCCTGGACAGTGACCCGGACATGATCGAAAAGGCCCGCGAACGTAAACGGCTGTGCATCCCCCGGGTGCGCACTGTCGTCGGTGACATTGCCGGCTGGTCCGCCCCCGAGCCGCAGGACCTGATCCTGGCCAATGCCTCGCTGCAATGGGTACCCGACCACGCCTCGCTGTACCCGCATCTGGTGCGCCAGCTGAGCGAAGGTGCCAGCCTGGCTGTGCAGACCCCGGACAACCTCGACGAGCCGGCCCACCGGCAGCTGCGCGAAATCGCCAGCCAGGGCCCCTGGGCGGCGAAGTTCGCTGATTTCCAGCTGCCGCCGCGGCACAGCGCGGCGTTCTACTACGACCTGCTCAGCCCGCTGTGCGCGCGGGTGGATGTGTGGCGCACCACCTACCACCACCCGTTGGCCGGTGGCGCGGAAGCCGTGGTGGAATGGTTCAAGGGTTCGGCCTTGCGTCCGTACCTGGGGCGGTTGGAGGAGCAGGAGCAGGCGGATTTCCTGCAGATGTATCTGCAGGCGATGCAGCGCGACTACCCGCCGGCCACCGATGGCAAGGTGCTGTTGCCGTTCCCGCGGCTGTTCGTGATCGCTACCCGCTAGGGCGGCGCCAGCGCCAGGCCACGTAGCTGTAGATGCCGAGGTTGAGCAGCAGCACAAAAGTGCCCAGCAGCAGCTGGATGTGCGGTGTCAGCCCGGCGGGGTAGATCAACGGCCAGATGTAGTGCTCGACGAAGCCGCCCTGGTAGCCTGCGTCACCAGCCGCGTTGCGCATGCGGTTTTCCCAGGTGGTCAGCGGGCAGCCCAGGTGCAGGCATTCCACCGCCAGGCCCCAGGCCAGCGCCGGCAGGTGCAGCAGCAGGGCAGGGCGCCAACGCAGTACCAGCAGGCCGCCGAACAGCACCAGCAGGATGAAGAGCAGGTGCAGCAGGACCAGGGTGTCGGCGGCAAGGCGGTAGAGCATGGGTTGTGTGCCGAGGGTTGAGGTTATCCCAGCATAGTTGGGTTGCCTGTACCGGCCTCTTCGCAGCACAAGGCTGCTCCTACAGGGGGATGCGATAATTCTGTAGGAGCAGCCTTGTGCTGCGAAGAGGCCGGCACAGGCTTACAACCCTTCCTCAACCATCTGCAGGAAGGTCGCCACCACCCGCCGCGTGCGCTGCTCGCTCAGGCACACCAGTGTCTCGGTCAGGTGCCGCTGGCAATCGACGATCGGCAAGGCGCACACCCGCGCATCCGCACCAAACTCCGCCGCCGACACCACCCCCACACCAATCCCCACCACCACCGCTTCCCGCGCCGCTTCCCGGCCTTCCACCTGGATCGCCGGGCGAATCCGCAGCCCGGCTCGTTGCATTTCTTCTTCCAGCGTCTGCCGCGTCACCGACCCGGGCTCGCGCAGTACCAGCGGCGTATCGTCCAGGTCCGCCAGGCTGATCGCGCCGCGGCTGGCCCATGGGTGCTGGTGCGAGACAAACGCCACCATCGGGTCGCGGCGCAGCGGCAGGCAGTGCAGCCGCTCATCGTCGACGTCCCGCCCCAGCAGGGCCAGCTCGGCCTGGTAGCTGAACAGCCGGGCCAGCGACTCGTCGGTGTTGCCGGTCTCGATTTTCACCTGGATGCCCGGGTAGCGCTGGCAGAAGCGGGCGATCTGCGGCAGCACGTGCACCGGCGCATCCACCGCCAGCACCAGGCTGCCGGTGTGCAGCGCACGCGAATCCTGCAGCAGTTCATGGGCTTCGGCCTCGCAGGCGAACAGGCGCTGGCTGATGCCCAGCAGGCGCTCGCCGAGGTCGGTGAGCTGCACCGAACGCTTGTTGCGGTGGAACAGCAAGACGCCGAAGCGCTCCTCCAGTTTGCGCACCTGGTCCGACACCGCAGGCTGGGTAAGAAACAGCTTTTCGGCGGCGCGGGTAAAGCTGCCGTGAACGGCCACGGCATGGAAGGCCTTGAGTTGTGCGTGGGAAACCGACATGACGACCTCAGTAACAAGCTGGGCTTATGTGTGAAATACGATAAATCGATTTTATTTATCTTAGCGCAACTGTTTCCATGCATGTCAGCCCGACGCTGGTACCACAAGTGCCGCCAGGGCCATGGCACCCACACGGCGCCATCTGACCCGATGACAGCCTCGTCATCGCTGTGCGTAACACAAGAACAAGACAGGCGTTTCTTCACATTCTGCCGGCACACTCAAGCAAGAGGTCAGACTTACATGAATCAATCCCTAGCCGCGTTCAAACGCTGGCGTATCCAGATTTTCGCCATTACCTGGCTGGCCTACGCCGCCTTCTACTTCACCCGCAAGGCCTTCTCGGTGGCCAAGCTGGGCATCGGTGAAGACCCCAACTTCATGCTCGACAAGGCCGCCATGGCCAACCTCGACGCCATCTACCTGGCCGCCTACGCCGTGGGCCAGTTCACCTGGGGCATGCTTGCCGACCGCTTTGGCCCACGCGTGGTGGTGCTCGGCGGCCTGCTGATTTCTGCTGCTGCGGCGGTGGTGATGGGCAGTTACGCCACCTTCCCGATCTTCGCCACCTGCATGCTGGTGCAGGGCCTGGCGCAATCCACCGGCTGGGCCGGGTTGTGCAAGAACATCG
Source organism: Pseudomonas sp. PsB (assembly GCF_043658375.1). Lineage (NCBI taxonomy): Bacteria > Pseudomonadati > Pseudomonadota > Gammaproteobacteria > Pseudomonadales > Pseudomonadaceae > Pseudomonas > Pseudomonas sp. PsB. The sequence goes on along the minus strand of NZ_JBIGLU010000038.1, from coordinate 32,248 downwards.
GCAGCTTCTTCCCGGCGTCGCAGCGTGGGCGGGTGCTGGGCCTGTGGAGTTCCTGCTATGCCTTCGGCGGCCTGGTGGCCTCACCGTTCGCCGGCTGGTGGGCCTATACCCTGGTCGGTACCTGGCACGCGGCGTTCTTCTCCAGTGCCGCGGTGGTGGCGCTGGTGGCCGTGCTGTTCTTCTTCCTGCAGCGCAACAAGCCTGAAGACGTCGGCCTGCCGGCGGTGGAGCCCGAGCCACAAAGCATGGCCCCGGCCGGCAACCTGTGCAGCGTGTGGGCGCCGCTGAAGGAGATCATGCGCAACCGCACGGTGCTGACCCTGGGGCTGGCGTACTTCCTGTTGAAGCCGGCGCGCTACGCCATCCTGCTGTGGGGGCCGGTGATCGTCTTCGAGCAGATGCCCTCGGTGGGCAAGGTGGGGGCAGCGATCATCCCGACAGCCTTCGAACTGGCCGGGCTGCTCGGCCCGATCATCATCGGCCTGGCCTCCGACAAGCTGTTCGGCGCCCGGCGCATGCCGGCCTGTGTCATCAGCCTGGTGTTGCTGACCGTGGCGTTGGCGGCGTTCATGGCGGCCATGCACACCGGCAGCGTGATCCTGGTGGTGGCCCTGCTGTTCGTCATGGGCCTGACCCTGTACGGGCCGGACTCGATGATCAGCGGCGCTGCGGCCATCGACTTCGGCACTGCCAAGGCCGGCGCCACCGCAGCAGGCTTCGTCAACGGCTGTGGCTCGGTGGGAGCGGTGCTGGGCGGGCTGCTGCCGGGGTACTTCGATGGTGTCACGGTGTTCATCGTGTTCGCCGGCTGCGCGCTGTTCTCGGCGCTGGTGCTGCTGCCGCACTGGAACAGCCGCCCGGCCAGCGCTGCGCAAAGCACTGACGTGGCCCCGAATACCAGCATGGCAATCAAGCCACTGCGTACCTGAAAGGAAAGCGAGCGAATGAGACCCTTCTGGCTGCAACAGGCCCTGGATTCGGCGCAAGAGGCGGTGTGCCCACCGCTGCAAGGCGATGCCCGTTGCGATGTGTGCATCGTCGGCGGCGGCTATACCGGCCTGTGGACCGCGCTGATGCTCAAGGAAGCGGTGCCGGCCCTGGATATCGTGCTGATCGAGGCCGATATCTGCGGTGCCGGTGCCAGTGGCCGCAATGGTGGCTGTGCGTTGTCCTGGTCGGCCAAGTACTTCACCCTCGAGCGGCTGTTCGGGGTGGCCGAGGCGGTGCGCCTGGTGCGTGAGTCCGAGCGCAGCATCGGTGAGATCGGCGCGTTCTGCGCGGCCAATGGCATCGATTGCGACTACCGCCTGGACGGCACGCTGTACACCGCCACCAACACCGCGCAGGTCGGCGCCACCGACGCGGTGATCGCCGCGCTGGAGCAAAAGGGCATCAATTCGTTTCGCCGCCTGCCGCTGCAGCAGGTGCAGCGCCTGGCGGGTTCGGCGCGGCACCTGGAAGGCTGGTTCTCGCCGGCCGCGGCCACGGTGCAGCCGGGCAAGCTGGTGCGCGGCCTGCGCCGGGTGGCCTTGCAGCGCGGCGTGCGCATCCATGAGGGCACCGCCATGACCGGCCTGGAGCACGGCGCCCCGGTGCAGGTGCGCACGGCCCATGGCACGGTGCGCGCCGACCGCGTGGTATTGGGCCTGAATGCCTGGATGGCGCGGGCTTTCCCACAGTTCGAGCGCAGCGTGGCGATTGTTTCCAGCGACATGGTGATCACCGAACCTTGCCCCGAGTTGTTGCACCAGGTCGGCCTGGACAGCGGCATCAGCGTGCTCGATTCGCGGATATTCGTGCATTACTACCACAACACCTCCGATGGTCGGCTGATGCTCGGCAAGGGCGGCAATACCTTCGCCTATGGCGGGCACATCCTGCCGGTGTTCGACCAGCCGTCGCCGTACCGGCCGCTGCTGCGTGAAAGCCTGGGCGGGTTTTTCCCGGCGCTGGCCGAGGTGCCGCTGGCGGCGAGCTGGAACGGGCCGTCCGACCGCTCGGTCACCGGTTTGCCGTTCTTTGGCCGGCTGGACGGGCAGGGCAACGTGTTCTACGGCTTTGGTTACTCCGGCAGCGGCGTCGGGCCGTGCCACATGGGCGGGCAGATTCTGTCGTCGCTGGCGCTGGGGCTGGACAACCCATGGACCCGTTCGCCGCTGGTCAAGGGGCCGCTGGGACTGTTCCCGCCCGAGCCGATCCGCTACCTGGGTTCGCTGATGGTGCGCAATGCCATCCGCCGCAAGGAGCGGGCCGAGGACCGTGGGCAGCGGCCGCGGAGGCTGGATGTGCGGTTGGCGCGGTTTGCCGCGGCGGCGGGCAAGGCCGATAAAGGCTGATGAGATTTCTTGTCGAACACAGGCCGGAGGGCGTATAAACTGCACCCACTTTTGGCCGGTCGCTTCCTGAACCGGCCGCTGAAACAAGAGAGTCGACATGGGCGCACAGTGGAAAGCCAAACATAAAGAAGCCGCGGCCAACGCCAAAGGCAAGATCATGGGCAAGCTGTCCAAAGAGATCCAGATCGCCGCCAAGTCCGGCGCCGACCCGGACATGAACCCACGCCTGCGCCTGGCCATCGAGCAGGCCAAGAAGGCCTCGATGACCCGCGAGACCCTGGAACGCGCAATCCGCAAGGGCGCGGGCCTGGACGGCGATGCCGTGCAGTACTCGGCGGTAAGCTACGAAGGTTTCGCCCCGCACCAGGTACCGCTGATCGTCGAGTGCCTGACCGACAACGTCAACCGCACCGTCGCGCAAATCCGCGTGCTGTTCCGCAAGGGCCAGCTGGGTGCCAGTGGTTCGGTGGCCTGGGATTTCAACCACGTCGGCCTGATCGAAGCCACCCCGAGCGGCGACGCCGACCCGGAAATGGCGGCCATCGAAGCCGGTGCCCAGGACTTCGAGGAAGGCGACGAAGAGGGTTCGACCCTATTCATCACCGACACCACCGACCTGGACGCGGTGCAGAAGGCCCTGCCGGACCATGGCTTCACCGTGACCTCGGCGAAGATCGGCTACACCCCGAAGAACCCGGTGAGCGCGGCAACCCTGAGTGCCGAGGCGCTGGCCGAGGTGGAAGCGTTCCTCGAAGCCATCGACGAGAACGATGACGTGCAGAACGTTTATGTTGGTCTGACTGACTGATCTGCTTCTCTGGGGCCGCTTTGCGGCCCATCGCGACACAAGGCCGCTCCTGCAGGGGAACGCATGACCCATGTAGGAGCGGCCTTGTGTCGCGAAACGAGGGCAAAGCCCTCGCCAGCGGTCTGGAGCCGAACCCCGATGAACCCCGCTTTCGCCTCCCTCAGCCTCGCCCACCTGCGCACCCTCGACCACCTGCTGCAGCTGAAGAACCTCAGCCACGCCGCCGAGCGCCTGGGCGTCAGCCAGTCCGCCCTCAGCCGCCAGTTGGCCCACCTGCGCGAAGCCTTCGACGACCCCTTGCTGGTACGCCAAGGCCGCGGTTACGTGCTCAGCGAACACGCCGAAGCCCTGGTCGAACCCCTGCGCCAGGTTCTCGAAGAGCTGCACGCCCTGCGCCAGCCCGCGGTGTTCGACCCGGCGCGCTGCGAGCGGCGTTTCTGCCTGGCCGCTTCGGACTACGTGGCCGAGCACATGCTGCCGCTGCTGGTGGCGGCGCTGGAGCGCGAAGCGCCGGGTGTATCGCTGGAGTACCGCACCTGGCAGGCCGGCCAGTACGCCTTGCTGGCCAGCGGCGAGATCGACCTGGCCACCACCTTGTTCGACGAGTCGCCACCCAACCTGCACGGGCGGCTGTTGGGTGAGGACCGCGCGGTGTGCCTGATGCGCCACGACCACCCGCTGGCCGCCCGTGGCGCGCTCAGCCAGGCCGACTACCTGGCGCACAAGCATGTGCGTATTTCCGGTGGAGGCGACAAGGACAGCTTCATCGACCGCCACTTGCGCGCCCAGGGCCTGCAACGGCGGGTCAGTTTGGAAGTGCCGTTCTTCTCTGCCACCGTGCAGGTGATCGCCAACAGCCAGGCGCTGGCCACCGTGCCCGAGCACATCGCCCGGCAGCTGTGCCGCCTGCATGACCTGGCCTGGCGGCCGCTGGGCTTCATCGACCACAGCCAGCGCTACTGGGTGGTGTGGCACCAGCGCCTGCAGGCCTCGGCCGAACACCGCTGGTTGCGCAACCGGGTGTTCGAGTTGTGGCGCCAGTCGCAGTTTGGCGTGCAGGGCGGGCATGCGGGTTTGCCATAGCAGGTATGCGTGAGGCGGGGTTATTCACTTCGGGATAGGTGCCTAGACTGGGGCATTGTGTTGCCTGTACCGGCCTCTTCGCGGGCACGCCCGCTCCCACAGGTACTGCATCGCTCTCAAGCCTGGTGCAATACCTGTGGGAGCGGGCGTGCCCGCGAAGAGGCCAGCACAGGCAGCGAAAAACCCACAGGAGACCCCAGGTGACCCCCGAACAATTCCGCCAGTACGGCCACCAACTGATCGACCTGATCGCCGACTACCGCCAGACCGTCGGCGAGCGCCCGGTCATGGCCCAGGTCGAGCCCGGCTATCTCAAGGCCGCCTTGCCCGCTCAGGCCCCCCGGCAAGGCGAACCTTTCGCTGCGATCCTCGACGACGTCAACCAGTTGGTCATGCCCGGCCTGTCCCATTGGCAGCACCCGGACTTCTACGGCTACTTCCCCTCCAACGGCACCCTGTCGTCGGTCCTCGGTGACTTCCTCAGCACTGGCCTGGGCGTGCTGGGCCTGTCGTGGCAGTCCAGCCCGGCCCTGAGCGAGCTGGAGGAAACCACCCTCGACTGGCTGCGTCAGTTGCTGGGCCTGTCTGACCAATGGAGCGGGGTGATCCAGGACACCGCATCCACCAGTACCCTGGTGGCGCTGATCTGCGCGCGGGAACGCGCCAGCGACTACGCACTGGTACGCGGCGGCCTGCAAGCCCAGGCCAGGCCGCTGATCGTCTATGTCAGCGCCCATGCCCACAGCTCGGTGGACAAGGCCGCATTGCTCGCCGGTTTTGGCCGCGACAACATCCGCCTGATCCCGACCGACGAACGCTATGCCCTGCGTCCGGAAGCACTGCAGGCGGCGATCGAGCAGGACCTGGCCGCCGGCAACCAGCCCTGCGCCGTGGTCGCGACCACCGGCACCACCGCCACCACGGCCCTCGACCCGCTGCGGCCGATCGGCGAGATCGCCCAGGCCCATGGCCTGTGGCTGCACGTGGACTCGGCCATGGCCGGCTCGGCGATGATCCTGCCGGAGTGCCGCTGGATGTGGGACGGCATCGAGCTGGCCGATTCGCTGGTGGTCAACGCGCACAAGTGGCTGGGTGTGGCCTTCGATTGCTCGATCTACTATGTGCGTGACCCGCAGCACCTGATCCGGGTGATGAGCACCAACCCCAGCTACCTGCAGTCGGCGGTGGATGGCGAGGTGAAGAACCTGCGTGACTGGGGTATCCCGCTGGGCCGCCGGTTCCGCGCGTTGAAGCTTTGGTTCATGCTGCGCAGCGAGGGGGTCGAGGCGTTGCAGGCACGGCTGCGGCGTGACCTGGACAATGCCCAGTGGCTGGCCGGGCAAATCGGCGCGGCGGCGGAGTGGGAGGTGCTGGCGCCGGTGCAGTTGCAGACGTTGTGCATTCGCCATCGGCCTGCGGGGCTGGAAGGGGAGGCGCTGGATGCGCATACCAAGGGCTGGGCCGAACGGCTGAACGCGTCCGGGGATGCCTATGTGACGCCGGCGACGCTGGATGGACGGTGGATGGTGCGGGTGTCGATTGGCGCATTGCCGACCGAGCGAGAGCATGTCGAACAGCTCTGGGCGCGCCTGCAGGAAGTGGTCAAGGGCTGAAACTGCCGGGGCCGCGTTGCAGCCCCTGCAATCTGTCAGTGGCTCACTGCCTGAAAGCTCCCTTTACGGCTAGCCTCATACGCGGTCTTGTCCATCGGCTTGGCATCGGGGTTGCCAAGGTCTTCCATCGCCAGGCGATGGGTTTCCGGGGCGATGTACGCTGCCAGGGCACACACGCAGGTGATGAAGAACGCCAGGCCACCGACCACCAGCGGAATGTTGTCCGAACCAGGCGGGGCTACCAGGGCGAACAGCGCCGGCAGCATGGCGGTCAGCATGGTGCCGATGTTCTGCGCGATGGCCATGGCCGAAACACGGTAGCGGGTGTGGAACAGCTCTGGGTAGAAGCTTGGGAACACCGCGTTGTAACCCTGGTACACCATGCCCCACATGACGATGGAAGAGGCGAACGCCAGCGGTACGTTCTGGATGCTGATCGCATACAGGTAGACGAAAGCCAGCAGGCCCGAGCCCAGGCAACCGGCGATCATGGTCGGGCGACGGCCGATCTTGTCGGACAGATTGCCGACAAATGGAATCACCAGCACCGCGACGATGTTGCCGACTACCGGAATCCACAGGTACACGCTCTTGTCGAAGCCGATGCCATAGGCTGGCTGCACCGCGTAGGCCGCACCGAAGATGGTGGCGACTACCGGGATCACGTTCATCAGGGCCATGAACATCACCAGCACCATGTGCTTCCAGCTGTGGCGGAAGGCTTCGCTGATCGGCGACTTGGCGACTTTGTCCTGCTTCTCTTCCTTCACGAACGCCGGGGTTTCGTGCACTTCCTTGCGAATGATGAAGCCGGCGATCAGCACGATGGCGCTCATCAGGAATGGAATGCGCCAGCCCCAGTCGTTGAAGGCTTCGCTGGGCATGAAGTAGGCCAGTGGCAGGAACACTGCCGCCGCCAACACCTGGCCAGCCTGCACGCCTTGCAGGGTGAAGCTGGCGTAGTAGCCCCGTCGACCGAACGGTGCGTGCTCCATGATCATCGAACTGGCACCGGAGATTTCCCCGGCCACGGCAAAGCCCTGGATCAGGCGCAGCACCACCAGCAAGGCCGGGGCGAGCAGGCCGATGTCGTGGTAGGTGGGCAGCAGGCCCACGGCCATGGTCGACAGGCCCATCAGGAACATGCACAGCAGCAGTACGTTCTTGCGGCCGCGGGTGTCACCCCAGTGGCCCAGCACGAAGGCGCCGACCGGGCGCGCCAGGTAACCCACGCCGTAGGTGGCCAGCGAGGCAATGATGGCCATTTTCGGGTCGGTGTTGGGGAAGAAGATCTGCGGGAAAATCAGCGCAGCGGCCTGGGCATAGATGAAGAAATCGTAGTACTCGAGTGCCGAGCCTATCCATCCACTGGCGGTCGCTTTCTTGGCTTGAGAGCTGGAGTGAGCCATCGTTGTCTCCGTTGTTATTGTTGTTTGCACAGGTTCCGCCGGAGATTCGCCAAGGCAGGAGGCGAGGGTCGGTGTGCCTGCGTCTGTGGTTCATGTTGACCACGGGCCAGTGGACTGGCAATTCGCTAAAACCGGTTTTGTGCGATAATCGAACGCAAAACTAACCATTCCGTACAAAGAGATTGAAGCGACGACTTTACCTGCGAATAATCGATCGTGCCAGGAACTGTGGTCCTGATTTTCCAGGTCTGGCCCAATCGCCGGCAAGCCAGCTCCCACAAGGTATGCGCCAATCCTGTGGGAGCTGGCTTGCCGGCGATTGGGCCGGTACAGGCAGCCCTGGCCTCAACCCTCTAACAACAAGGAACTCCCGCCATGCAGCGTTCGATCGCTACCGTGTCCTTGAGCGGCACCCTGCCGGAAAAGCTCGAAGCCATCGCCGCCGCCGGTTTTGACGGCGTCGAGATCTTCGAAAACGACCTGCTCTATTACGCCGGCAGCCCGCGCCAGGTACGGCAGATGTGCGCCGACCTGGGTATTGCCATCACCCTGTTCCAGCCGTTCCGCGATTTCGAGGGCTGCCGCCGCGACCGCCTGCAGAAAAACCTAGACCGCGCCGAGCGCAAGTTCGACCTGATGCAGGAACTGGGCACCGACCTGGTGCTGGTATGCAGCAACGTCCAGGCCGATGCGCTGGGCGAAGAGCAATTGCTGGTCGACGACCTGCGCCTGCTGGCCGAGCACGCTGGCAAACGCGGCCTGCGCATTGGCTACGAAGCCTTGGCCTGGGGCCGCCACGTCAACACCTACCAGCAAGTCTGGAACCTGGTGCGCCAGGCCGACCACCCGGCCCTCGGGGTGATCCTCGACAGCTTCCACACCTTGTCGCTCAAGGGCGATCCGAGCGCGATCCGCGATATCCCCGGCGACAAGATCTTCTTCGTGCAAATGGCCGACGCGCCGATCCTGGCCATGGATGTGCTGGAGTGGAGCCGCCACTTCCGCTGCTTCCCGGGGCAGGGCGAGATGGACATGGCCGGTTTCCTGGCGCCAATCCTTGCCACCGGCTACCGCGGGCCGCTGTCGCTGGAAATCTTCAACGACGGCTTCCGCGCCGCACCGCCCCGGCAGAATGCCGCCGACGGCCTGCGTTCGCTGCTGTACCTCGAAGAGCACACCCGCCTGCGCCTGGAGCAGGAAGGTATTTCGATCGAGCCCGGTGTGCTGTTCACCCCACCGGCGGCCAGTGCCTATGACGGCGTGGAGTTCCTCGAATTCGCAGTCGACGAAGCCGTTGGCGCGCGCCTGGGCAGCTGGCTGAAGCGCCTGGGCTTTGCCGATGCCGGCAAGCACCGCAGCAAAGAGGTGCAGTTGCTGCGCCAGGGCGATATCAACATTGTGCTGAACGCCGAACCCTATTCCTTCGGCCACAACTTCTTCGAGGCCCACGGGCCGTCGCTGTGCGCCACCGCGCTGCGGGTCAAGGACCAGCAAGCCGCCCTGAAGCGCGCCACCGCCTTCCGTGGCCAGCCGTTCCGTGGCCTGGTCGGGCCCAACGAGTGCGAAGTGCCGGCGGTACGAGCGCCAGATGGCAGCCTGCTGTACCTGGTGGAGCAGGGCACTGCCGGCCAGACCCTGTACGACACCGACTTCAGCCTGGACAAGAATGCCACGGCCACCGGCGGCCTGCGCCGTATCGACCACATGGCCCTGGCCCTGCCGGCCGAGTCGCTGGACAGCTGGGTGCTGTTCTACAAGAGCCTGTTCGATTTCGCTGCCGACGACGAAGTGGTGCTGCCGGACCCTTATGGCCTGGTCAAGAGCCGCGCCCTGCGCAGCCAGTGCGGCACCCTGCGCCTGCCGCTGAACATCTCGGAAAACCGCAACACCGCCATCGCCCATGCGCTGTCCAGCTACCGTGGCTCGGGCGTGCACCACATCGCTTTCGATTGCGACGACATCTTCCGCGAAGTGGCGCGGGCCAAACTGGCTGGGGTACCGCTGCTGGAGATCCCGCTGAACTACTACGACGACCTGGCGGCGCGTTTCGATTTCGACGACGAGTTCCTCAGCGAACTGGCGTACTACAACGTGTTGTACGACCGCGATGCCCAGGGCGGCGAGCTGTTCCACGTGTACACCGAGCCGTTCGAAGAGCGTTTCTTCTTCGAGATCATCCAGCGCAAGGGAGGGTACGCCGGTTACGGTGCGGCCAACGTTGCGGTGCGCCTGGCAGCCATGGCCAAGGCCCGCAGCGGGGCGGCGCGCAAGCCGGTCCTCTGAGCCCGGCGCGGTCCCTGTAGGAGCGGCCTTGTGTCGCGATGGGCCGCAAGGCGGCCCCAGGATTTCAGCAGCACCGCATGAATCTTGGGGCCGCTTTGCGGCCCATCGCGACACAAGGCCGCTCCTACACCGACCGCGTATGCTTCAAGGGCGTTCGGCCACCAACAGCAGCGACTGCGGCAGCGCACTCTGCGGGTGCTGTGGCTCCTGCAGGCTGACCAGCCGCAACCCCGCCATGTCCAGCGCGTTCAGCCAGCTGGCCAGGGTACGGAAGTACCAGGGCATCACCTGCCAATCCCCGGCGAACCCGGCAAACGCCTCCTCCCGCCAGCCATCCTGGTAATCCCCATCCGCCACGCTCCACGGGTGCAGGGTCTGGATCACCAGCGCACCGCCGGGCGCCAGCAACGCATTCATCGCCGCCAGCAGCGGGATGATGTCCTGCTGCAACAGGGCGAAGTTGGCACAGATCAGGTCATAGTCCTTGCCAACATAGGCCTGCCCGGCGGCCAGCTGTGCATAGCTGGCCAGGTGCACCTCGGCGGAGCCTGCAGCACGCGCGGCATCCACCAGCGCCCGGTCTCCATCCACACCTACCGCCTCGACACCCCGGTCGGCCAGCGCGCGCAGTAGCCAGCCTTCACCACAGCCCAGGTCGAGCACCCGTTCGGGCTGGCGGCCAAGAATGGCCAGCAGGATGGCCTGGTCGGTGACCTGGCGACGGCTGTCGATACTGCCGCTGCGCACCGCATCGATCCAGGCCTGGGCGTTGTGCTGCCAGCTGTCGAGCAAGGCGTCTTCAGGGTTGCGCATGGTCATCTCCGTCGTGCTCGTTTCCGCTGGCGGCCGCCAAAGCGCTCAGCCGGCTGCAGCGCGCTGTCGCTTGATCCGGTACATATCGCCGTCAGCATGGCGCAGCAGCATGTCGGCATCGTTGCCGTCCTCGGGGAAACGGGCCACGCCAATGCTGCAGGATGGCGCGTCGATGCCCGCAAACTCGGCGCCGAGTGGCTCGGCCATGGCGGCCAGGATGCGTGCCACCTGCTCGGCGATGGCCTCTGGCGACACGTAGTCGGTCAGCAGCACGGTGAACTCGTCACCACCCATCCGCGCCACTGTATCGGTCGCACCTACGCAGCCTTCCAGGCGCCGCGCCAGGGTGCACAGCACCCGGTCACCCACGCTGTGGCCGTGGTTGTCGTTGATGTCCTTGAAGTCATTGATATCGATGAACAGCAACGCCAGCGGGTGGTTGTGGTGCCGGGCCGCGGCAAGGGCTGCGTCCAGCCGGTCATTGAACATGGCCCGGTTGGCCAGGCGGGTGAGTGGGTCATGGTGGGCCAGGAAGCGCAGTTCCTCCTCGGCCTGGCGTTGGGCGGTGACATCCCGCGCCACACCGATGCGGGCATCGGCCTCATCGGACCAGCAGGCGGCCCACAGGATATGCACGATACCGCCATCCTTGCGGATGTAGCGGTTGCGGAAGTCGTAGTGGGATTGGCCGTTCATCACCCGGACGATCGATGCGCGGGTGATCGCCAGGTCGTCAGGGTGCATGTAGTCGGTGATCGGGGTGCCGATCAGTTCGCAGGCCCGGTAGCCCAGCAGCGCCTCGCAGGCATCGCTGACGAAAACGATCTGGTTGTCCCGGTCGACCACGAACACCGTGTCCAGCATCAGGTGGATCAGCCTGGGGTATAACGCTTGGAGGTCTACGGGCATGGGGCAGGGCGTCCGCGGCGGGGTGACCGATCATAGCCTGAAGAGGAGAGGCGCAGCTATGGGGGCAGCGAGGGTTGTACGGTTCGTTGTAGGAGCGGCCTTGTGTCGCGATCGGGCCGCAAAGCGGCCCCGGCAATTTGTCCTGCGTAGCTGAAATCCGGGGGCCGCTCCGCGGCCCGATCGCGACACAAGGCCGCTCCTACAAGGGCCGTTGCCATCAGTTACTCACCACCAGTTCCGGCCCGAGGTAATCGTTGATCTGCTGGATATCGTCATCCCCCAGGCTGCCCACCGACGATGCCAGGCGCAGCCGCGACATCAGGTAGTTCAGCTTCGCCTCGAACAGGTCATGCCGGGCGTCAAACAGCAACTCCTCGGCATTGAGCACATCCGAGTTGGTGCTGGTGCCGCCTTCCCTGAAACCCTTGCGGGCCGAAAGCAGCGAGCGTTCGTTGGACGCTACGGCCTTTTCCAGCGCCTGAATGCGCAAGGCGCCACTCTGCACGCCGCGGTACTCGCGGGTGGTGCCGGAAATCACTTCCTCGCGCGTGGCGTCCAGTTCATCCAGGGCCTTGGAACTGTTGGCGCTGGCCTGGCGGGTGAGGGCGCTGGTGCTGCCGCCGCTGTACAACGGAATGTTCAGCTCCAGCCCGATCGAGCTGTAGTGGTTGCGCTGGTTCAGTTCGGAGATCGACTGGCTGCTGCCGGCGGTATAGCCCGCCACGAAATCCAGGGTCGGCCAGTGCCCGGCGCGGGCGCGTTTCACTTCTTCTTCGGCCAGCTCGTAGTTGTGCCGGCGCGCATGGATCAACGGGCTGTCGGCCTGGGCCTTGACCAGCCAGTCCTGCAGGTTGCCCGGCATCAGCGGCGGTGTGTTGAAGCCCGGCTGCAAGGTGGTCAGCGACTCCGGCGTTTCACCGATGTATTCCTCCAGCTTGCGGCGGGCGTTGACCAGGTTGTCCTGGGCCTCGATCAGGTCGGCCTCGGCCAGGTCGCGACGGGCTATCGACTCGTCGATGTCGGTGATGGTGCCGGCGCCCAGCTCCATGCGCCGCTTTGCCGACGCCAGCTGCTCTTCGAAGGCATTCAGCTTGGCCTTGGCCAGGGTGATGGTTTCGCTGGCCAGGAGCACGTCGAAGTAGGCATCGGCCAGGCGCACCGCAGCGTCCTGGGTCTTGGCATCGAACACCGCCACGCTGTAGTCGGCACGTTGCTGGCCCTGATGGTATTCGGCCATCTTCTGCTTGTTGAACAGCGGTTGGCGCAACCGCACGTTGGCACCCTTGGAGTCATAGTCCAGGTCGTTGTCCCGTCCACTCTGACGCTGGCTGCCATTGACCTTGTTGAAGTAACCCACAGCGTTGATCTGCGGCAGCAGGCCGGCCTGGCCGATGGCGCGGTTCTCGCTGCCGGCTTCTTTCTCGTGCACCGCGGCGCGGTAGATCGGGCCCTGGTACTGCAGCAGGTCCCAGGCTTGCTTCAGGTCCATGGCACTGGCCTGTACGGACAACCCCAACAGGCACAACATCAGGCACGGGCGATTCATGTCATTGCTCCTTGAACGAGGCGTCCACGCGTTCGAGCATCGGCTTGAGCAGGTAGCTGAGCAGGTTGCGCTCGCCGGTCTTGATGGTGACGGTGGCCGGCATACCGGGGCGGATATGGTTGCTGCCCAGCAGGGCCATGCCGTCCTGCGTCACTTCCACCTGGGCCAGGTAGTACGGCTGCTTGCTTTCTTCGTCCATCAGGCGGTCGGCGGAGATGGTCTTGACCCGCCCCGGGATATTCGGCGTCTTCGCATGGTTGAAGGCCGGGAAGGCCAGGTCCACGTCCAGGCCCGGCACCATCTTGTCGATGGCCTGCACCGGGATCATCGCGTCGACCTGCAACGGCTGGTCGAGCGGTACCACCTCCATGATCTTGGCCCCTGGCTGGATGATGCCGCCGACCGTGGCGATGCTCAGGGCCTGGACCATGCCGTCGATCGGCGAGCGGATCACCGTATGGGTCACTTCGTAGTCCAGCGCGCGCAGGCGATCGGCCAGGGTGGTGTTCTCCTTGGCGGTATCGGTCAGCTGTGATTCCACTTCCTTGAGGTAGTCGTGCTGGCGTTGCAGGATGCGCAGCTTGATCTCGGTGGCCTGGCTGCGCGCCCGGGCAATGTTGTTGAGGTTTTCGGCCTGGCCGGCGGACAGGTCGGCATTGTTGCGCTCCAGCTCCAGCAGGCGGTTGCGTGGTACATAGCCTTCGGCGGCGAGCACGCGTGTGCCTTGCAGTTCCTGGTTGAGGAAGCCGATCTGCGAGGCGCGGGCGCCGTACACCTGCTGCAGGCCCTTGAGCTGCACCGCCGTGGCAGCCAGGTTTTCCTCGAGGATGCTCAGTTCGCCAGCCAGGCCCGCGCGGCGGGTGTCCAGCAGGCGCTGTTGCAGGTCCATGGCTGCCAGCAGGCGCGGGTCGCCGCCGTAGTGCTTGAGCAGGGCAGGGTCGAAGGTGACCTGGTCGCGGCCATCGCGCTCGGCTTCCAGGCGGTTCTCCACGGTCTTGCTGACGATGTACTGGGCACTGACCGCACCCTGTTCGGCCACCGCGCGCAGGGCGTCCAGGCGTACCACCTCCTGGCCTTTCTTCACAACATCGCCTTCACGCACCAGGATCGCCTCGACCGTGCCACCGGTCAGGTGCTGCACGGCCTTGCGGTTGCTGCTGACCTTTACGGTACCGGTGGCGACCACACCGGCATCCAGCGGCGCCAGGCCCGACCACAGCAGGAAACCGCCAAAGCCGGCGACGACCAGCCACACGCCCCAGCGTGCCGGCCGATGAATGTCCAGGTCGATCTCGTTGCGAGCCTCGGCGGGAATCAACTCGGTGTGTTGGGTCATCTGCATGATCGGTCACTCCCGTACTTTTACCGACGCCAGCGGCGCAGCGGTCGCCGTCGGGATCACGCTGGCCTTGCGCAGCGCCGCGAACACTTCGTCGCGGCTGCCGAGCATGTGCACGGCACCGTCACGCAGCATCAGCACCTTGTCGACCGCGCACAGCACATTGGGCCGGTGGGAAATCAGGATTACCGTGGCCCCGCGCGCCTTGAGTTCGGCCAACGCATCGACCAACGCCTTTTCGCCAACGTCATCGAGGTTGGCGTTGGGCTCGTCCAGCACCACCAGGTTCGGCTCGCCATACAGCGCGCGGGCCAGTGCGATGCGTTGCTTCTGGCCACCGGACAGCGGGCTGCCGTCGGCTGCCAGACGGGTGTCGTAGCCCTGCGGGAAGCGCAGGATCATGTCGTGCACACCGCTGCTGCGGGCAGCGCGGATCACCGCTTCGCTGTCCACTTCGGCAAAGCGTGCGATGTTTTCGGCGATGGTGCCCTCGAACAACTCCACGTCCTGCGGCAGGTAGCCGAGCCAGGGGCCGAGTTCGGCCTTGTTCCAGGTGAAGATGTCGGCGCCGTCCAGGCGCACCTTGCCGGCCTGGGTCGGCCACACGCCTACCAGTAGGCGGGCGAGGGTGGATTTGCCCGAAGCCGACGGGCCGATGATGCCCAGGCTTTCACCCGGGACCAGGCTGAAGCTGACCCCGCGCACGATGCTGGTGCTGGTGCCGGGAGCACCGGCGACCACGTTTTCCACGGCCAGCATGCCCATTGGCCGTTGCAGCGACATGCTTGGTGGCCGCTGCGGGTAGTCGTGCAGCAGGTCGTTGAGCCGGCCCCAGGCGGAACGGCTGCCTTGTAGTTGCTTCCACGCGGCGATCACCTGTTCTACCGGGGCCAGGGCGCGGCCGGTGAGGATCGAGCAGGCAATCATCATGCCGGGGGTGATCTTGCCTTCGATCGCCAGCAGTGCGCCGGCACCGAGGATCACCGATTGCAAGGTAATGCGCACGAAGCGCCCGGTGCTACTGATGATCGCCGCGCGGTCGGAGGCCAGGGTCTGCATCTGCAGGATGCGCAAATGGCCCTGAAACCAGCGCTTGCCGATCGCTGGCAGCATGCCCATGGCTTCGATCACTTCGGCGTTGCGCAGGTTGTTGTTGGCGTAGCTGGCCGAGGACAGTGCCGCCTGGTTGGCCTCGGCCAAGGGTTTTTGCGTGGCCTTCTCGGTTAGGTAGGCCAGGCCCACCAGGATCAGCGAACCGATCAACGTCACCAGCCCCAGCAGTGGGTGGATCAGGTAGCAGACCAGCAGGTAGATCGGCGTCCACGGGGCATCGAAGAAGGCGAACAGGCCGTTGCCGGTGAGAAACTGCCGTACCTGGGTCAGGTCCTGCAAGGCCTGGGCCGGGTTGCCGCCGGCGCGGCTCAGGTTGCGTTCGAAGGCAGCGCTGAAGATGCGTCGGTTCAGATCCATGTCGAGGAAGTTGCCGACCCGGATCAGTACGCGGGTGCGGACCATCTCCAGGGCCGACATCAGCATGAACAGGCCGATCACCAGCAAGGTGAGCATGGTCAGGGTGGTGACGTTGCGGCTGACCAGGGCGCGGTCGTACACCTGCAACATATAAATAGCTGGCGTCAACATCATGACGTTAATGACGCCGCTGAAGGCGGCCAGGGCAAAAAAGCTGCGGCGCAGGCGGAACAGCACGTCGGCCAGCTCGGAACGAGTGCGTGGTGGCTTGTGCATCGGGGCCTCCCTTTATCACAAACGGGAAGCCCTTGCGGCGGCCCGTACAGCGGTAGTTGTGGCTTCTGGTCGGCTCGCAGGCGGGTCGCTCTGAGGGCGAATGGTCCAAAACGCTGCGCTGCTCCCACATGCTGGAGCGTAGGTTGCAGTAAAACACTCGGTAATATCTTTTTGCTCTATAAAATCTTTGAACTTTTCATAAGTGCCGTGAAAACAGTAAGTTGTATAGCGCTGTCAGCGTTGCGTGAATTTTTGACGGGATATTGACAAGGTTTTCTTCTACGACTTTAGTCTGATGTATTCGGACCCTGTGCGAGCTGGGGTCGATGTGTGTGCGGTGCCTACCTGTATCGCACCATTTACAAGGTTCCCGCCATTCCTGTGGGAGCCGGCTAACCGGCGATGAGGCCAGTGGCGATAACGCAGCACCGTAGTGCCCAACTGCCCCAGAACCCAGAATCAGAACTGCGCACGTCACATTGACTGGGCGCGGGAAGGACCCTGTTGCCCTGAGTCATCTCCCGACAGATCGAGGGCAATTGAAATGGCAGATTTCAGCAAGTCGGACCTGGAGTTCATCCTTCAGCAGATCTTCATCGCCGAAGCGCATGCCGATGGCGCCAGCCTGATCGACCTGCTGCCCAACAGCCAGGTGCCGTTCGGCCTGCGTACCGTGGACGGCAGCTACAACAACCTGGTGACCGGGCAGAGCGAGTTCGGCGCCGCCGACAATTCGTTCCTGCGCCTGCTCAGCCCATCCTTCACCGGCGACTATGCCGGCACCGGCACGGTCATCGACTCGCAACCACGCACCATCAGCAACCTGATCGTCGACCAGACGGCGAACAACCCGGCAGCGGTCGAAGCCAATGGCGGCGCCGCCCCGGTGATCAGCCCCGGCATCGACGGGGTATTCGGCACCGCTGACGACACGGAGGTGTTCTTCATCCCCAACGTGTCGCCCGACGTCGGCCTGACCGCCGGCTTCAACGCCTGGATGACCTTCTTCGGCCAGTTCTTCGACCACGGCCTGGACCTGGTCACCAAGAGCAGCACCGACGTCGTGTTCATCCCGCTGCAGCCGGACGACCCGCTGTACGTCGAAGGTAGCCCGACCAACTTCATGGTGCTGCCGCGCGCGGTGCGTACTGCAGGCGCCGATGGTGTGGTGGGTACTGCCGACGATGGCCAGACCAACACTACCTCGCCGTTCGTCGACCAGAGCCAGACCTACAGCTCGCACCCCTCGCACCAGGTGTTCCTGCGTGAATACACGCTCAATGCCGCAGGCGACCCGGTAGCCACCGGGCGGTTGATCACCAACCGTGACCTGGGCGCCGATGGCCGCTTCGGCACCGCCGACGATGGCAATGGTGAAAGCGGTGGCATGGCCACCTGGGCAGTGGTCAAGGCCCAGGCCCGCGACCTGCTGGGTATCAACCTGACCGATGCCGATGTGCATAGCGTGCCGCTGCTGGCCACCGACCCCTACGGCAACTTCCTGCGCGGGCCCAACGGCATGCCGCAGGTGGTAATGCGCGTCAACAATGGCGCCGACGGCATCGCCGGTACCGCCGACGACGTCACCACGCTGGTCGAAGGCAACCGCGACGCGCCGATCAGCCTGGCCAATGCCGTGAGCACCGGGCATGGCTTCCTTGACGACATCGCCCACAACGCCGCGCCGGTGATCGTGAACGGTGTGCTGCAGGCCGACGCCGATACTGCCGTGGGCAACGCACAGCCGGTGGGGCCGGGTGGCAACAACCTGACCTACGACAACGAACTGCTCGACGCCCACTACATCGCCGGCGACGGCCGGGTAAACGAGAACATCGGCCTGACTGCCGTGCACCATGTGTTCCACTCCGAGCACAACCGCCTGGTGCAGCAGACCAAGGACACCCTGTTGGCTTCCGGCGATGTGGCGTTCCTCAACCAGTGGCTGATCGATGATGTCGCTGCCATCCCCACCACGCCAGCCGAAATTGCCGCGCTGGTATGGGACGGCGAGCGGCTGTTCCAGGCGGCCAAGTTCGGCACCGAGATGCAGTACCAGCACCTGGTGTTCGAAGAGTTCGCCCGCACCATCCAGCCGCAGATCGACGAGTTCCTGGCCCCCAATGGCTACGACACCTCGATCGACCCGGCCATCCTCGCCGAGTTCGCCCATGTGGTGTACCGCTTCGGTCACTCGATGCTTACAGAGACCGTCGACCGCTTCGACCCGGCGTTCGCCCCGGTGGACGGCGACCCGCAGCTCGGCCTGATCGCTGCCTTCCTCAACCCGCTGGCCTTCGCCGGCAGTGGCGCTACCGCCGACGAAGCGGCCGGCGCGATCATCCGTGGCGTCACCCGTCAGCTGGGCAACGAAATCGACGAGTTCGTCACAGAGGCGCTGCGCAACAACCTGCTTGGCCTGCCGCTGGACCTGCCCGCGCTGAACATTGCCCGTGGCCGTGACACCGGCATCCCCACCCTCAACGAGGCGCGGCGCGATTTCTATGCCATGACCGGCGACAGCCAGCTCAAGCCTTACATCAGCTGGGCCGACTTTGCCGACCATCTCAAGCACCCGGCGTCGCTGATCAACTTCATCGCCGCCTACGGTACCCACGCCACCATTATCGGGGCGGACACCGAAGCGGCCAAGCGCGCCGCCGCCGTGGCGCTGGTGCTTGGCGGTGAGGGCGCGCCAGCGGACCGCCTGGACTTCCTCAACGGCACCGGCGCCTATGCCAACGTGACACTGGCCGGCGCGGACGGCATCCCCGGCACCGCCGATGACATCAGCGGGGTGACCGTGACCGGTGTCGATGACATCGACTTCTGGGTCGGCGGCCTGGCCGAACAGAAAATGCCATTCGGCGGCATGCTCGGCTCCAGTTTCAACTTCGTCTTCGAGACCCAGCTGGAAGCGCTGCAGAACGGCGACCGGTTCTACTACCTTTCGCGCACCGCGGGCATGAACTTTGGCACCGAGCTGGAGAACAACTCCTTCGCCAAGCTGATCATGCTCAACTCCGATGTCACCCACCTGTCCAACACCGTGTTCCTCACGCCGACCTTCACCCTCGAGGTGGACCAGACCAAGCAGTTCACCGGCCTGGGCGCCGATGGCCGGGCCGACCCGACTGGCGGCATCATGATCAACGGCGTCGAAGTGGTGTCGCTGGTGATTCGCGACAACCCCGATACCGTGGGCACCGACACCAACTTCCTGCATTACACCGGCGAAGACCACGTGGTGCTGGGCGGCACCTCCGGCAACGACATCATCATCTCCGGTGAGGGCGACGATACCGTCTACGGCGACGCCGGCAACGACACCCTGGAAGGCGGTGCGGGCAACGATGCGGTGCTGGGCGGTGCCGGTGATGACATCATCACCGACTCCTTCGGCGACAACCGCCTGGAAGGCAACGACGGCAACGACGTGATCGTCGCCGGCAGCATGCTGGTGGGCGGTAACCTGATCCTGGGCGGCAACGGCCAGGACTTCATCATCACCACCGAGGACATCAGCACCACCTTCGGCGGCCAGGGCGACGACTTCATTCTCGGCGCCAAGACCAACCTGCCACCGACCGGCAACGAGGGTGACGACTGGATCGAGAAGGGCACCCAGGACGGTGCGCCCGGCGACAACTTTGCGCCGCTGCTGGGTGACGAAGTGGTCGGCAACGACATCTTCGTCGGTGGTGGCGGCTTCGACGAAATGATAGGCGAGGGCGGCGATGACATCTTTGTCGGCAGCGATGCCCAGGACAAGATGGATGGCATGTCCGGTTTCGACTGGGTTACCAACAAGAATGACCAGGTCGGCGTCACCGTCGACCTGACCCTGGCCGCCCTGGCTCAGCCTCATGGCAACGCACCGAACCAGAACACCGGTATTTTCAACCCGGTCGGCGCCTCGCCGGCCTCCATCCTCGACCGCTTCGCCGAGGTCGAGGGCGTGTCCGGTTCGAACTTCGCCGATGTGCTCAAGGGCGATAATGTCGATGCCGTGACCATCCTCAACCATGGTGGTGCTACCGGTAGTGCGCTGACCAACGTGGCGCTGATCCGTGGCCTGCAGCAGTTCCTGGCCGATGCCGGGTTGCCGACCACCGGCTTTGCCACCGGTAACATCATGCTCGGCGGCAACGGCAGCGACCTGATCGAAGGCCGTGGCGGTGATGACCTGATCGACGGCGACAAGTGGCTCAACGTGCGCATCGCCGTGTACGCGCCGGGAGACGTCAACCACACCGGCCCTGAAATCGCCAGCTTCGACAGCATGGTCGACATGATTCCGTTCATGCTCGACCGTACCTACAACCCTGGCCAGCTCAAGGCCGTGCGGGAAATCCTGCCCGGCACCTCGACGGGTGGGGCGGCGTTCGACACGGCGGTGTTTTCGGGGGTGCAGAGCGAGTACACGGTGACGCAGAACACCAAAGGTACGCTGGACACTTCCGATGACGTCTGGACGGTGACCGACAACGTGGCCGGCCGCGATGGCGTCGATACCCTGCTGCACATCGAGCGCCTGCAGTTCGCAGACAGCCAGCGGGTGCTGGTGGAAGGGCTGAATGCGCAGCCTGTCGGCAGCCCGACCGTTACTGATAACAACGGCGGCGCGATTACCGTGGGTGACCTCCTTACGGTAAACGTGGCCGGCGTGCGGGATGCCGACAACATCAGCGCCGGCAACCCGCTTGGCACGCTCGCTGACCGTTCGGTGTCGTACTACTGGCAGTTCGAGGCCACCCCGGGCAGCGGTGTGTTCGAAGACATCATCCTGCTGCCGGCAGGCGACCTGGCGTTCCAGAGTGCCGACGGCACCACGTTCAAGGTGTCGCCAGACCTGGCCGGGTTGTCCCTGCGGGTCAAGGCGATCTACCAGGACGCCCATGGCACCACCGAAGTGCTGTTCTCCCAGCCCACCACCGTGGTGCAACCGGGCGCGCCTGTGGTACCGACGCCAGCCACGCCGGTGGCGGATGCCACAGCTGGCGGTGCCGGGCTGCACATGGTGCGCTCCGACCTCAACTTCATCCTCGAGCAGATCAAGATCGCCGAGGCCGACGCCAACGGAGCAGACATCCTCTCGCTGCTGCCCAACATCCGTGCGCCGCTGGGCTTGCGTGCGGTGGATGGCTCGAACAACAACCTGATGAACCTCAACGGCATCAACAACACCCAGTTCGGTGCCGCCGACAACGTCTTCCCGCGCGTGACCGACCCGGTGTTCAACCCGGCCGAAGGTGCACCGGCCGGTTTCTTCGGCCCTGGTTCGCCGGCCATTCCGGGCTCGTCGTACGAGCAGACCAGCGGCCCGGTGTTCGACTCGCAGCCGCGCACCATCAGTAACCTGATCGTCGACCAGACCTCCAACAACCCGGCGGCCTATGCCACCGCGTATGACCCGGGTGCGGACGGCGTGCTCAACTTCGGCGTCGAGGGCAACGACGACGTGCTCAAGGACGGCGTGCGCATCGTCGCCAGCCCGGGCCTGGACGGCCAGTTCGGCACCGACGACGATCACGACGTGTACCTGTTCGAGAACACCGCCGCCGATGCCGGCTTGTCCGCGCCGTTCAACGCCTGGATGACCTTCTTCGGCCAGTTCTTCGACCATGGCCTGGACCTGGTCACCAAGGGGGGCTCGGGCACCATCTACATCCCGCTGCAACCGGATGACCCGCTGTACGTGGAGGGCGGTTTCACCAACTTCATGGTGGTGACACGTGCGACCAACCAGCCTGGGCCGGACGGCGTGCTTGGCACGGCCGACGATATCCACGAGCACACCAATACCACCTCGCCGTTCGTGGACCAGAACCAGACCTACAGCTCGCACCCTTCACACCAGGTGTTCCTGCGCGCCTATGTGACGGTCGACGGTGCTCCCGTCGCCACCGGCCGCCTGATCACCAACCGTGACCTGGGGGCAGATGGCAAGTACGGCACCGCGGACGACACCGAAATCGGCGGCATGGCGACCTGGAAGGTGGTCAAGGCCCAGGCCCGTGACGTACTGGGTATCAACCTGACCGATGCCGACGTCGACAACGTACCGCTGCTGGCAACCGACGCCTACGGCAACTTCATCAAGGGGCCCAACGGCTTCCCGATGGTAATCATGAAAGATGCCGACGGCATTGCCGGCACGGCCGACGACCAGCAGGTCGAAGGCAACCCGCTGGCGCCGATCGACCTGACCAACGCCGTGCGCACCGGTCACCAGTTCCTTGCCGACATCGCCCACAATGCCGTGCCGGTGTTCAGCAACGGCGTACTGGCGCCTGATGCCGATACCGATGTGGGCAACGCCGTGCCGGTGAACCCGCAGACCGGCGCCAACCTGGCCTACGACAACGAACTGCTCGATGCGCACTACATCGCTGGCGACGGCAGGGTCAACGAGAACATCGGCCTGACCGCCGTGCATGCGATCTTCCACTCCGAGCACAACCGGCTGGTGGCGCAGACCATGGACACCGTGCTCGATTCGGGTGACCTGGCCTTTATCAACGAGTGGCTGCTCAACCCGATAACCGTGCTGCCGGCCGACCAGGCCGCAATCGACGCACTGGTGTGGAATGGCGAGCGGCTGTTCCAGGCCGCCAAGTTCGGTACCGAGATGCAGTACCAGCACCTGGTGTTCGAGGAGTTCGCCCGTACCGTGCAGCCGCGGGTCGACCTGTTCTTCGCCCCGACCCAGGTGTATGACGTCGACCTCGATGCGTCGATCGTGGCCGAATTCGCCCACACCGTGTACCGCTTCGGCCACTCGATGCTGACCGAGACCGTTGACCGCTTCGACGTCGACTTCACCGTCATCAGCGACCCGGCCAGCGCCAACCCCGACCAGCAACTGGGCCTGATCGCGGCGTTCCTCAACCCGCTGGCGTACGCCGCCAGTGGCGTCACCCCCGAGGATGCCACCAGCGCCATCGTGCGCGGGGTCACCCGCCAGGCCGGTAACGAGATCGACGAGTTCGTCACCGAGGCGCTGCGCAACAACCTGCTCGGCCTGCCGCTGGACCTGCCGGCGATCAACATCGCCCGTGGCCGCGACGTCGGTATCCCTTCGCTGAACGCTGTGCGCCGCGACATCTACGCGCAAACCGGCGATACCCAGCTCAAGCCTTACACCAGCTGGGTCGACCTGGTGCAGCACTTGAAGCATCCGGAGTCGCTGATCAACTTCATCGCTGCCTACGGCACCCACAGCACCATCACCGAGGCCACCACGCTGCTGGAAAAACGCGCGGCGGCCATGGCCCTGGTGTTCGGCGGCGCCGGCGCGCCGGGCGACCGCCTGGACTTCCTCAACAGCACCGGCGCCTACGCCAACGTCAATCTGCCTGGCAGGGATGGTGTGCTGGGTAACGCCGATGACCTGAGGGCAGTGACCGTAACCGGGGTCGATGCCATCGACCTGTGGATCGGCGGCCTGGCCGAAGCGAAAACCCCGTTCGGCGGTATGCTCGGCAGCACCTTCAACTTCGTGTTCGAGAACCAGATGGAGAAACTGCAGGACGGCGACCGCTTCTACTACTTGGAGCGCACCGCCGGCCTGTCGATGAACGCCGAGCTGGAAAGCAACTCGTTCGCCAAGCTGATCATGGCCAACACCTCGGCCACCCACCTGCCGGGCCTGGTGTTCTCCGACGTTGGCTTCTACCTGGAAGTGGACCAGAGCAAGCAGTTCAACGAAGGGCTGGGCAATGCCGACCCACTGGGCGAAAACGGCGAGAAGGTGGTGTTCCGCGACAGCCCGCTGACAGCAGGCCCGGACACCAACTACATCCGCTATGCCGGTGACCAGCATATCGTGCTGGGTGGCACCAACGGTGACGACATCCTGGTTTCCAGCGAGGGTGACGACACGGTCTGGGGCGATGGCGGCAACGACCGCATCGAGGGTGGCGACGGCAACGACCAGCTGCGTGGTGGTGCCGGCGACGACATCATCAGCGACATGGGTGGTGACGACAACATCCAGGGCGGCGACGGCAACGATGTGCTGCACGGCGGTAATGGCGTCAACCTGATCATCGGCGGTTTCGGCAACGACTTCATCGTCACCGGTGAGGACGCCTCCGAAGCCATTGGCGGCCAGGGCAACGACTTTATCCTGGGCAGCAAGGCCAACGAGCAGGACATGGGCAACGAAGGTGACGACTGGATCGAGAAGGGCACCTCGGACGGTGCGCCTGGCGACAACTTCGACCCGCTCGGCAACGACCCGATCATCGGCAACGACGTGTTCATCGGTGGCAACGAGAACGACAAGTTCAACGGTGAAGGCGGCGACGACATCATGGTCGGCAGCCTGGGCTTCGGTGACCGCTACATCGGTGGTTCCGGCTACGACTGGGCGACCTTCAAGGGCCTGGCCCAGGGCGTGACTGCCGACTTCAGCGACCGCTTCTTCGATGTGCCGCCGGTACCGGGTTCGGGCGCGTCTGCACTGGTGCGCTTCGACATCATGGAAGGCCTGTCGGGTTCGGCCCATGGCGACTTCCTGCGTGGTGACAGCGAAACTTCTGCCACCTTGCCAACCAACGGCGCCAACGGCAGCGTGCTGACCAACATCAGCCTGATCAACGGCCTGTCCGGCCTGCTGGCTGCCGGGGCAACGTTCTACGACGGTGGCAACATCATCCTCGGCGGCAGTGGTAGCGACCTGATCGAAGGCCGTGGTGGCGACGACATCCTCGACGGTGACAAGTGGCTGAACGTGCGCATCAGCGTGCGCGCCAACAGCGACGGCACCGGCCCGGAAATCGCCAGCTACGACAGCATGGAGCCGATGGTGCCGCTGATGCTCAATGGCACCTACAACCCGGGCCAGCTGGTGATCGTCCGTGAAATCCTGAGCGGCACCGACAGCTACGACACGGCGGTGTTCTCGGGGGTGGCCACCGACTATAGCGTGGTGGTCGATGGCAACTCGGTGATCGTCACCGACTCGGTGGCCGGGCGTGATGGTGTCGACCGCCTGACCGGCATCGAGCGCCTGCAGTTCTCGGATGGCTCGCAAGCCTCCGGTGTGGGTACCGCGGTCAACGCCGGCCCCACCGGCAGCCTGGTGATCCTTGACGCTGCCACCGGCGTGCGTGACGACACACCGGTCAGCGGCCAGCTGCTGCGGGTCACCCCGCTGGCGGTACATGACGCGGACAACGTCAGTGCGACCAACCTGACCGGTGCGATCACCGGCCCGGTGGCGTACTACTGGCAAGTGGAGACCCTGCCAGGTTCGGGTGTCTATGAAGACATCACCTTCGTTGCTGCCGGCGAGGTTTCGCGAGCCGTCGGTAGCACCTACCGGGTCACGGACGATGTGGCGGGGCTGAACATCCGCGTACGCGCAGTGTACCAGGACACCAAGGGCACGCTGGAAATCGTCGATTCGGCGCCGAACAACGCGCCGACCGCCGGGCCTACCGTGACCGGGCTGCTGGTGCAGAACCAGACGCTCACCGCCAACCCGGCAACCATCGTCGATGCCGACGGCCTGAGCAACCCGCGGTTCACCTTCCAGTGGCAGTCCAACCGGGGGACCGGCTGGGTCGACATTGCTGGCGCCATCAACAGCACCTTCCTCCTCACCCAGAACGAGGTGGGGCAGAACATGCGGGTGGTGGTCAGCTACGTGGATGACTTTGGTGTGCAGGAAAGCATCGCCTCCGACATCCTCGACCCGGTGGCCAACGTCAACGATGCGCCCACCGGTGCCGTGCTGATCAGCGACACCACGCCAGACCAGGGCCAGACGCTGACCGCGCTCACCGGCAGTATCGCCGACCTGGATGGGCTGGGCGCGTTCAGCTTCCAGTGGCAGCAGAACATTGGCGGCACCTTCAGCAACATCGCGGGTGCCACTGCTGCAACCTTCACCCCGGGCTTCGAGCAGGGTAACCGGCAGTTGCGGGTGGTCGTGAGCTACACCGACGCCTTCGGCGCCCAGGAGTCGCTGACCTCGGCCGCAACTGCCGCGGTGGTGCCACCGCCGAGCGTGGTGCTGGTCGGTACTCCCGGGGCCAACACCCTGACCGGTGGTGCGGGCAACGACACGCTCTCGGGGCTGGGCGGCAACGATGTGCTCAACGGCCTGGGTGGTGCCGACCAACTGTTCGGCGGGGATGGTAACGACATCCTCAATGGGGGTAACGACCCCGACAGCCTCGACGGCGGTGCCGGCAACGACACCCTCAACGGCGGGCTAGGTGCAGATGCCATGGTTGGCGGTGCAGGCGACGACACCTTCGTGGTCGACAACCTCGGCGACACCGTGAGCGAGGCGCTGAACGGTGGTGTCGACCTGGTGCAGACCACCCTTGCCAGCTACACCCTGGGTGCCAACGTCGAAAACCTGACCTTTACCGGGGCAGGCAACTTCACCGGCACCGGTAACACGCTGGCCAACACCATCACCGGTGGTGCCGGTAACGACCTGCTCAATGGCGGTGCCGGTATCGACCGCCTGGTCGGTGGCCTTGGCAACGACACCTATGTGGTGGATAACGCCGGCGATGTGGTGGTCGAGGCTACGGCGGGCGGTACAGATACCGTGCGTGCCACGGCGGCCAGCTACACCCTGGGTGCCAACGTCGAGAACCTGACCTATATCGGGGCGGGCAACTTCACCGGTACCGGTAATGGCCTGGCCAACATCATCACCGGCGCGGCAGGCAACGACACGCTGAACGGCGATGCTGGCAACGACCAGTTACTCGGCGGCCTGGGCACCGACACCCTGAACGGTGGCGCTGGCAACGACACCCTCGACGGCGGCGCCGGTAACGACTCGCTGTTTGGGGACACCGGCAACGACAACCTGCAGGGTGGTGCCGGCGATGACAGCCTTGACGGCGGCAACGGCGTCGATGTGTTGCAGGGTGGCGACGGCAACGACACGCTGTTTGGTGACGTTGGCAACGACACCTTGCAGGGTGGTGCCGGCAATGACTTCCTCAACGGTGGGGCGGGTAACGATACCGTCGTGGGCGGTGCCGGCAACGACACCATGATGGCCACTGACGGCAATGATGTCTTCCAGTTCGCTGCCGGCTTCGGCAATGACCTGATCATCAACTTCGACGCTGTTCCGCAGGGTGGCCAGGACCGGCTGGATATCGCTGCCCTCAACATCACCGCGGCCACCTTTGCCGGCAGCGTCACCATCGCTGATGTCGGCAATGACACGCTGGTCAGCATCGGTACCGACTCCATCCGCCTGGTGGGGGTAACGGATGCAACCACGGTGACTGCAGCGGACTTCAACCTGGCAGGTTGAGGGCCAGAGAAAGCGTGACAAGGGCCGCTTTGCGGCCCATTCGCGGGCAAGCCCGCTCCCACAGGGGTATCACTGCCCTCAGGCTTGGTGATACCCCTGTAGGAGCGGCCTTGTGTCGCGATGGGCCGCAAAGCGGCCCCATGTCACACGCACTTACTTGATGAACCGCACCTGGCTGTTGATCTTCTCGATCACCGCCCCCTTGCGTTCGTTGAACCGGGCCTTGTTCTGCTCGAACAGGTTGTTGCCCTTGGTGTCGATGGAGATGATCAACGGGCCGAACTCGCGCACGCGGTTCACCCACAGCGTCTCCGGCATGCCCAGGTCCTGCCATTCCGCACGCTCGATCTCTTCCACCTGGGTCGCCGCCAGCACCGCGCAGCCGCCCGGGAACACTGCATGCACTGCCTTGTTCTCCAGGCAACCGGTCGTGGTCTCCGGGCCCATGCCGCCCTTGCCGACGATCAGCTTGACGCCGGTCTGCTCGATGAACTGCTTCTCGAACTTTTCCATGCGCATGCTGGTGGTCGGGCCGATGGAGACCATCTCGAAACTGCCATCGTCCTTCTTCCTGACGATGGGGCCTGCGTGGAAAATCGCGCCGCCACGCAAGTCGACCGGCAGCTCGCGGCCCAGTTCGATGAGCCGGCGGTGGGCAACGTCACGGCAGGTCACCAGTTGGCCGGTGAGGTAGACCACATCGCCCACGTTGAGGTTGGCCAGGTCTTCGTCGCTGATAGGTGTGCTCAGGATCTTTTTCACAGTACTACCCCTTCGTGCGAGAGGATGTCGTAGGACAGGTCGGCATTGATGCGGATCTTGCCGCGGCGGTGCGCCCAGCAGCCGGTGGACACCGCCACACCGATGGTGGACGGGTGGCGGGCCGAAGACTCGATGTTCACGCCCATCACGCTGCTGTTGCCGGTCAGGCCCTGCGGGCCGATGCCGATTTCGTTGAGGCCTTCCTCCAGCAACTTTTCCATCATCGCCGCGCTTTCGTTGGGGTGGCTGGAGTCCACTTCGCGCAGGATGGCCTTCTTCGACAGCCGTGCCGCCGTCTCCACCGAGGTCGATACCCCTACACCCACCAGCAGTGGCGGGCAGGCGTTGACACCGCGCGAGGTGATGACATCGAAGACGAACTCGGTCACCCCTTCATAGCCTTGCCCCGGCATCAGTACTTTGGCCGAGCCAGGCAGGGTGCAGCCGCCGCCGGCCATGTACACGTCGACGATGGCGTAGTCGGCATCGGGGATGATTTCCCAGTCCAGCCACGGGATCTTCGAGCCGGTGTTGGTGCCGGTGTTCTTCTCGATGAAGGTTTCCACCGCATTGTGGCGCAGCGGCCCCTGAATGGTGGCTTCCCTGGTGGCGTTCTCGAGGATGCCTTCCATCTCGCCCAGCAGCGGGAAGCGCGCGCCCGCCGAGACGAAGTACTGGATGACGCCGGTGTCCTGGCAGCTGGGCCGGTTGAGCTTGTCGGCGTATTCCTGGTTGTCGGCCATCGAGTCGTACACGGCGATGGCCAGCGGGTTGGTTTCGGCGGCGCGCAACTTGGCGGTCTTTTCCTTGACGTCGCGGGGCAGGCGCTTGCCGATATAGGCGGTGAACTTGGCCATCACGTCGGTAAGCGATGACACGGCTGTTTCTTTGTCCATGATTATTTCCTCACTGCATCACAAGGCGGGTTCTTTTTGCTGTTTTTCGAAAGATCAGGGTGCGGGTGTGCCGGCCTCCATGCGTGCAAGGGCAGGGTGCGGCGCAGCGGCCTCGGGTTCGGGTTCGGGGTCGGCCGGCAGCTGGCCGTCCAGGGCCTGGGCCATGCGCTGCTTGTCCAGCGCACCCACCCAGTTGGCGATGGCCAAGGTGCCGACCGCATTGCCGATGGTGTTGGTGATGGCCCGGGCTTCGGACATGAAGCGGTCCACGCCCAGCAGCAGGACCATGCCGGCCACCGGGATGTTGTCCATGGTCGCCAGGGTCGCGGCCAGGGTGATGAAGCCCGAGCCGGTTACGCCTGCAGAGCCTTTGGAGGTGAGCAGCAGCACACCCAGCACGATCAGTTGGTCCATCAGGGTCAACGGTGTGTTGGTGGCCTGGGCGATGAAGATGGCGGCCATGGTGTAGTAGATGCACTGGCCGTCCGGGTTGAAGGTAAGGCCCGAGGGGATCACCAGGCCGACCACAGGCTTGGACACGCCAACCTTTTCCAGCTTGTTCATCAGTTGCGGTACCACCGACTCGGATGAGCTGGTACCCAGTACCGTGAACAGTTCTTCCTTGAGGTACTTGAGGAACTTCCACAGGTTGAAGCCGCACAGCCGGGCAATGGCGCCCAGCACCACCACCACGAACAGGAAGCAGGTCAGGTACATGGTCGCCATCAGCTTGCCCAGCGAAACGATCGAGCCCAGCCCGTACTTGCCCACGGTGAAGGCCATGGCCCCGCAGGCGGCCAGCGGTGCCACGCGCATGATCATGCCGACGATGAAGAACATGCCGTGGGAGAACGCTTCGAGCACATCCACCATCGGCTTGCCGCGCGGGCCCAGGTGGGAGAGGGCGATGCCGAACAGGGTGCTGAACAGCAGGATCGGCAGGATCTCGTTCTTGGCGAAGGCATCGGTCACGCTGCCGGGTATCACATGCAGCAGGAAGTCGATGAAGCCGCCGCTGTTGCCGGCTGCCGCGGCGGTGTAGGTGGAGATGCTCTTGGCATCCAGGGTGGCAGGGTCGACGTTCATGCCCTGGCCGGGCTGCACGATGTTGACCACCACCAGCCCCAGTACCAGGGCAAAGGTGGACAGCACTTCGAAGTAGATCAGCGCGCGCACGCCGACGCGGCCGAGTTCCTTCATGTTTTCCATCTTGGCGATGCCCAGCACCACCGTGGCGAAGATGATCGGGGCGAAGACCATCTTGATCAGTTTGATGAAGGCATCACCAATGGGCTTCAGGTCAGCGCCAACCTGTGGCCAGAACACTCCGATCAGCACCCCGAGGGTTACGCCGAT
This sequence comes from Pseudomonas sp. PsB, assembly GCF_043658375.1. Taxonomy (NCBI): domain Bacteria; kingdom Pseudomonadati; phylum Pseudomonadota; class Gammaproteobacteria; order Pseudomonadales; family Pseudomonadaceae; genus Pseudomonas; species Pseudomonas sp. PsB. The sequence continues at coordinate 2,050 of NZ_JBIGLU010000038.1, read as the reverse complement.
CAATACCTGTACGTAGAGCTTGCCGAACAACTTGCCGAACAATCGCTTGGCCATTGCCGTCTCCGAATTATTGTTGTGAGTCGGATTTATCTGGCGGCCGGGCTGCTCGTGAGGGGTGCAGGTCACACCTGGCCTTGGCGGCCGAAGAGCCCAGCTTTCTTGTGGTTAATCACGCAGGGCAAAAGGTAATGGTTTTTCAAAAATGCTGTAATACAATGAAATTCAACTCATTGTTTCCCTCAAGTTAATTATGAATCCGGTATCGGAGCTGGCGTTCTTCACCCAGCTGATCAGGGTGGGTAGCCTGGCGGGCACTGCTCGCGAACTGAACCTGACCCCGCCAGCGGTCTCCAAGCGCCTGGCCCAGCTGGAACAGCGCCTGGGCGTGCGCCTGCTCAACCGCACCACACGCAGCATCAGCCTTACCGCCGAGGGCGAGACTTACCTGGTGAATGCCAAGCGCATACTGGGCGAGATCGAGGAAATGGAGCGGCAGGTGTCCAGCAGCCGCGCCGAGCCCAAGGGCTTGCTGCGAGTCAATGCGCCGCTGGGCTTTGGCCGTACCCACGTGGGGCCGGCGGTGTCATCGTTTGCCAAGCGCTACCCCGAGGTGGAGGTGCAGCTGCACCTGACCGACCGCCCCATTGCCCTGCCGAACGATGCCATCGATGTGGCCATCCGTTTTGGCGAGCTGCCCGACTCGCGGCTGATCGCCCGCAAGATCGCGGCCAACCGCCGCCGATTGTGCGCGTCGCCCGGTTACCTGGAAGCTCACGGTACCCCCGAATCGCCAAAGGACCTGGCCAGCCACAATTGCATCGTGTTGCGCCAGAACGACGCCGCGTTCGGTATCTGGCGGCTTAGCCGCGGCAAGCAGAGCGAGTCGGTGAAGGTGCATGGCAGCCTCAGCACCAACGATGGCGAGGTCGCCCTGAACTGGGCGCTGGACGGGCAGGGCATCCTGCTGCGGGCCGAGTGGAACCTGGCCGACCACCTGCGCAGCGGGCGCCTGGTGGAGGTGCTGGGCGATTACCAGACGCCGCCTGCGGATATCTATGCGGTGTACCTGGAACGCCTGAACCTGTCGGCCAAGGTGTCGTGCTTCGTCGAGCACCTGAGGGCATTCTTCCGCCAGGGGGACAGCCTGGCAGCGTGGCATTGAGGCCTTTACCACAGGCGATCGCGTTATACTCCGCGCCTTTGCCCATGCCCGGAATCCGCCCATGCGCCAGGTTTTGCTCATTGTCGATGTCCAGTCCACCTTCAGCCCGCCCGAGTGGCTGGTCGATGGCCTGCGCCGGTTGTCGGCGAATATCCCCACCATTGCCTCGGTCGAGTTGCACGACGAACAGGTCACGCCGTTCGAGCGCCAGCTTGGCTGGCACCCGGCGGCCGAGGACGACAGCCTTGTCGAGGCCGACCAGGTGTTCGTCAAGCATGGCTACGGGCAGAGCGCAGAGGCCATCGACTACATCAAGAAATTGGGTGTGGAGCGCGTGCTGGTATGTGGGCTGCAGACCGAAACCTGTGTGCTGGCCGCCGGTTTCGCCCTGTTCGATGCGGGGCTGATGCCCACCTTGGTCACCGACATGACGGTAGGCTCTTCGCTCGACAGGTCGGGCAAGCTGGGCATCGACCTGTGGAAGCATCACTTCCGCCAGGTCACCACCTCGGCCGAGGTGCTCGCCGAAGTGGCTACACCAGGCTAGCGCCGCAGCCCAAAAGGCCTAAATTGTAGGAGCGGCCTTGTGTCGCGAAAGGGCCGCAAAGCGGCCCCGGCAATATGTGCTGCGCAGCTGAAATCGAGGGGCTGCTGCGCAGCCCGATCGCGACACAAGGCCGCTCCTACAGAGAACGCGTCGCAAGGCGAAAGCCTCAGGCCACATCCACCAGCACGATCTCGCTGTCCTCGATGGCGGTCACCCGCAGCGCCTCCTAGGCCAGAGCCGCAGCCCAAAAGGCCTATGCAGTACTTGTAGGAGCGGCCTTGTGTCGCGAAAGGGCCGCAAAGCGGCCCCGGCAATATGTGCTGCGCAGCTGAAATCGAGGG
>NZ_JBIGLU010000037.1:0-40442 GCF_043658375.1 Pseudomonas sp. PsB | reverse complement strand
TACCTGTCACCAATAGCTATGGAGCAGCAGGCGGCTTGATCACCGTAACCGGTGTCCGGAAATACTTGACCAGAACAAGGCCGCACCTACAAGGTTTTGTGTGTGCCGGGAGATGGGCTCAGCGCTCACGCATGAAGAAGCCGGCAACGAATTTGCGGAAGGTTTCCAGGCTCTTGAAGTCGGCGTAACGCTTGAAGTTTTCGGTATCCGGTTCGGGGCCGATTGGCTGCTCCAGCAACGATACCGACAACACCCGGTCCTGGTCCGAAGTCATTACCAGTTCATCCATCACCTGGCCGCCGATCACCGGGCGGCGCATCTGTACTTTCACACCTTTGCCGGCCATCCAGTCGACCAGCGATACCAGGGCCTTGAGCGGCTCGCGTTCTTCGTCGCGATACACCGGGAACAGGTGGGCGCGGGACAGCACCGGTACGCTGGCGACATGGATCAGCTCGTAGAAATGGCTGCCGGCACTGGTCGGCGAGTACAGCGCCAAGGCCAGCAACGGCCCGGCGGTACGGTTGCCGCCCCAGTACAGGTGGTGGCCCTGGAAGTCGAAGCCGTCTTCACTGCGGTTGTTGAACAGCTTGCGCCCTTTGATCTGGTCCACGCAGTCCAGCAGCAGGCCGTGGCGGCGGTGGTTGCCGAACACCGTGGCTTCGCGCAGGCGGGACTTGAGCATCATCATGTGCTTCATGTCCAGGCGGGTTTCCAGGTAGTTGCTGGCGGGCACCCGTTCCAGCAGCGGATAGCGGCTGGCAACGCTGCGCAACTCGGCAAACTGCCCGGTCAGGTCCTTTTTCAGGTGCGTGGCATACAGGTTCAGGCCGCTGGTCTCGATCCAGGTCAGCAACAGTGACAGCAGGCGCTGCTGGTCGCGTCGCTCGCTGCCATCGCCGCCGGCACCGGCGGTGCCGCTGCGAAAATCGCCGATCAGGCGCAACGGTGTGTCAGGCGGCAGCCAGGCAGCGGGTGGCGCGGGGTCGTTCTCGCGCTCGGCCGCTTCCCGCTCGTTCTTGGTGAACGGGCAGCCGGGCGCGTGTTCGGCAGTACCCGGGTTGTTCTTGAGAAACAGCGTACCGGTGCTGCCGTTGAGGGTGACATTGAGTACCGGCAAGGCGTCGTTGCGGCAGTCGCAGGCCAGCCACTGGTTGGCGTTGCGCACCTTCATCAGCAACTGGTTGGCTTGCAGCAGGCGCGGGCCGGCGAGGCTGCCGGTGGCAAAGCCGACCAGCAGCTCCTCTTCTGCAGGGGTCAGGCTACGGACCTGTGCGGCGGTTTTGTCGATGATTCGCATGAAGCAGCTCCCAGCTACGAGCCCCAAGCTTCAAGCAAAGTCGCGCCGCTTTCAACTTACCGCTCAGTTGCCACCGAACATCTTCGCCGCGCGGGTGCGAATTTCGTCGGGGGTCAGGTCCTCTTTGTGGGTGGAAACGAACCAGATATTGCCGAACGGGTCTTTCAGGGTGCCGCTGCGGTCACCGTAGAACTGGTCGGTCAAGGGATGCAACTGGGTCCCGCCGGCGGCCAGGGCCTGGGCGTAGACCTTGTCGCAGTCTTCGACATACAGGTGCAGGCCCACGCCTGTGCCGCTGAGCTTCTGGCTGGCGGTGAGGCCGCCTTCCATGTCGCAAGGGTCGCCCAGCATCAGCGACGAATCACCGATTTTCAGCTCGGCATGGCCAACGCGGCCGCCAGGGGCATCGAGGCGGAACATTTCCACTGCGCCAAAGGCCTTCTTGTAGAACTCGATGGCCTTGGCGGCGTCGTTGATGGCCAGGTAGGGCGTGATGCTGTGCTGGCCTTCGGGGATGGGTTTGGCTGCCATGTTCGACTCTCCTTGGAAGGGGGCGCCGGTTGGCGCCCTGTTGCTTAGAGTCGTTTGCGCGGATGGAAAATCGACAGGGGTGATAGACCGATTCTCTATAAGCGCGGCGGTCAGAAGATGTAGTCGGTGGTCAGGAAGCTCGACTGCCGGTTGCGAATGATCTCGCTGATCAGTTCCTTGTTGGCCTCCTGGAAGCGCGTTGCGACCAAGGTGCGGATCGAGAACACACGCAGGGCGTCGTGTACCGACAGGGTGCCTTCGGCGCTGTTCTTGCGGCCGTTGAACGGGTAAGTGTCGGGGCCGCGCTGGCATTGCGCGTTGATGTTGATGCGCCCGACCTGGTTGGCGAAGATGTCGACCAGGCTGCCGATGGTCGCCGGGTCATTGCCGAACAGGCTAAGTTGCTGGCCGTAGTCGGAGTCCAGTACATAGTCGATCACCGTCTGCAGGTCGCGGTAGGGCACTACCGGCACCAGCGGGCCGAACTGCTCCTCGTGGTACACGCGCATGTCGCTCTTCACCGGGTACAGCACGGCCGGGTAGAAGAACGAGCCACGGCTGTGCCCACCACCTTCGTTGAGCACGCGTGCGCCCTTGGCAGTTGCGTCGGCGACCAGGCCGTCGAGGTAGTCGACCTTGCCGGGCTCGGGCAGCGGCGTCAGGGCAACGCCTGGCTCCCAAGGCATGCCGGGCTTGAGCGCGGCCAGCTTGCGCTGGAACTTGTCGAGGAAGGCATCGACCACGTCCTCGTGGACGAACAGGATCTTCAGCGCCGTGCAGCGTTGGCCATTGAACGACAGCGCACCGGTGACGGCCTCTTCGACGGCGTTGTCGAGGTCCACCTGGGGCAGCACGATGCCCGGGTTCTTGGCATCCAGCCCCAGCGCGGCGCGCAGCCGGTGCGGGCGCGGGTGCAGCTTCTTCAGGTCGCTGGCGGCCTTGTGCGTGCCGATGAAGGCGAACACATCGACTTTGCCGCTGGCCATCAGCGCGCTCACCGTTTCCCGGCCACGGCCGTAGATGACGTTGATCACCCCCGGCGGGAAGCTGTCACGGAAGGCCTCGAGCAACGGCCGAATCAGCAGCACGCCGAACTTGGCCGGCTTGAACACCACGGTGTTGCCCATGATCAGCGCCGGGATCAGCGTGGTGAAGGTTTCGTTCAGTGGGTAGTTGTATGGCCCCATGCACAGGGCCACGCCCAGTGGTGCACGGCGGATCTGGCCCAGCGTGCCCTGTTCCAGCTCGAAGCGGCTGGAACGGCGGTCGAGGTCCTTGAGGGCGTTGATGGTGTCGACGATGTAGTCGCAGGTGCGGTCGAATTCCTTTTCCGAATCCTTGAGGTTCTTGCCGATCTCCCACATCAGCAGCTTGACCACGGCCTGGCGCTGTTCACGCATGCGCGCCAGGAAGGTCTCGACGTGCTGGATGCGCTCGGCCACGCGCATGTTCGGCCAGGCGCCACGGCCTTTGTCGTAGGCCTGCACGGCGGCATCGAGGGCGGTGAGCGCGGTGTCGGCATCGAGCAGTGGGGCGCTGCCCAGCACTACCTGATGTTCATCGTTACCTTCCTTGAGCCAGACCGGGCTGCGCACCGTGGCCAGGGGGCCGTCCCAGCGCCTGAGCTCGCCGTTCACCAGATAGTCGCGTTGTTCCAGGGGGGCTTCCAGGCGCCAGGTTTCCGGGATGTTCTCGGCGCTGGGGAAGAGTGAATCGAGCAGACGGTCCATGGGTACTGCACCTCACATTGCTGGGCGGGTTTCAAGCCGGGTGAATCGCTTCAGCTGCGAGCATGCACCGGCCGCCGGAAAAACACCAGTCTGGCTTAACCTGGCCGCAAATGCCTGCCTGTTGTGCAGGCAGACACCCGGGGGCGGTCAAAGCGGGAGGTTGAACAGGTCGTACGGTGGGTGCGTCAACCATTGCTGACGCAGGGCGGGGTCTGCCTCGATCAGGGCCAGGCGCCGCCAGAACTCTGCACGGGCTTGCCTTGGGTGGGACAGGAACGGTTCAAGTTCAAGCAAGGGCCTGAGGTCGCGCCGATACTGCAGCGGCAAACGCTGCCACAGGGCCAGTTCGGCCGGGCCGGTCTGTTCGAAGAATTCCAGGTAGTCACCTTCACACACCAGCAGGTCCACCTGATGCACGGTGTTGTAGGCCTCGATCTGCGCGAGCACAGGTTCGCCCAGCCATTCGCTTTCCAGGCGCAGGGCGTTTGCGACTGGCCGTGGCAGGTTGAAGTCGTCTGGCAGCCGCAGCAGCTGGTTGTCGCCAATGTCCAGGATGATGGGCTCGATCATCTGGTCCAGGCCTTGCGGCAATTCGCTGAGCGCACAGTCGTTCAGGAACAGCGTCCTCAAAAAGGCCAGGCCGCGCAGGTCCGGGGCCTGCAGCAGCGGGTTGCCCGAAAGGTCCAGCACGTTGAGGCCGGTGCAGCGGTTCAGTGCCTGCTGAGCCTGGCTACTCCAGGTAATGCGGTTGCCTTCCATATCCAGCCAGGCGAGGTGCTCAGGGTTACCCAGGCGGGGCACGGTGTCGAACCGGCAGTCGGCCAGCAGCAGGCGATTGAGGTTGGGGAAGCGCTCGTAGAACTCGGCCGGCAACTGGCTGAGCGAACGGTTGTAGCTGAGTGACAGGTGCTGCACATGGGTGAAGTCGTCTGGCAAGGCCAGGCTGGCCAAGTCCTGGTTGTCCAGCTCCAGGCCGGACAGGTCCAGGCTGTGCAGGCTGCCACCCCCTTCAAGCGCTACGGTCGACAGCCGCCGCCAGGCGTTGAGGATGGGGCGGATGGCCAGGTGCCGCTGGTGCGGGCGCTGCGGATCGGGCAGGGCCCATTCATGCAGGTCGCGGCGCAAAGTATCCAGACGCTGCTGCAGGTCGTGCAGCCGCTGTGTGGGTGAGCGAATGTCATCGACGTACGGGTTGTCCTCGTCGTTGCCGAGCCAGTTTTCGAATTCCCAGTCGGTGGCGTCGGGGAACAAGCGCCGATAGGCCCCGGCCAGCGAGCCTGCCAGGCGCGGCTGAGGCGGTTCGGGGTCAAGCGGCCGACCGCCGCGCAAGCCGCCCATGGGCTTGCGCAGCAGCGCGCGGTGACCCCAGAGGCGTTGGGCCAGTGTCTGTCTGTGCAGGTCGACCCAACCCAGTACGCGCTGGCGTAGCGAGCTGCCATCGGCCGTCGGGATACCCAGCGTATCGCGATGCGAGCGTGGCAGTGCCTGCTCTATGGCACGGCAGAGGTCCGGATCACGCGGTCCAGGTGCAGGGCGCTCGCCCCGGTCTACTTCATAGCCTTCGGCCGATCTGATCACGCGGAGCAGGGTGCTGGTCTGGTCGCTGCCGACATGCTCCAGCAAAGGGCCTTGGGGGCTTGCGCCATGCAGCTCCAGGCGCAGGTCCGCAGGCCAGTCGGGCATGGCATCCAGGGCGCTGAACAGCAGGCGTTCGCTGTCGCTGCTGGCCCGGGCTGGCTGAAGCACGCCCTCCAGGGCGCGAACCAGGGGCAGCTCGCTGTATACCTGTTCCAGTGCCTGGCGAACCTGAATGGGTAGCTGACCCTGCTGTTGCCAGGCGAGCGATTCAACCTCGCCCAGCGGTGCCAGCAAACGCGTGGCCAGGGCAGGGGAAAGCCCCGGATAGGCAGCGAGCAGTTTCTGCGTTGACGGGGTGGTGAGCGCACTGCCGTTGTAGAGGCGCTCGAACAGGCCCGGCGGGGCCTTGTCGGCCAACGCCTCGACCTCGGCCTGTGCCGCCATGCGTTGCAGGGCATCGAGCAACAGCGCGGGTGTTGCTCGGCCTTCCAGGTGCACCCGGCGCAACTGCACGGCGTCGATGCCGCAGAGGCGGCCGGCTTGCGTCAGCTGTTCTGGCGTGAAAGCGGCATATGCAGGGCCGAGACGGCGCGCCAGCTTCGCGAATGGCCACTGGCCGGGCTGTTCATGCTGGCCGCGCCAGGCACCTTGGGCATTGTGCGTCAGCGGTGGCTGCCAGGCGTCGGGCGTGTCGGGGTGAATGACCCGCCATTGCTGCAGGTCGTGATCGAAGCGTTGTTCGAAGACCTGGCCGTCCATGCGGATGAAATACCGGCCCTGATACAGGTACTGGCCAAGTGCATTGGGCTGCAGGGTTTCGGGCAGTGTCACGGCACTGCGGTAGGGGGTGAGGTCTTCATTCCAGAGCCGGTAGCGCCCGTCGTTGCCACGTACTTGCTGCAGGCTTTCCATCAACGGGCTGTTGAACAGCTTGGGCACGACCTTGCCCGCTGCCACGACCCCTCCGATCAGGGCCAGGTTCAGGCCGACCGCCTCCAGGTGGCGCAGCGCCAGGTGACGGTCGCCTTCATGCCAGGCCTGGTAGCCCTCGAAGGCCTCGCCGAGCAGTTGGCAGGCAGTGACGGCCAGCATCAGGGTGCCTGCACCCGGAATGAAGAACGCGGCAATACCGAGTGCATCCAGGCCAAGGCTTTCCCATTCCTCCAGGCGCCTGGTTCGCGCGTTGGCATCGGCCATTGCTGTCGGGACCGCCAGCAGGCTGGCTTCGTGCTTGAGGCGGGCCAGGTGCAGGTCCTGGTAGTGGCCGAAAGGCTCGGCCGTGATGGCCACGCGTGTGGGGCGCAGGTCCGCTTGCACTGCGCGCTGCCACGGGCGGTCAAAGGCCGTGTTGCCCGTGGCGTCGAGGTTCTGCTGCAACAGGTCGAGAAAGTGCGTGCGTTGGTCCTGCCTGATGTAGGCCGTGAAGGCTTGGCGGGCATCGGGCTCCAGCAGCAAGGTCGCCAGCGTGTCGTGTACCGCGTCCAGGTTGCTGCATTGACGCAGGGCCGGGTCATGGCCGGGCAGGTACAGCGCCAGCCCGGCACTGCCGGCATCGATCAGCATGACCTCGTGCAGGGGCGTGCCGAACAGCGCCAGTTGCCAGCACCCCACGGCGCCATCCTGCAACAGTTGTTCGACCTGATCGCGGGTGCTGCCGTCAAGCAGGTGCCGCAGATAGGCAAGGTCGGCCGCCAGGCGCAGGCGGTCTTTCTGCACCCTGATGGCCAAGGCTCGGGTAGCGGGCTGGGCAAGGTGTTGTTCCAGGTGGGCCTGGTAAGCCTCACCCAGGTCCAGGTCACGGCACTGTGTGGCGAAAGCGGCCGGCTCAAGTGGCAGCCGTTCCATCTGATAGTGCTCCGACTGCAATGGAAAGTGCGCGACGGGTGATTGCATGCCGAAGGGGGCGGAGCCTTGCACCAGAATCGGCGTCACCTGAATGTTATCGCCCAGGGCAATGGCACTTTCAGCGGTGAACACCTCGTCGCTGGCGAAGTTCTGCAGGGCGGCCTGTAGCAGGTTGTCGCGGCGATGGCGGTAAAGATAGCGCAGGGCGGCCCAGTGCCAGCTGCGCTCGACCCGCAGCAGTTGGCTATTGCGCAGCGGCGCGTGAAAGCCTTGTTCGGCAAGACGCCGTTGCAGCAATGGCTCGGCGAATTCAGTGATCTGTTTCAGGCCTTTGAGCGAGCCGGCCAAGGCTGCTTGCGCCTGCATCAGGCGCGCCTGGCTGGCATGCACTGTTTCACGCAGGTCGGGGGCAGCATTGGCGAACCAGTCCTGCGCCTTCCACGGGGCGATCTGGGTTCGCTTCAACGCGGCCCATTGATTGGGCGTTACCTGGCGTGCCCAGTGCGGCAGCTGCGCCTCGAGCAAGGGTTGATGAGGGTTGATGGCTGGCATGTCGATGCTCCTTTCATGCAAAGAGGGGGCATCAAACGGCATTTATCGATAGCCAAGTGGTAATGGGGTAACGCGGTTGGATATATGGCCTGCGGTTGTCTGCTGATTCCGTGACAAGCGTGTAGTATCCAGGCGCATGGCAGCGGCGAGCGGGGTGAGGGATGATCGAAGTATCACGGTTCTGGCGCGACCCGGCGTTGCCCTTCGTCGAAGCCCGGCGGGTAGGGGACGGGCGCCAGGTGTGCTACGCCGCGCATTCCCACGAGAGCTTTTCCATCGGGGTGATCACGGGTGGGCGCAGCACCTACCTGTACGGTGACCAGTGCATCGAGGTGGCGGCTGGTGCCACGGTATTGATGAACCCAGGCGTGGTGCACGCCTGCAACCCCATCGCCGGGGAGCCATGGTCCTACCTGATGTTGTTCGTTGACATGCCCTGGTTGCAGGCACTGGGGTTTGCCTTGCCGGCCCAGGCCTGGAGTAGCTCGCCGGTATTGTACCGGTGCCTGTTGCAGGCCTTTGCCGACCTGTTTGACGCCAGCGTGCCGGACCGCGAAGGCCGCCTGGCGGCACTGTTTGGCGCACTGCCGGGCATGCTTGGCGGTAATGCCAGTGTGAACGACGAGGGCAACCCGCGACTGGACGCGGCGGCAGCGTTCATACGCGCCCATCGTGGCGACCCGCTGAGCCTGGACGACATCTGCGCGGCCTGCGGCCTGTCGCGTTCCTACCTGATTCGCGCGTTCCGCCAACGCTTCGGCCTGACGCCGCATGGCTACCTGATCGACCAGCGCGTGCAGCTGGCCAGGGCGCAACTGCGCCAGGGCCGGGCAATCGCCGAAGTTGCGCAGGAGGCCGGGTTTGCCGACCAGGCGCACCTGCAGCGGGCCTTCAAGCAGCACCTGGCGGCGACGCCGGGGCATTACCGCAATGCATTCGGCTGAATTGCCATTTTGACTGTGATGGCCCTATCGCCGGCAAGCCAGCTCCTACAGGTACAGCTCAGGTCTTGAGGGCAGCGACAGGGCTGGTGCAGCTAGCCTTGAATGACCAGATAAACCGCGCTGCCCACTAGCAGCACCGCCAAGCCCCGATTCAGCAGGCGCATGTGCCGTGGGTTGCCCAGGTACTGGCGAACCACGCTCCCGGCCCAGGCCCAGCTGGCCACCGAAATGAAACAGATTGGCCCGTAGATCCAGGCAAACAGCCACAGCAACTGCTGCTCGCCGCCGGTGTAGGCGCCAACCCCGGCCACCGCTGCCAGCCATGCCTTGGGGTTGAGCCATTGCATTGCCGCGCCGTGCCAGGCCGAGGGGGCCTGGGCGGGATGGGCGCTGCCCAGCTGCCCATCGTCGCTGGCCAGCTTCCATGCCATGTACAGCAGGAACGCCACGCCGCCCCAGTGCAACAGCAGGCCCAGCAAAGGCCAGCGCAGCAACAACTGATGCAGGCCCAGCCCGACCAGCACCAGCAACAGGCAGAAGCCCAGCGTGGCGCCAGCCACATGCGCCAGGCTGGCACGCAGGCCATGGCGGGCACCGCTGCCCAGCGCAACGATGTTGACCGGGCCGGGGGAGATCGAGGCCGCCAGTGCGAAAGCGGCCATGGAAAGGGACAGGCTCATGAAGGGATCCGTTTGGGTTGAGGGTGGCCTCCATGCTCGGGCATCGACAGCCTGCGGTATTGAAGAAAAGTACCTCACGCCCGGCCAGCGCATTTTTGTGTAGGAGCGGCCTTGTGTCGCGATCGGGCCGCACAGCGGCCCCCGGGTTTCAGCAGCGCTGCATCATTAGCTGGGGCCGCTGTGCGGCCCGATCGCGACACAAGGCCGCTCCTACAAGGTTGTTACAGGTTTTGTAATAGTTTTGCGCTATTCCGGAAAGCTGCTGTGCTTGTAGGATCATTTTCCCAATTTGCTATCAAGGTCCATATGAGCACCTTCGCGGAGCCCCCCAGTCCCCGGCCTTCAAGGCCTTCCTTCTCCCGTCCTCGTGACGCTGCCCTCGTGAGTACCCGCTAATGGAATGGCTAGCCGACCCCACGGCCTGGCTGGGCCTGCTGACGCTTATCGTCCTCGAGCTGGTGCTGGGTATCGACAACCTGGTGTTCATCGCCATCCTCGCCGACAAGCTGCCGCCGCATCAGCGCGACCGCGCGCGGGTCATTGGCCTGAGCCTGGCGTTGATCATGCGCCTGGGCCTGTTGGCCAGTATCTCGTGGATGGTCACCCTGACCGCGCCGTTGTTCGAGGTGTTCGACAAGAGCTTCTCCGGCCGTGACCTGATCATGCTGTTCGGTGGCGTGTTCCTGCTGTTCAAGGCCACCATGGAACTGCACGAACGCCTGGAAGGCCATGTGACCCAGGCCAGTGGCGCGGTGCGCCATGCCGCGTTCTGGCCGATCGTTGCGCAGATCGTGGTGCTCGATGCGGTGTTCTCGCTGGACGCGGTGATTACCGCGGTGGGCATGGTCGAGCATTTGTCGGTGATGATGATCGCGGTGATCTTCTCGATCGGCATCATGATCGTTGCCAGCAAGCCGCTGACCCGCTTCGTCAACGCCCACCCTACGGTGATCATGCTGTGCCTGGGCTTCCTGATGATGATCGGCTTCAGCCTTACCGCCGAAGGCCTGGGCTTCCATATCCCGAAAGGCTACTTGTACGCGGCCATCGGCTTCTCGATCCTGATCGAGCTGTTCAACCAGTTGGCCCGTGCCCGCCGCAAGCGCAGCCTGCAGCAGCACCGGCCGCTGCGTGAGCGCACCGCGCATGCCGTGCTGCGCCTGCTGGGTGGCCGCCGGGTCGAGGCTGACGAGGTGGGCGAGGAAATCGCCGACCTGGTCGAAGGTGGTGAGGAGCAGGTGCTGTTCGACCGCCGTGAACGAGTGATGATCAGTGGCGTGCTGAACCTGGCCGAGCGGCCGATCCGCACGGTGATGACCGCCCGCGCCGAGGTCGATGTGATCGACCTGGCGCAGCCGGCCGACGCCATTGCCCAGGCCCTGGCCAATTCGCCGTACTCGCGCCTGCCATTGATCCGCGATGGCCGCGTGGACGAGCCGCTGGGCTTCGTGCACAAGAAGGAGCTGCTCAAGGAACTGCTGTCGGGTAGCCAGCCCGATCTGGAAGGCATGGCCCGGGTACCGCTGAACCTGCTGGAAAGCTTCAGCATCCTCAACGCCCTGGAGCAGATGCGAGGCCAGTCGACGCACATCGCCTTCGTCGTCAACGAGTTCGGTGACTTCACCGGCCTGCTGACCATGACCGATATCCTCGAGTCGATTGCCGGCGAGCTGCCGGATGCCAGCGAGGTCGAAGGCCCGGGCATCGTCCAGGAAGGTGAAGGCTTTGTGGTCAGCGGTGCGTTGAACCTGAGCCAGGTGCAGGCGCGTACCGGCTTCAGCGCCCGCCCCACAGAGGACTACCAGACCCTCGCGGGCCTGGTGATGAGCCTGCTCGACCGCCTGCCCATGGTTGGTGACCGCCTGGCCTGGAATGGCTGGACGCTGACCGTGGAGGCGGTCGAGGAACGGCGGGTGCGCCAGGTTCGGCTTACACCGAGCGGCGACGTTGACGCAGCAGGTGCTTGAAGCCCTCGATCACCAGCACCAGCACCGCGGCCCAGATCGGCAGGTAGGTCAGCCACTGATCCGGGCCGATGGTTTCGCCCAGCAGCAGCGCCACGCCCACCAGCAGCACCGGTTCGACGTAGCTGAGCAGGCCGAACAGGCTGAACGGCAGCAGGCGGCTGGCCAGCACGTAGGCGATCAGGGCCGAGGCGCTGATCGCCCCGAGGATCGGGATCAACGCATACAGCCCGGGGTGTGCCTGCAGATCGGCAGGGGAAAGCGGGCCCTGGATCACGAAGTACAACGCCCAGGGCAACAGCAGGCACATGTCGCACCACAGGCCGCCCAGGTGTTCGGTGCGGCAGCGTTTGCGCAACACGAAGTAGATCGGGTAACCGATCGTCACCACCAGGGTTTCCCAGGCGAAACTGCCATGCTGGTACAGCTCGTGGCCCACGCCCAGCGCGGCGCAGGCCACGGCCACCTTCTGCAGGCGTGACAGGCGTTCGCCATACACCAGCCGCCCGGTCAGGACCATGGCCAGCGGCAGCAGGAAGTAGCCCATCGACACTTCCAGGCTGCGCCCGTGCAGGGGTGCCCAGAGGAACAGCCACAGCTGCACGCCCATCAGCCACGATGTGGCGACCATGCCCAGTAACAGCAGCGGCGTGCGTTTTACCCGGGCAAGCAGTTCACCCACCCGTTTCCAGTCTTTCGAGACAAGCATGAACAGGGTCAGGCAGGGCAGCGTCAACAGGGTGCGCCAGCCAAAGATCTCTTCGCCATCAAGCGGCGTGAGCAGAGAGGTATAGAAGTACATCACGGCGAACAGACAGGACGCCATGACCGACGAAAGAATGCCTTTTGACACGAATGCCTCGAATAGGGAATTGAGCGGGTGGATCAGCCGCGCATGATCTCAGGGGGCGCGGCTTGCGGCAACCGCGACGCAGCCGGGCGTGCCGCCAGCGCCTCGAGGAACTGGGCAGCCGGCATGGGCCTGGCGAACAGGTAGCCCTGCTGGAAGTCCACCTCGTGACGGGCCAGGTAATCGCGCTGAGCTTCGGTTTCCACGCCCTCGGCAACGATGTCCAGGCCCAGCTTGGCCGACAGCTCGATGATGGTCTCGAGGATGTGCACCGACAGCGCGTCGGCACCGATCATGGCGACGAAGCTCTGGTCGATCTTCAGGTAGTCGACCTTGAACTGGCGCAGGTAGTTGAGGCTTGACTGGCCGGTGCCGAAGTCGTCCAGGGCAATCTTCACACCCATGGCGTCGAGCTTCTCGAACAGTTCCAGGGCCACCGGCGTAGCCTCGATCAGCTTGCGCTCGGTCAGCTCCAGGGTCAGCACCACCCGGCCTGGCGGGAAGTGCTGGAGGAAGGTGCGGCAGTCGTCCAGCAGGCTGAAGTCGCGGCAGTGGTCGGCAGTGATGTTGATGCCGATATGGAAACCGTCCTCCAGCAGCCCGGCATAGGGTGCCAGGTTCTGCGCGGTGTGCATCATCAGCGCACGGGTCATGGCGACGATCTGCCCGCTGTGTTCGGCGTAGGGGATGAACAGGTCGGGGCGTACCAGGCCTTCGCGCGGGTGGTTCCAGCGCATCAGCACTTCGGCGCCGGCCCAGCGGTAGTCGCCCTTGCGCACCACCGGCTGGAAGTACGGCAGGAACTCGTCGGCCTCCAGGGCCCGACGCAGTTCGGCACGGGGCGAGGTGGCTCGGCGAACCTGCCAGCGGCACACCAGGGCGGCCACCGCGCCCAGTACCAGCAGCAAGCCGAACAGGGCGGGGTAGTGGCTGCGCCACAGCTGGGCCTGCTTGTCGGCGCCGTAGCCGCCATGCACACTGAACGGATAACGGGTCGAGCCCAGCTGCACATTCGCGCTGGCCGCTGCAGGGGGCACGCCTTTGTGCACGATGCCATCCTTGCCCAGCCAGGCATCGCCCACGCGGATCTGCAGGTCTTCATCGGGGCCGATCAGGCGCAGCGCCGTCAGCAGGTGTTCGCCATCCACCGTACTGATCGCGCCGCGGTCGCCGTCGCTGGCTCGATACACCAGCAGCGGGTGGCCCGGGGTGACCGAGTTGCCGTCCATCAGCCACAGCTTGCCGTCGATGTAGTCACCGGGGTTGACCGGCTCGTCGAATGCGCCGAACAGCGAGGTGCAATAAAGGGCGTTGTGCCGGAACAGGTTGGTCGAGCGCACGAAGGCTTTGCGCGTGACCTGGGCGCGCAGCATGAGCTGGGCCTCGTCGCACGGGCTGTCGACAAGTGGCAGCAGGGCATTGGCAGCGCTGGACAGGTTGTCGAGAATGCGCTCGACGTGTTCCACCACCTGGCGCGCGGTGGCCTGGCTGCTGGCCTGCATTTCGCGCTCGATCTGCCAGTTCATCACAGCCAGGCCGCACGCCACCGGCAGCACGCCGACGACCCAGGGCAACAGGGTGCGCCAGCCGAAGCCGGCGCGGCGTTTGACGGTAAGGGGCATGCTGACCTGATCTGTAGGAATAATTACGAGAGGATAGCCGCTTGTCGGAACCCGTGAGCAACTAAAGCGCGACAAACCATTTTACGCAATGTAGAATCGATTTACGAATACAACAATAAGGTCCTTCGATACCGAAGGATCAAGCCCGCCGAGAATGGGTCCATATGACATACCATGGGTTCAAGCTGATAATAGGTGACTTCCTCGCCCGCAGCGTGCGGGGTATCCCGTGCTCACCGCCGTTTCCGTGCCACATCCCACGCAATCAATAATTTTTTCGCTGCAGATGAGGACACGAACATGGCTGATATCTTCGACAATCCAATGGGCCTGATGGGCTTCGAATTCATCGAACTGGCTTCGCCGACCCCTGGTGTACTCGAGCCGGTATTCCAGATGCTGGGCTTCACCAAGGTCGCTACCCACCGTTCCAAGGATGTGCACCTGTATCGCCAGGGTGACATCAACCTGATCCTGAACAACGAACCCAAGAGCATCGCCTCGTACTTCGCCGCCGAACACGGCCCGTCGGTATGCGGCATGGCGTTCCGCGTGCGCAACGCCCACGAGGCCTATGCCCGCGCCCTGGAACTGGGCGCCCAGCCAGTGGAAATCGAAACCGGCCCGATGGAGCTGCGCCTGCCGGCGATCAAGGGCATCGGTGGTGCGCCGCTGTACCTGATCGACCGTTTCGAGGAAGGCAGCTCGATCTACGATATCGACTTCAAGTTCATCGAGGGTGTGGACCGCAACCCGGTGGGTGCCGGCCTGAAGATCATCGACCACCTCACCCACAACGTTTATCGCGGGCGCATGTCGTACTGGGCCGGCTTCTACGAGAAGCTGTTCAACTTCCGCGAAATCCGCTATTTCGACATCAAGGGTGAGTACACCGGCCTGACTTCGCGTGCCATGACCGCACCGGATGGCATGATCCGCATCCCGCTGAACGAAGAATCGTCCAAGGGCTCCGGGCAGATCGAAGAGTTCCTGATGCAGTTCAACGGCGAAGGCATCCAGCACGTGGCCTTCCTGACCGATGACCTGCTCAAGACCTGGGACGCCCTCAAGGGCTTCGGCATGCGCTTCATGACGGCACCGCCGCAAACCTACTACGAGATGCTCGAAGAGCGCCTGCCAGGTCACGGCGAGCCGGTAGACCAGTTGAAAGCACGCGGCATTCTCCTCGATGGCGCTTCCCAGCCTGATGACAAGCGCCTGCTGCTGCAGATCTTCTCCGAGACCCTGCTCGGCCCGGTGTTCTTCGAGTTCATCCAGCGCAAGGGTGATGACGGCTTTGGCGAGGGCAACTTCAAGGCCCTGTTCGAATCCATCGAGCGCGACCAGGTGCGCCGTGGTGTGCTGAGCACCGACTGATCCCCTTTGGAGTACCGCCGCCGTCATGCATGGTTGGCGGCGGTACCACGCCGGCCGACCCGCGCCCTGAACAGGGCCAGATAGACAATCGAGCCTGTCACGATCCCCACCAGCATCAGCGAAGGCAGGATTTGCAGCATCGACTGGCGGGCTTCCCGGGCGGTATAGCCTTGGGCGTAGCCACCCTTGACCTGATATCCATATTTGACCGAGTGCGCGTTTGCAGTGAACTCGGACTGAGAGGGACGTTGCCTGTCGCGGCTGTCTCCGTGGCTCCAGATGTACCGGTCGCCAAACTCCAGCAGCAGCGTCAAGCCGTCCTGGAAACCGTCCAGTTCGTTGCGCAGTTGCATGGCATAGGCGGTCACTATGACACCGTTGTCGTTGCCACCCAGGTAAAAGTTGACCAGCAGTTTGTTGGTCGCTGCCCCTGAGCCGTAAGCCAGTTCGACCTGGCGGCCGGACAGGGCAAGGGCCGACAAGTCAGCCAGTGAATCCGAAGTGGTGCTGCAGTAGGCCTGGTTGCCCTTGATCAGGGACAGCGAACGCACCATGGAGCGGCCGGCCACCTGGTCCTGCAACTTGCCGATGACGTCGTTGCACGGTTTGCCCGCAAAGGGCAGGGCCTGAAGAGCGGTCTCGTGCATGCGGTCCAACGCCTGATCAACACTGAAAACTGCCTCCTGGACCGAGATGTTCGCGTTTTCCGCGAGTTTCGTTTCCAGCTGGAATACCATTACCAGCAACCCTGAAACCACGGGCACCAGGCCCAAGGCGATGAGCAGCAGCAGTTCCAGCAAGCTGCGCCCGGCGTGCATGATTTTCGACATAGGCCAATTGCTCTCCGGTCCGAAACTGTTCGTGGTGAACAGTTGAACCCTGAGCCTATGTATTCAATGACCGGCCGGCTGTAGGCCGGGTGCAGTGCGCGTTATGGGAAATCCGGAAGCCCGGCGTAGGCCGCTAATGGCCCTTGAGTTTCTCGAGCACTTTCTCGGCCAGCAATTCTGTGGAGGCAGGGTTCTGCCCGGTGATCAGCCGACTATCGGCAACCACATACGGCTGCCACGGGTCATCATGCTTGCTGTAGATACCGCCGCGCGCGCCCAGCTCGTTTTCCGTCAAGAAGGGGACCACCTTGTCCAGTTCGACCAGTTTCTCCTCGGTATTGGAGAAGCCGGTTACCTGACGGTCCTTGAGCAACAGGCTGTTGTCGCTGAGCTTGATGTTCAGCAGCCCGACAACGCCATGGCAGACCGCTGCGACTATGCCCTTGTTCTCGTAGACCCGGCGTGCCAGGTCTTGCAGCGGTTGGTTGTCGGCAAAGTCATACATCACCCCGTGCCCGCCGGTGTAATAGATGACGCGGTACTCATCGGCCTTCACCTGGCCAGGGCTCAAGGTGTTGCCCAGGCGGGTCATGAAGCGCTTGTCGTCATACCACTGCCAGTCCAGGTCGGGGGCCATTTGCAGGCTATGCGGGTCGACGGGTACGTAGCCGCCCAGCGGGCTGACATAATCGACCGTATAACCGGCCTTCTCGACTTTTTCAACAAAGTGCACGGCTTCCCCCAGCCACAACCCGGTCGCCCGCTTGAGGGTCGGATACTTGGCTGTATTGGTCAGCACCACCAGCATTTTCTTGCTCATGACCACGCTCCCGTCGGCAACCTGAATGGGCCGTTGCTCCCTGGCCCGAGGGAAAACCTAATGAGCATAGCTCTCAGGTGCAAGTACGCCATATTGCGTGGCGTGTGTTGTGCTACCGTGAACCACATTCACGGGGCGCCCGTACTTTTCCTGAACCATGCTGGAGTCACGATAGTGGTCGAAAATGGTACGCCGCGCGAGCCTGCGTCGCCGGTCATTCTGCAGGCGCCTGTGCTGGCACCGATCGACCCCATGGGCGAACGGATTGCACAGTTCGACTGGGGGCGCACATCGCTCGGGCCGCTGCCGCGCTGGCCGGCCTCGTTGCGCATTGCCGTCGACATGATGCACTTGTCACCGTTCCCGTGTGCCGTGGTCTGGGGGCCAGATCTCAACGTTGTCCACAATGCTGGCTACCGGGCGTTGCGGCCGGTTGCCCCGGATGCATTGGGCATGGCCTTCGATGCGCTTTGGAGCGATGTATGGCCGGCGATGGGGCCGTGGGTATTCAAGGCGCTCGAGGGGCACTCGAGTTTTGTCGAGGACCCACCACTGCGTGTTGGCTGCGGCGAAGGCGGGGAGCCGTTGTGGTATGCGTTCGGCTACACACCGTTGCGCGATGAACTGGGCAACGTGGCAGGTTTTCTGCACGCGGTGATCGAGACCACGGCCAGCGTTGAGGCGCACCGCCACTGGCGGGAGCAGGCGCAAGGCTACGAGCAGCAGGTCGAGCGACACCTGGTGGAGCGCGAGCAGTTCTGGCAGTTGTCGCGTGATGCGATGATGACGGTTACGCCCGAGCTGAAGGTGCATGCCGCCAACCCTGCCTGGTACCGCATTCTGGGCTGGGCCGAGGAGCAGGTACAGGGTGTTCCGGTATTGGACCTGGTACATCCGGCCGATCGCGCCGAGGTTGAGGTGGCGGTTTCCGGGTGCCTGCAATACCGCAATGCCGAGCAGATAGAGACGCGCCTGCGTCACTGCGATGGCCATTACCACTGTTTTCGCTGGAGCGCGCGGTTCGATGGCAGCCTGCTGACTGCCGTTGGGCGGGACATCACCGAGGAGCATGAAGAGGCCGCGCGTCAATCCGAAGCCCTGATGCGCAACAACGAACGCCTGGAAGTGGTTGGCCAGTTGGCCGGGGGCATGGGCCATGAACTGAACAACTTGTTGTCCGGCATCGGCGGCAGCCTGGAGTTGCTGCAACGGCGCCTGCAGGAAGGACGGCTGGAGCGCGTGGAGACCTATGTCGAGGTGGCGCGTGATTCGGTGCAGCGTGCCATGGAGCTGACCCATCGCTTGCTGGCGTTTTCCCGTCATCAACCTTTGGCGCCCAGGCCGCTGGATTTCAACCGGCAATTGCGCTTGAGCGAACCACTGCTGCGCAGCACGCTGGGCGCCGAGATGCGTTTGCACTGGCAGCTGGATGTCACGCCGTGGGCGGTGAACCTTGATGTTTCCCAGCTTGAAAATGCCTTGATCAATCTATGCACCAACGCCCGCGAAGCGTGCCTGGATCGCGGCAATGTCACGCTGCGCAGTATCAACCAGCGGCTGACGGCGTGTTTCCCGGATGAGGGCGGCCTGCCTCCAGGCGACTACGTTGCCTTGCATGTGGAGGATGATGGCCGCGGCATGCCGGCGGTGGACATTGCCAGGGCCTTTGAACCGTTCTTCACCACCAAGCCGGTCGGGCGTGGCTCAGGGCTTGGCTTGTCGATGGTGTATGGGTTTGTCGGCCAGTCGGGGGGCTACGCCTGGATCGAGTCGGAGCCGAACCAGGGCACCAAGGTCTGCATGCTTTTCCCAAGGTGCCATGACCCGGTACCCGAGGCGCCCGCGCTGGTGCAGCGCTCGCAGCGCCTGGCCGGGGGGCAGCGCCTGTTGCTGGTCGATGACGAGCTCGGTTTGCGTGCGGTAATGCGCGAGTACCTGACCGAGCGTGGTTTTGAGGTCATTGATGTGGGCGACGCCAATAGTGCGCTGGAGCGCTTCCGCCATGACGGCCCGTTCGATCTGGTAATCACCGACATCGGCTTGCCAGGTGGTTTCAGTGGCCGCCAGGTGGCCAAGGCCATGCGCATGCAGCTGCCGTTGCAGAAGATCCTGTTCATCACCGGCTATGCGGGTCAGCCGATCGAAGCGCAGTTGCTCGAGCAGCCGGGCACGGCATTGATGAACAAGCCGTTCGCGCTGGCGGACCTGGTGGATGAGGCGCTACGCATGCTGGAGGAGTGAAGCAGTTCAGGGCTTGCCCAGTATCTGGGTCACCTGGGCCTGCAGCTGCTTCAGCTCGAAGGGCTTGCAGATCAGGTGCATCCCCGCCTCCAGGAAACCCTCGCGGGCCATGGCCGTTTCCGCATAGCCGGTGATGAACAGTACTGGCAAGCGTGGCCGCAGGTTGCGTGCAATCTCGGCCAACTGGCGGCCATTCATGCCGGGCAAGCCGACATCGCTGACCAGCAGATCCACCGGTTGTGTCGAACGCAGAACCTTCAGGCCCTCGTTGGCGTCGGCGGCACTGTGGCAGGCGAAGCCATCCTCGCGCAGGGCCTGGCATAGCAATTGGCGTACATGCGGGTCGTCCTCGACCACCAGCACGTGATGGCCCTGGTAGCCTCGCACGGGCTGCACGGTGTTGACCGGTGCCTGTTCCTGGTCGACATGGCGCGGCAGGTACAGGTCCACCCGGGTGCCTTGGCCGATCTGGCTGTGCAGGGTGACATGGCCGTGGGATTGCTTGCTGAAGCCGTACACCATCGACAGGCCCAGGCCGATGCCCTGGCCGATCGCCTTGGTGCTGAAGAACGGCTCGAAGGCATGCTCCAGCGTGCTTTGCGCCATGCCCTGGCCGTCATCGACGATTCGCAGGCGTACATAGTCGCCGGCGCACAGGGCACCGCCGGGGAATTGCCCGGCGCCGATGTGCTGGTTACTTGCCTCGATGCGCAGCTGGCCGCCACTGGGCATGGCTTCGCAGGCATTGAGCAGCACGTTGTCGAGGGCTTCCTGCAACTGCTGGTCATCGGCTTCGACCGACCACAGGCCCTTGGCGATTTGCACGTGCAGGTTCACGGCCGGGCTCAGGCAAGCCTTCAGGCGCTTGGCCTGGAGCAGGTCGTGCAGGTCGACCTGCTGGCTGTGCAGCGATTGCCGGGAAGAGAAAGCCAGCAGGCGGTGGGTCAGGCGGGCGGCGCGTGACACTGCCTCGCGGCCCATGCGCAGCACGTTGTCCAGGCCATCGCTGCGGCCCTGGCGCAAGCGCCGGTCGATCAGCTCGAAGCTGCCGCCAATGCTGGTGAGCAGGTTGTTGAAGTCATGGGCGACCCCCCCGGCCAGTTGGCCGATGGCCTCCATCTTGCGCGTCTGGTGGCGGGCGAACTCGCTGCGCTGCTGGTCTTCGCCGGGAGGCGCGGCCTGGGCGTCAAGGCGTTGCTGCAGGTCCTGCAGCTGGCCGCGCGCCAGGTACTGCCGGCGCCGGTTGCGCAGGGCGGACTGGGTCGTGTGCAGCAGCTGGGCGTTTTCGAACGGTGCGACCAGTAGGACCAGGTTGCCCACTGGGTAGTTGGTCGAGCCCTTGGCCGCTTGGCTCCCTTGACCGAGCAGCACGATGGGCAGGTCCGACCAGCATGGTTGCTGGTCGATGAATGCCTGCAGCAACGCGCTTGGGCCCTGTTTGAACACTTGCTCGGCAATGATCGCCAGGCCCGCGCCTTCGGCCAGGCAGGCTTGCAGGTTGGCCAGGTCGACCGCGCACAGGCTGTCGATGCCCGCAGAAGCGAGCAGGCGAGCGGTATCCGCGGCTATTGGCGGGGGCGCCAGGATCAATGCGCGTTCGTCCAGCGCCAACGAACTGGCCAAAACGACTCTCCTGCAGGGTGGTCTGATATCCACTGGACCTTGGGCACAGCCCCAGGGTTCAACAAATTTTCGGACGTTGCCTACAGGCCCTGTTGCAGCACGGGGTCGTCCGGGTTCTGCCGCTCCAGTTCGGCCAACAGTACCTGCACGTTCTGCAGCTGGCCGGTTTCCTTCCAGTACTGGATCAGCAACACCCGTGCTCGGCGATTGGCCGGCTGGCGGCTGAGCACGGTTTCCAGTTGCTTTTGCGCGGCGTCGAGTTGTTCCAGTTCATGCAGGGTGACCGCCAGTGTATAGCGGTAGTCGGCGTTGTCCGGGTCCAGCTCGACCGCGCGGGACAAGGCCAGCAAGGCGTATTCGCGCTGCTCGTGGCGGTTCAGCCAGAGCCCCAGTTCGTACTGCAGAAAGGCCGAGTCGGGGCTCAGCGCCAGGGCTTTGCCCAGTACCTGACGCGAGGCGTCGTGATGGCCCTGGCGTTCCAGCAGGCGTACCTGGGTCGCCAGTGCGTCGAGGTTGCCTGGCGCTTCCGTCAGGGCCCGCTGCAGGGCTGTGGCGGCCAGGGTGTAGTCGTTTTCGTGCAGGTACAGGCGCGCCAGGTGGACCTGGGCGTCTGCGTCTTCGGGTTGTTGCTCCAGGGCCTGCTGGTATTGCTCCAGGGCGACCTGCAGCGGGCCGAAATACAGGCCGATGTCATCCGGGGCAAGGCCGAGCAGGGCATCCACCGCGGCAAAGCGTACGCTTTGCTCGTCGTCATCCAGCAGCGGGCCGAGTACCAGGCTGCGCTGCGCCGCTGGCAGCAGGCGGCGGATGCCGGCAATGGCTGCACGGCGCACCAGCGGGTCGGCATGTTCCAGGTCCTGGCGGGCGAGTTTCAATGCCTGGGGCGAAGGGTAGTTGGGCAGTTCGGCATACAAGGCCGCTCGGCGGATGGGCGGTAGGTCGGTGCGCTGCAATTGTTGGTACAGCACCCGTGCAGCGCCGGGTTGGCCCTCATGGGCCTGGCGCAGGGCCTTGGCGTAGCTGTGCGCAGGCAGGGTTGGCGGGGCTGGTGGGGCGTCGCGCCACAGGTAGCCGAACAGGGCCGATACCAGGATCAACAGCAGCAGGGCGATCAGGTAGCGGTGGCGTCTGGGCATCGGACGATCCGTGGCGGCGGGAAGGGCAGAGCTTGGGCTAGCTGGGGGGTAAATGCAACCGAGTGAGGGGTGC
Source organism: Pseudomonas sp. PsB (assembly GCF_043658375.1). Classification (NCBI taxonomy): domain Bacteria; kingdom Pseudomonadati; phylum Pseudomonadota; class Gammaproteobacteria; order Pseudomonadales; family Pseudomonadaceae; genus Pseudomonas; species Pseudomonas sp. PsB. The sequence goes on along the minus strand of NZ_JBIGLU010000037.1, from coordinate 18,746 downwards.
CTGGTGCCTGTCTCGGGTTTTGCGGTGGGGCATAAATCGAGCGCCGCCCGCGCGGCGCTTCGCAGCACAAGGCTGCTCCTACATCTGTTTCGGGCCAGTTATTCCTGAGGTAGAGGCGCGCGGCCCCTTGGCATCCACGTCGATATCGTGTCGGACAAACAAGGCGGTCGCGCGCGCTGGCGCAGGCGTTACTGGCCTGAAACAGATGTAGGAGCAGCCTTGTGCTGCGATGCGCCGCGCGGGCGGCGCTCGATCTCATAGGCGCTGAAGATTCAGAGGCATGCACCCTGCACACACCCTCAATCAGCATAAAAAAGCCCCGCAGACCAAGGCCTGCAGGGCAAACGGTTGGGGGAGGAGCCAACCAAAGGAGTCGTTGAAACGGGTGTATCAGCCTGCGCTGGCTACTGTCTCCGGTTGCCAGCCACCGCCCAGGGCCTTGTAGATGGAGACGATGCCGCGGTACAGCTCGACCTCGCCCTGGGCCTGCGCATCTTCAGCGCTCAGCCGCTCACGCTCGGCGTCGAGCAGCACCAGGTAGTCCACCGTACCCTCGCGATAACGAATCGAGGCCAGTTCCGCCGCCTTGCGGCTGGCATCGCTCTGGCGCATCAGCGACAGCAGCCGCTGCTGGGTCTTGTCGTAGTCGCTGAAGGCGTTGGCCGATTCTTCCAGGGCCAGCAACACCTGCTGTTCATAGTTGGCCAGTGCCCCTTCGGCATCGGCCTTGGCACCGCGCAGGCGGGCGCGCACGCTGCCCAGGTCGAAGGCGGCCCAGGTGATGCTCGGGCCCAGCGCCCAGGCATTGGCTGCCGAGGAGCCGATCTGCGAGCCACGGGCAGCAGTAAAGCCGAGGAAGCCGCTGAGGCTGACGCGGGGGAACAGGTCGGCCGTGGCCACGCCGACGTTGGCGGTGGCAGCCGCCAGCTGGCGTTCGGCGCTGCGGATGTCCGGGCGGCGGCGCAGCAGTTCACCCGGGTCACCCACCGGTAGCGCCTTGGCGATGGCCGGCAGGGCCTTGGGCGACAGGTCGACGCTGAGCGCCTCGGGGCGCTGGCCGAGCAGGGTGGCGATGCGATGCCGGGCCCGCGCCTGTTCCGCCTGCAGTTGCGGCACGGTGGCTTCGACCCCGGCCAGGCGCGCGTCGGCCCGTACCACGTCAAGGTCGTTGCCCACGCCGGCATCGCGCAGGGTTTCGGTGATGGCCCGCGATTCCTGCTGGGTCTTGAGGTTGGCCAGGGCGATTTTCTCGCGCAACTGCGCGCCGCGCAGCTGGCCGTAGGCATCGACCAGCTCGGCGATCAGGCTGACCTGCAACTGCTGCAGGTCGGCCGCGGCTACTGCTTCCTGGGCTTCGCTGGCTTCGATCTGGCGCTGGATGCGGCCGAACAGGTCAAGTTCCCAGGCCATGTCCAGGCCCAGGTCGTAGCGCTCGCTGTTCACCCGTTGCGTGGTCTGGCCGGGGACCTGGCCCTTGCCGAGGTCGCTGCTGGCGCGGCTGGTGACCACCGGGAACTGATCGTTCTCGGCGTCTTCACGGATCGAACGGGCCGACTTCAGGCGGGCGAAGGCCACGCGCAGGTCACGGTTGCCGTCCAGCGAAGCCTGCACCAGCTGGTTCAGCACCGGGTCGTCGAACTGCTTCCACCACAGGCTTTCGAAACGGCTACGGTCGTAGGCCTTGGCCTGTACATCGCTGGCCAGCTGCGCGGGCTCGGTGGCCGGCGCCTGATAGTCCGGGCCTACCGCGCAGGCCGCCAGGGCCAGCGCCAGCAGGCTCGGGGTCAAGGGTTTGAGCAGGTTCATGCATGGCTCTCCAGCGAGTGGGCGCGTTCGGCCTTGCGGGCCTGGCGACGTTCGACGAAACGGCGAATCAGGAAGAAGAACACCGGGGTCAGGAACAAGCCGAACACGGTCACGCCGATCATCCCCGAGAACACCGCCACACCCATGGCATGGCGCATTTCAGAACCTGCACCGGAGCTGAACACCAGTGGAACCACACCCATGATGAAGGCGATCGAGGTCATCAGGATCGGCCGCAGGCGCAGGCGGCAGGCTTCCAGTACCGCTGCCAGCGGGTCGAGCCCCTTGGCCTGTTCGTCCTTGGCGAACTCGACGATCAGGATCGCGTTCTTGCACGCCAGGCCCACCAGTACGATCAGGCCGATCTGGGTGAAGATGTTGTTGTCACCACCCGACACGATCACCCCGGTGATGGCTGACAGAAGGGTCATCGGCACGATCAGGATCACCGCCAGCGGCAGGCTCCAGCTTTCGTACTGGGCGGCAAGCACCAGGAAGGCCAGCAGTACGCACAGCGGGAACACGAACAGCGCAGTGTTGCCCGAGAGGATCTGCTGGTAGGTCAGGTCGGTCCACTCGAAGGTCATGCCGTTGGGCAGTTCCTCTTTCAGCAGCTTCTCGATTGCAGCTTCGGCCTGGCCGGAGCTGTAGCCCGGTGCCGCTGCGCCGTTGATCTCGGCGGTGATGAAACCGTTGTAGTGCATCACCCGGTCAGGCCCGGAGGTGTCGCTGACCTTGAGGAACGTCGCCAGCGGGATCATCTCGCCGAGGTTGTTGCGCACCTTCAGTTGGCCGATCTGCTCGGCATCGAGGCGGAACTGCTGCTCGGCCTGGACGTTGACCTGGTAGGTACGGCCAAAGCGGTTGAAGTCGTTGGTGTACGGTAGACCTGCAGGGTGTCGAAGATATCGGTGATCGCCACGCCGTGGGTCTTGGCCTTTTCCCGGTCGATGGCGGCATCGACCTGCGGCACGTTGACCTGGTAGCTGGTGAACAGGCCCGCCAGTTCCGGCACGTTGTGGCTCTTGGCGATGATGTTCTGGGTTTCCTTGTACAGGGCCTCGTAGCCCAGGTTGCCACGGTCTTCGATCTGCAGGCGGAAGCCGCCGATGGTGCCCAGGCCTTGTACCGGCGGTGGCGGGAAGATCGCGATGTAGGCGTCCTGGATGTCGGCGAACTGGGCATTCAGTGCAGCAGCGATGGCCGCCGCCGACTGGCTCGGGTCCTTGCGCTCGTCGAACGGCTTGAGCGGGGTGAACACGATGCCGCTGTTCGGGCTGTTGGTGAAACCGTTGATCGACAGGCCTGGGAAGGCTACCGAGTCGGCCACGCCAGGCTGCTTCAGGGCGATTTCGCTCATGCGCTTGATCACCGCTTCGGTGCGGTCGAGGCTGGCCGCGTCAGGCAGCTGGGCGAACGCCACCAGGTACTGCTTGTCCTGGGCCGGCACGAAACCGGTCGGGGTGGACGAGAAGCCCAGGTAGGTCAGGCCCATCAGGCCGGCATACACGAACAGGGCGATGCCGCTGGAGCGGATGACCCGACGCACGCCGCCGACGTAGCGGTTGGAAGCGCGGTCGAAGAAGCGGTTGAACGGGGCGAACAGCCAGCTGCCCAGCAGTTTTTCCAGGAACCGCGAGAACCGGTCCTTGGGCGCATGGTGGTCCTTCAGCAGCACGGCAGCCAGGGCCGGCGACAGGGTAAGCGAGTTGAATGCCGAGATCACCGTGGAAATGGCGATGGTCAGGGCGAACTGCTTGTAGAACTGCCCGGTCAGGCCGGAAATGAACGCGGCAGGCACGAACACGGCGCACAGCACCAGGGCGGTGGCGATGATCGGCCCGGTCACTTCGCCCATGGCCTTTTGCGTGGCCTCCAGCGGTTTCAGGCCCAGGCCGATGTTGCGCTCGACGTTCTCCACCACGACGATGGCGTCGTCCACCACGATACCGATGGCCAGGACCAGGCCGAACAATGACAGCGCGTTGAGCGAGAAGCCGAACAGGTGCATCACGGCAAAGGTACCGATCAGCGATACCGGCACGGCCATCAGCGGGATGATCGAGGCACGCCAGGTCTGCAGGAACAGGATGACGACCAGCACCACCAGCACCAGCGCTTCGAACAGGGTGTGTACCACGGCTTCGATGGAACCACGGACGAACACGGTCGGGTCATAGACGATGCTGTAGTCCATGCCCTCGGGGAAGTCCTTCTTCAGCTCGGCCATCTTCGCCCGCACTTCGTCGGAGATCTCGATGGCGTTGGAGCCCGGGCGCTGGAAGATCGGGATGGCCACTGCCGGCTGGTTGTTCAGCAGCGAACGCAGGGCGTACTGGCTGGAACCGAGTTCGACCCGGGCGATGTCCTTCAGGCGGGTGATCTCGCCATCGGCACCGGCGCGGATGATGATGTTCTCGAACTCTTCCTCATTGACCAGACGACCCTGGGTGTTGATCGACAGCTGGAAGCTGGTCGAACCCGGGGCGGGTGGGGCGCCCAGCTGGCCGGCGGCCACCTGGCGGTTCTGTTCGCGGATCGCAGCCACCACATCACTGGCGGTGAGGTTGCGCGAAGCGGTCTTGTTCGGGTCCAGCCACACGCGCAGCGAGTAGTCGCCCATGCCGAACAGCTGCACATCGCCCACGCCGCCCAGGCGCGCCAGCTCGTCCTTGATGTTGAGGATGGCGTAGTTGGACAGGTAGAGCATGTCGTAGCGGTTGTCCGGCGAGGTCAGGTGCACGACCATGGTCAGGTCGGGCGAGGCCTTGTCGACGGTGATACCGATGCGGGTCACTTCCTCTGGCAGCTTGGGCTGGGTACGGGTGACGCGGTTCTGCACCTGCACCTGGGCGTTGTCCAGGTCGGTGCCCAGGGCGAAGGTGATGGTCAGCGTCAGCTTGCCGTCAGCGGTGGACTGGGAGGACATGTACAGCATGTTCTCCACGCCGGTAATCGCCTGCTCCAGTGGCGCGGCGACGGTTTCGCCGATGACCTTGGGGTTGGCGCCGGGGAAGTTGGCGCGCACCACCACGGTGGGCGGCACCACTTCGGGGTATTCGCTGATCGGCAGCTGGAACAGCGAGATCGAACCCGCGATCAGCAGCACCAGCGACAGCACCGCGGCGAAGATTGGCCGGGTAATGAAGAATTTCGAGAAGTTCATCGGTGTGGTCCCTTAACCGCGTGGCGCCTGGGCGCTGGCGACTTTCACGTTGTTGCCCGCCACCTTCGGCGCCGGGTTGCTGGCCTCCAGGGCCTGGCGCTGCTGGGCGAGGGCGGCGAGGGTCTGTTCGCTGGCCATCGGTGTCTCTTCCGGGGTGACCGGTGAGCCAGGGCGTACGCGCTGCAGGCCCTTGACCACGATGCGGTCGTCCTTGCCCAGGCCGCTGCGCACGATGCGCAGGCCTTCTAGCTTCGGCCCCAGCTCCACGGCGCGGTAGGCGGCCTTGTTGTCCTTGTCCATGACCAGCACGAACTTCTTGCCAAGGTCGGTGCCCACGGCTTCGTCATTGATCAGCACGGCCTGGTACTGGGCGCTGCCCACCAGCTTCAGGCGTGCATACAGGCCTGGGGTGAACTGGCCGTCGCTGTTGTCGAACACCGCACGGCCACGGATGGTGCCGGTGCGCGGGTTGACCTGGTTGTCGACGAAGTTCATCTGGCCCAGGTGCGGGTTGCCGGTTTCGTTGGTCAGGCCCAGGTACACCGGGGTGCTCTGGCCGCGCTGGCCTTCGCGGGCCAGCTGGGTGTACTTGAGGTACACGCGCTCGTCGGCGTCGAAGTAGGCGTAGACCTTGTCGGTGGAGACCACGCTGGTCAGCGGGGTGACATCGGCGGTGACGATGTTGCCGGCGGTGAACTGGGCGCGGCTGACGCGGCCGCTGATGGGCGCGGTGACACGGGTGAAGCTGAGGTTCAGGCGTGCCAGGTCGAGCTGGGCCTGGATCGCGTCGACCCCGGCGCGGGCTTCGGCGGCGGCGCTGCTACGCGATTCGGCCAGTTCTGCAGAAATGGCGTTGCTGTCACGCAGGCGTTCGCCACGGCGGGCTTCGTTGGCGCTGCGGATGGCGGTGGCCTTGGCTTGCTGTAGCTGGGCTTCGAGGCGGCGGACGTCTGCCTGGAACGGGCGTGGGTCGATCTGGAACAGCAGGTCGCCTTTCTTGACCTGGGCGCCTTCAGTGAAGGCCACCAGGTCGATCTGGCCAGAGACCCGTGGGCGAACCTCGACGGTTTCCGGGGCTTCGAGGCGGCCGGTGAACTCGTCCCATTCGTTGATCGGTTGCTCGATCACCTTGGCCACACTGACCTTCGGCGCGGCGGGAGCCTGCACGGCGTCGGGGGTTCGACCGCAAGCGCTGATCACCACCACTGCCAGGGCAGCGAGGGGGAAGCGCAAGGGTTTGAGTGATTGTTCCATGGAGAACTCCGCCAATGTATTAGTAGTGGGCGGAGTGTGAGTGTCTTGCGCGTGATGCACGAATCGAACGGGGCGAAGGTTATTATCACGATGAATGATATGTGTGGGTCGTTCATCGATTTGCGGCATGGTTGGGATTTCTGGGGCTGCGTTGCAGCCCATCGCGACACAAGGCCGCTCCTACAGCATACGCGTTCCCCTGTAGGAGCGGCCTTGTGTCGCGAAAGGGGCGCAACGCGCCCCCGGCAATGTCAGCTCGATACGCGGAACCCATGGGTGCCATCGCGCTCCAGCTGGGCAATCAAGCCGAACTCCCAGTCGAGATACCCCTGCATCGCCTCGTGCGGGTTGTCCGTCCCTTCATAAGGCCGGCGATAACGGTCGGTACGCGCCACGGCCAAGCGCGTTTCGCCGCTCTCCAGCGCCTTGCCCGCCGCAATCCAGCGCGCGGTGCCACCGTCCAGCACGTACACCGGGGTTTGCGTCAGTGCCTGCAAGTCCAGCGCCGCAAAGCGCGCCAGCAGGCTGCTGCCGCAGGTCAGCACATAGCGCTCGGCTACCGGCAAGCGCTCCAGCACCTGTGGCAACTGCGCGCGGATCGCCCAGTAAGCGCCTGGAATGTGCCGTTTCACATAGTTGGCACTGCTGGTGAAGTCCAGCAGCACGGTGCCTGGCGCTTGCAGCCAGTCATCCAGTTGCTCGACACCGATTTCGGTCACCGCCGGCAACGCCGGCTGCGGCGGCTGCCACTCGCCGGCTGCACTGAAGTCTGCCGCTGACAAACCGTCCAGCACTGCCACCTGCCAGCCCATCTGCGCCAGCCACGAAGCGCTCATGTTGGCCCGCACGCCGTCATCGTCCACCAGCACGATGCGCGCCCCGCGTACGCTGGCGACATGGTCGGTTTCCTGCACCAGCTGCCCGCCCGGCACGCTGCGGCTGGCCGGCAGGTGGCCCTGGGCGTATTCCTCGGGCGTGCGCACGTCGAACAGGTAGGTGGTGCGGCTGGTATCAGCCTGCCAGGCGGCCAGGCCTTCGGGCTCCAGGCGGGCCACGCCGGCGCGGTCGGCCACGCTGCGCGCGCGCTGTGCGGCATCGGCACGGGTGCTGTCGGTAACCTCGGCGAAACGCCGTTGCTGGCCGTGGGCCAGGGTTTGCCCGGCCAGGGTCCAGCCAATGGTGCCGTTGCGCAGGGCCGCCACCGGGTTGGGGATGCCGGCGTTGACCAGCGACTGGGTGCCGATGATGCTGCGGGTGCGCCCGGCGCAATTGACGATCACCTGGGTGGCAGGGTCGGGCGCCAACTCGGCCACCCGCAGCACCAGTTCGGCACCCGGGACGCTGATGCCACCCGGGATGCTCATGGTCTGGTATTCGTCGAAGCGGCGGGCATCGAGCACCACCACATCGGCCTTGGCATCCAGCAGCGCTTGCACCTGTTCGGCCGCCAGCGATGGGGTGTGGCGCACGCTTTCCACCAGTTCGCCAAAGGCCTTGCTTGGCACGTTGACGTCGCGGAACAGTTCGCCGCCTGCTGCGCGCCAGCCAGCCAGGCCACCTTCGAGCAGTGCCACATCGCTGTAGCCCAGTGCCGTCAGACGCTGGCCGGCCTGGGCCGCCAGGCCTTCGCTGTCGTCATACAGGGTGATGGCGGTGTCGCGCCGGGGGACCCGGGCAAACACCTCCAGCTCCAGTTTCGACAACGGAATGTTGGCGGCGAACAACGGGTGTGCCTGGGCGAACGGGTCTTCCTCGCGTACATCGATCAGCGCCAGTTCTTCATGGGCCAGCAATGCCCGACGAATGTCGTGGAAGGCGCGGGTGGCTACGGTACTCATGGGGCAGGGTTCTCTTTGGACAGGTCCCAGATATTGGGCAGAAGGGTGTTGGAATAGCCGGAAATGAACGGTTTCTCGCTGCCGTCGGGCAGGTACACGGCACGGCTGACGGCGCCGATGTTGGCGCCATACACGTGAATGCTGATCGACACCTGGTCGGCGAAGGCGTTGCTGACCTGGTGGATATCACCGATGCGCGGCGATACGGCTTCCACGTGGCCAGGGTCGATGCGCACCGGCTCGCCTGCCGGTAGCAACGCACCGTGCTCGCTACGGACAAAGCCTTGCGAGTATTCGGCGCCACGCAACATGCCAATCAATCCCCACACCCGGTGGTCGTGGATCGGCGTCTGCTGGCCTGGCCCCCAGACGAAACTGACGATGGAAAAGCGCTGGCGCGAATCGCAATGCAGCAGGTATTGCTGGTAACGGGCCGGGTCCGGCTGCGCCAGCGCCTCGGGCAGCCAGTCGTCATGGGCGACCAGGCTGCGCAGCAGGCCCTGGCCCTGGTCGAGGAGGGTGGCTTCGTCGGTTTCCCGGTCCAGCAGTTGCGAAAGTGCGTCGATGAAGTGGCGCAGGCGCTCGAGGCGCAGGGGTTGGCTCATGGTTCAGGCTCGGCTGACGGTTTGGTTAAACCCTAGCAAATGCGGTGAGTATTCTTAAAAGTAAAAATATTCATAAGCTAATATGCAAAAAATGCATTTACAGCTTGGCTGATCTGTTTTGAAATGGGCGCAACGAACAGCAAGCCCCGCGATTACCCCACGAGACCGCACGCGCGGATCGGCCTTATGTACCTCGACGGTACCTGGAGACGAACGTGCGATACCTCAAGCAATTGGCCGCCGGTGTGCTGGCCAGCTCCCTCAGCCTGGCGGCCGCCGCGCAAACCCTGGTGGTTGGCGACCAGAGCTTCAATGCCCGCGCCGTGATGGAAGCGGCCGGCGTGCTCGACGACCTGCCCTATACCCTGGAATGGAAGCAGTTCACCGCCGGCTCGCCGGTGGCCGAGGCGCTGAACGTGGGCAGCCTGGACATCGGCCTGCTGGGCGATGCGCCGCCGTTGTTCCTCGGTGCGCTGGGTGCGCCGATCAAGGTGATTGCGGTCAGCCGGCAGAACCTGGAGGGCGTGGCCATCCTGGCACGCAAGGACTCGAACATTCACCGCCTCGAAGACCTGCGTGGCAAGCGCGCGGCGATCTGGAAGGGTTCCTGGAGCCAGCAACTGCTGTTCAGCGCGCTGGACAAGGCTGCGGTGCCGCGTGACGCCCTGGAGCTGCGCTACCTCAGCGCTCTGGATGCGTCGCATGCCCTGGATGGTGGTTCGGTGGATGTGATCGCCACCTGGGAACCCTATGTCACCCAGCAGGAGCGCCAAGGGGCACGGGTGCTGGCCACGGCCGAAGGGTTGATCCCGGCCCAGAGTTTCGTGGTGGCCAATGCCAAGGCGGTGGAGGCCAAGCGGGCGCAGATCAGTGATTTTCTCCAGCGCCTGAAGAAGGCCCGTGACTGGACCCTGAGCGACCCCGCCCACACCGAGGTGTATGCCGATGCCTGGGCCAGGCGCACCCGTGCCGACCGCGACATCGCCCGGGCCTGGTTTGCCAGGGCGCGTACCGATGTGGCGGCGCTCAACCCGCAGGTGATCGTGGAGGCGCAGAAGACCGTGGACTTCTTTGCCGGGCTGGGGCTGATCAAGGCCTACCCGGCGGCCAGCCTGTTCGATACCTCGTTCGCGGCGGCGTTCGAGCACTGATTACGCCTGTACCGGCCCTTTCGCGGGTAAACCCGCTCCCACAGGGGCAGTGCAGCACTCGAATACTGCGCAATTCCTGTGGGAGGGGGTTTACCCGCGAAGAGGCCGGCACAGCCACCACCATTTCCGAGGAATACCCATGACCACCCGCAAGATCAAGCTTGGCGCCCTGACCATGGGCTGCGGTGGCCCTGGCCGGCACAACCTGTGGCTCGACCCGGAGCTGCCTGCCGACGCCAGCGTCAACATCGACTGGTACATCGACATCGCCCGCCAGGCCGAGGCGGCGTTGTTCGACCTGATGTTCATCGTCGACAGCCAGTACATCACCCCCGGCTCGCCGTCCCATTACCTCAACCGCCTGGAGCCGCTGACCCTGCTCTCGGCGCTGGCGGTAAGCACACGCCACATCGGCCTGGTCGGCACCCTGACCACTTCCTACAACGAACCCTTCAACGTCGCCCGCCGCCTCGCCTCGCTGGACCTGATCAGCAAGGGCCGCGCCGGCTGGAACGTGGTCACCAGTGGCGACGCCGGCACCGCCGGCAACTACGGCCGTGACGAGCACTACGACTACGACACCCGCTATGCCCGCGCCCAGGAGCACGTCGCGGTGGTGCAGGGCCTGTGGCGCTCCTATGAAGACGGCGCTTTCCCGCGCAACCGGGCCACCGGGCAGTTCCTCGACCCCAGCCGGATGCATGCCCTGAACCACAAAGGCGAGCACTTCTCGGTGGTGGGGCCGTTGAACATCCAGCGCTCGCCACAGGGCCAGCCGGTCATCTTCCAGGCCGGCGATTCGCAGCAGGGGCGTGACCTTGGAGCTGCCACGGCGGATGTGATCTTCACCCACGCCGCCAGCATCGAGCAGGGCCAGGCGTTCTACCGTGATGTGAAGGGCCGCGCCGCGCGGCTGGGGCGTGACCCCGAGCAGCTGCTGGTATTGCCCGGGGCCGAGATCTATGTCGGCGACACCGACGAACACGCCCGCGAGATCGAGCGCCATTACCACCAGCAGGACCACAGCTTCGAGCTGGCGCTCAAGGAGTTCGGGCGCAACTTCGGCTGGCACGACTTCAGCCAGTACGACCTCGATGCGCCATTCCCGCAAGAAAGCCTGGAGCACGCGCGCAGCAGCTTCTTCACCAACGCCAGGCGTATTGCCGACCAGGCACGGGAGCAGGGCTTGAGCTTGCGCCAGGCGGTGGAGTTCGGCCGCCAGTTGCGGCCGGGGGCCTTCGTCGGTTCGCCGGCAACGGTAGCGGCCAGAATGGCCGAGTGGTTCGAGGCGCGGGCCCTGGATGGTTTCAACATCTATATCGGCCACCCCGGGCAGTTCCGCCGCTTTACCGAGCAAGTGGTGCCGCTGCTTCAGGAACGCGGGGTATACCGCACCGCCTACGAGGGCACCACCCTGCGTGAAAGCCTGGGCCTGGCCATTCAGTGAATGCTCGAGGCCAGTTCGAAGATCGGCATGTACATCAGGATCACGATCAGGCCGATCAGCAGGCCGATGAAGGTCATCAGCAGTGGTTCGAACAGCTTGACGAACCATTCCACCCAGCGGCCGATTTCCTGGTCATGGAAGTCGGCGCAGCGCTCCAGCATCTCGCCCAGGTTGCCGGACTGCTCGCCGGCCCGCAGCAGGCGCAGCGATACCGGCGTGACCAGTTGCCCGGCCTCCAGCGCGTCGGACAGCGGCAACCCTTCGCCGACCCGCTGGCTGGCGTGCTCCAGGCCCTGGGCCGCCGCGCTGCCGAGCAGGCCGCGGGCCATGCCCATGGCGGTGAGGATGGGGATACCGCCTTGCAGCAGGATGCCCAACGAGCGGTAGAAGCGCGCCAGTTCGTACATCATCAGGCGTTGGTGCAGTGCCGGCAGGCGCCGCAGCTGGCAGGCTGCCCAGCGCCGCACCCGTGGCTGGCGGCGCAGCAGCCACAGCGCCGTGACCGCGCCGAGGGTGCCCAACGCCAGTGGCAGTTGCTGGGCATGCAGGAACAGGCCGATCTGCATCAGCAGCCGAGACAGCCAGGGCAACTCGGTGCCCATGCCCTCGAATACCTGGCTGAAACGCGGCACCACGTAGCCAAGCAGGAACAGCACCACGCCACCGCCCACCAGCAATAGCAGCAACGGGTACACCGAGGCGCCCACCAGTTTCTGCCGTACCAGGTCCAGGCGCTGGCGGTAGCTGATGTAGCGGGCGAGGGCGTCGCCCAGTGCGCCGGTACGCTCGCTGGATTGCACCAGCGCCACGTACAGCGGCGGGAATACCCGTGGCTGCTGGCCCAGGGCCTGGGACAGCGAGCGGCCTTCGTACAGTTGGCGGACCAGTTCGGCGAGCACTTTGCGCGTTGCCGCTGCGGGGGCCTTTTCCGCCAGGCTCTCCAGCGCATCGATCAGCGGAAGGCCGGCGTTGAGCAGGGTTGAAAGTTCCTGGCTGAACAGCACCAGGTCAAAGCTTGCTTCGCGGCGCCAGGCCATGCCGCGCAAGGCGCCGCCGTGGCCGCGCAGGCTGAGCACGCGCAGGCCCTGGTCCTCGGCCTGGCGGCGGGCCTGGTCGGCGTCCTCGGCGTCGATCTGCAACTGCACCACACCCTGCCTGCCCAGGGCCTTGAGGCTGTAGCGCATGGCCGTTCTCCCTACTGCCAACTGGTGATTTCGGCGTTTTCCCCGTCGCCACCGGGCTGGCCGTCCTTGCCCATCGACAGCAGGTCGTACTCGCCGCCGTTCTCGCCAGGTTGCCGGTAGATGTACGGGCGGCCCCACGGGTCTTGCGGCACGGCCTTCTGCAGGTACGGGCCGGTCCAGCGCGCTTCGCCACTGGGGGCGATCACCAGGGCCTGCAGGCCTTGCTCACTGCTGGGGTAGTGGCCGACTTCAAGGCGGTACAGGTCCAGGGCCTTGCTCAGCCCCTCTATCTGCGCCCGCGCCACCTTGGCCTCGGAGCGGCCGAGCTGGCTGAAGTACTTGGGCGCGACGATACCGGCCAACAGGCCGAGTACCACCAGTACCACCAGGAGTTCAAGCAGGGTGAAGCCACGTTGAGGGTTGGTTCTGCGCTGCATGGTGAAGCCCTCCGCTGCATGGGGACAAGCTTTTGCAGGCTCCATGCAACAGCCGTGCACGCCTGCGCTGGCGCCTTGCACCATGCGGTATGCAAAGCGGCACAGTGCTTGCGTCGTGGTCATCGACCTCGGGTTTTCCGGGGTATATCCCCCAAATTTGGGGGTACCACGAAGAGGCGACCGACATGCGTGGACTCATACTCGGTTTGATCTGGCTGGTGGCAGGTGCTGCCCAGGCCGATGTGTACATTTCCATCGACGCCAAAGGCAGCTACATACTGACCAACGTCCATCGACCCGGGCGCCTCTATGAAACGGTGATCAGCGAGCCGAAGGCCCAGGCCGGCCCGGCCAACGCGCAGCTCATCACCGGCCGCCCCTACGCCAAGCTGGTCGCCGCCGCGGCGCGTACCCACGACGTCCCCCCGGCGTTGCTGCATGCGGTGATCAAGGCCGAGTCCGGCTACAACCCCAAGGCCCGTTCACCGGCGGGCGCCGTGGGGCTGATGCAACTGATGCCGGATACCGCCCGCGAGATGGGCGTGGAAAACCGCCTGGACCCGGAAGACAACGTGCAGGGCGGGGCCCGCTACCTCAAGCGCATGCTCAATTTGTTCGACAATGACATCACCCTGGCCGTGGCGGCCTACAACGCCGGCCCCGAAGCTGTGTTGCGCCGTGGTGCGGTACCGCCATTTGCCGAGACCCGGCGCTATGTACCGAATGTGCTGCGGGAGTACCGCCGGTTGCAGGGGTTGACGGGTGATTAGCCTTTGCAATTTTCCCTGTGGGAGATGGCCCAGCCCTTTGTGCTGCGCTGTCGCGCAGAGAACTCAGTGCGCAAGCGATCCGCGTACCGTGTGGGAGCGGGCGTGCCCGCGAAGAATCCAACGCGGTGCCTGGCACCGGCTCCGCCGGTGTTCGCGGCGGTTCGACGCCTCGACACGCCCGCTCCCACAGGGGCCGCGCGGCATCTGGATTTTTTTCAGCGCGAGCGCCACTCGGCAAGGACAGAAACAATACCCTTCGGCGGATGCCACCAAGCTGACCCGATGGTTTCCCCAACTCTGGGCTATAACCTTCTGAAGGTGCCCAGTTGTGGAGTCCGCCATGGACATCGCCCCTCGTTCCGACGCTATTGAAGTACCCGCCGGTAACGAACTGGCCACCCCACGCAAGCCGTTCAACCTGCTGCGCTGGTACGCCTGGGTCAGCCTGGCCATCATCCTCTCGGTAGCGGTCGGGCTGGGGTTGATTTCCAGCCGTTTCATCATTGACGAGAGCATCGAGCGCGATGCCTTGCTCACCGCGCAATTCATTACCTCCATCGCCGATGCCGAAGTGCGCCATGTGTCGATCCCCAATGTGCGCACCATGGGTGAACTGCTCGACCCGCGCATCGACCGCGCCAACCTGCTCGATGTCGACCCGGACGCCCGGCGCAGGGCGCGTGGCGAGTTCCTCGACCACATCGCCCACCTGCCCGACATGCTGCTGGCCAACATCTATGCCCCGGACCGTACGGTGATCTGGTCCAGCAACCCGGCGCTGGTTGGCAAGCTGATCGAAGGCGACCAGGACCTGGAGAAGGCCTTCGAGTACAAGATGCGAGTCTCGGCCAGCTATCACAACTTCGAACAGGCCCGCGCCGAGCAGAAGTTCGTCATCCCACCCGAGCAGTTGTTCATCGAGAACTACATCCCGCTGTTCGATGCCGATGGCGAGCAGGTCACGGCGATGGTCGAGATCTACAAGGAGCCCCATGACCTGATCGTGCGCATCGAGCATGGCTTGATCCTGATCTGGCTGGCGATCACCGTCGGTGCCGGGCTGGTCTACGTCGGCCTGTACGGCATCATGCACCGCGCCGCGCGCCTGCTGTCGGTGCAGCAGAAGCGGCTGATCAGCAACGAAACCTACGTGGCACTGGGCGAGGTGTCCTCGGCGGTCGCCCACAGCCTGCGCAACCCGCTGGCCAGCATCCGTTCCAGTGCCGAGCTGGCCCAGGCGTTCGACGACGGCCCGGCGCAGCGCAATGTCAACGACATCATCAGCCAGGTCGACCGCATGTCGCAGTGGATCCGCCAGATGTTGCAGTCATTGCGCCCGCTCAACGATGAGGCAGTGGCGGTGGATTTGCCGCTGGCATTGCAGGAAAGCCTGCAGACCTACGCGGTTCTGCTGGCGCGTGGCGGCGTGAGCCTGGACCTGCAACCGCTACCGGCGGTGCAGGTGCTGGGGCACCCGGTGTTACTGCGGCAGATTTTCAGCAGCCTGATCGCCAACGCCCTGGAGTCGATGGAGCAGGGTGGCCGGTTGCGTGTCGAGGTGGTGCGCCATGACCGGCGTAACTTGACCCTGCGCCTGTCCGACAACGGCAAAGGCATGAACGAAGAGCAGCAGCGCATGGCCTTCCGGCCTTTCTTCACCACCAAGCAGGGTGGGTTGGGCGTGGGCCTGGTGTTGGTCAAGCGCATCATGGAACGCTTCGGTGGCAGCGTCCGGCTCAGCAGCAGTGAAGGCCATGGCACCCGGGTTTCGTTGAGTTTCCGGTTGATCGAGTCCTCATGATTTACATTGATAAATATCTGTATGTTGTTGTTTATAAAGGATTTATGTTTTTGGGGTGAAAATCCCCAAATGTGGGGGACCATCCTCCATGCGAATTTAGGAAAATTCATTAACCTATTGATTATAAAGAACTTATCAAATCATTCAGGTGGCTGGCTGGGTTCTTGCAACGTGACAGGCGGAGTGCAACACGACAAATGGCAGCTGCGGCTGCACGGGTGGAGTGCTATCAATTGGCTACTGTTCGTCGCCTTGATGCATTTCTGAACGGACGCCCTGCGCGGGAAGCACGCGATGCAGATGCTGGATAATGAAGTGCCAGGCAAGGCCAGTACTACCGCCAGCGGTATGGCCGTGCCATTGCGCGAATTCAACCTGCTGCGCTGGTTCTCGGTCATCAGCCTGCTGATCATCGCCTCGGTGGCAGGCGGGCTGGGTTATGTGTCGACGCGTTTCGTGGTGCGCGACAGCGTCGAGCGCGATGCCATGCTCACCGCACAGTTCATCCAGGCCATGGCCCAGGCCGAAGTGCGCCATTCGCAGTTGCCGCCGGGCACCACCATGGGCGAGTTGCTTGACCCGCGCCTGGACCAGCAGCACCTGCAGTTCACCCCGGACCTGGCTGAATCTACCCGGGTCGAGTTCCTCGACCATGTCGAGCACCTGCCGGACACCTTGCTGGCCAATGTCTATGCACGCGACCGCACCATCGTCTGGTCGACCAACCGGGAGCTGATCGGCAAGCGCATCGAGGCCGATGGCGACCTCGACCGCGCCTTCCACTCGCGCAAGGCGGTGTCGGCCAGCTACCACCAGGCCGACGATGACCGCGAAGAGCAGAAGTTCCAGCGTGAACCGCGCTACCTGTTCATCGAGAACTACATCCCGCTGTTCGACAGCCAGGGCGAGCAGGTGCTGGCGATGGTGGAGATCTACAAGGAGCCGCAAGACCTGGTGCGGCGCATCCAGCGCGGCTACGTGCTGATCTGGGCCTCGACCCTGGTGGGCGGGGCGCTGGTCTACTTCGGCCTGTTCTGGATCGTGCGCCGCGCGGCGCAGCTGCTGCACCTGCAGCAGGATCGGCTGGTGGCCAGTGAAACCTATGTGGCCCTGGGCGAGATGTCGTCGGCAGTGGCGCATAGCTTGCGCAACCCGCTGGCGAACATTCGCTCCAGCGCCGAACTGGCCCAGGAAATCGCCAACCCCGCGGCTCAGAAGAACATCACCGACATCATCAGCCAGGTCGACCGCATGTCGCGCTGGGTGCGTGACTTGCTGGTGTCGCTGCGCCCGACCAGTGACGACGCCGAGGCCGTGGACCTGGTGACGGCCATCGAGGACACCCACCTGGCCTTCGCCCAGCAGATCGAACGCAACGGCGTGCGCTTCTGCTACGAAGGCCCCGGGGCACAATGGGTGGCCAGCCAGCCGCTACAGCTCACGCAAATTCTCAACACCCTGTTCTCCAATGCCCTGGAAGCCATGCCCGAAGGCGGCATGCTGCGTGCCCAGGTCAATGTGCAGGATGGGCAGCGTGCCGAGTTCGTCCTCAGCGATACCGGCAAGGGCATGAGCCAACAGCAGGAACGGATGGTGTTCAAGCCGTTCTACACCACCAAGCAGGGCGGCCTGGGCGTAGGCCTGGCCCTGGTCAAACGCATCATGGAGCGTTTTGGCGGCTCGGTCAGCCTGAGCAGCCGCGAAGAGGAAGGAACCCGCGTCAGCCTCACATTCAATATCGCAGCGGGAGGGGACCATGGAGCACAGCATCCTGGTAGTCGAGGATGATGAAATTCTCGCCGACAATATTCGCACCTACCTCAGCCTCAAGGGCTTCGAGGTCACCGTGTGCCACAGCGCGGAACTGGCGCTGGAGCAGATCAAGCGGGGCCAGCCCGATGCGGTGCTGACCGACAACTCGCTGCCGGGCATGAGCGGGCACGACCTGCTGCGTACCTTGGTGGCGCAGGTGCCGGACCTGAAAGTGATCATGATGACCGGCTACGGCAATGTCGAAGATGCCGTGCAGGCAATGAAGGAGGGCGCCTTCCATTACCTGACCAAGCCGGTGGTGCTGGCCGAGCTCAAGCTGACCCTGGACAAGGCACTGGCTGCCGAACGCATGGAGCGCACGTTGTCGTTCTACCAGGAGCGCGAGGCGCAGAAGTCCGGGTTGCAGGCGTTGATCGGCGAATCACCGACGATGCTCACCCTCAAGCACACCCTGCGCCAGGTGCTGGATGCCGAGCGGCGCATGGCCAGCGACGACTTGCCACCGGTGCTGATCGAAGGCGAGACCGGTACCGGCAAGGAGCTGGTGGCCCGCGCCCTGCATTTCGATGGTTCGCGCAGCAAGGGGCCGTTCATCGAATTCAACTGTGCCTCGATCCCGGCCAACCTGCTGGAGGCCGAGCTGTTCGGCCACGAGAAGGGCGCCTTCACCGATGCCAAGGAGCGCCGGGTGGGCCTGGTGGAGGCTGCCGATGGCGGCACCTTGTTCCTCGACGAGATTGGCGAGATGGACCTGGTGCTGCAGGCCAAGCTGCTCAAGTTGCTGGAAGACCGCAGTATCCGCCGGATCGGCGCGGTAAAGGAGCGCAAGGTCGACCTGCGGGTGATCAGCGCTACCAACTGCAACCTGGAGCAGATGGTGCAGCAGGGCAAGTTCCGCCGCGACCTGTTCTTCCGCCTGCGCATCATCGCCCTGAAGGTACCGCGCCTGTATGCCCGCGGGCAGGATGTGCTGCTGCTGGCGCGGCATTTCCTGGCCCATCATGGCCGGCGTTATGGCAAGCCGAACCTGCGCTTTTCCGCCGAGGCGGAAAACCTGATGCTCGGTTACAGCTGGCCAGGCAATGTGCGCGAATTGCGCAACATGCTGGAGCAGACCGTGCTGCTGGCACCGAACGAGGTGGTACAGGCTCATCAGCTCAACCTGTGCATGACCCTGATCGACGAGCCGCTGGTGCAACAGGCGGCGCCTGCGGTGTTCGAAATGCCCCGGCACGAACCCGAGCCCGGCACCAGCCTGCCGGACATGGAGCGCGACCTGGTGTGCAAGACCCTGGACCGCACGGACTGGAACGTGACCAAGTCGGCGCGCATGCTCGGGCTGTCGCGGGACATGCTGCGTTACCGGATCGAGAAACTGGGGCTGACCAGGCCGGACAAGCGCCAGTGGTGAGGGCCCCCGTGGGAGCGACATTTGTAGGAGCGGCCTTGTGTCGCGAAAGGGCCGCAACGCGGCCCCGGGATTGATGCGCAACAGTTGAAATTGCTGGGGCTGC
>NZ_JBIGLU010000103.1:0-585 GCF_043658375.1 Pseudomonas sp. PsB | reverse complement strand
GCCGATCGACAACCTCAAGACCCACATCCTCGAAGGCAGCCTGCAACCGGCGGTGCGCGGCAGTGCCGGCGAGCTGTACCTCGGCGGTGTCGGCCTGGCCCGTGGTTACCACCAACGCCCGGCGCTGACCGCCGAACGCTTCGTGCCGGACCCGTTCAGCGACACCGGCGGGCGCCTGTACCGCACCGGCGACCTGGCGCGCTACCGCGCCGATGGCGTGATCGACTACGCCGGGCGCATCGACCACCAGGTGAAGATCCGTGGCCTGCGTATCGAACTGGGCGAGATCGAGGCGCGTCTATTGGAACTGCCGAGTGTGCAGGAAGCCGTGGTGCTGGCCCAGGACGGGCCAAGCGGCAAGCAGCTGGTGGGCTATGTGGTGCCCGCCGACAGCATGCAAGACGAAGGCGCATTGCGCGACAGCCTGCGCGAGGCGCTGAAGGCCGGTTTGCCGGACTACATGGTGCCGGCGCACCTGCTGCTGCTCGGCAAGCTGCCAGTGACGCCGAACGGCAAGCTGGACCGCAAGGCCCTGCCGCAGCCGGATGCCAGCCAGTTGCAGGGCGAGTACATCGCGCCGCAGAG
>NZ_JBIGLU010000036.1:0-40464 GCF_043658375.1 Pseudomonas sp. PsB | reverse complement strand
GCCTGTCTGTTGCTTGTACCGGCCTCTTCGCAGCACAAGGCTGCTCCTACAAAGGACGCGTCAGACGAGCGATATTTTTTCTCTGCAATTTCCCACATATACAGCGCCAATTCGAAGCCAGCGCAGTACCTGTGAAAGCGGGCGCGCCCGCGAAACAAGACAACGCGTGCGCTGTTCAAATCGTGCAAGCCCGCGAAGACGTCGATGCATGAAATCAACGATCTTCAGGTCGTTCAGCCCTCTCTGGCATAAGGTCCCGAACAGGTAGATGAAACCTGGCACCCACAAGCAAGCTCTGCAGGCTCGAACACCAACGAAATACCGTTGAACAAGACACTACCGTCACCGCCAGAGACCAACGCAAATGTCCCTCCATGAAGCGCGCATGGCGCACGATCTCCGAGAATGCATTGTTGCCGCCCGTTGACAAGAACTCCGCTTCCTTCCCCCATCCGACCACCCCCGCTGTGGGGATCGCCTTTTCGAATCGCACCTTGTCGGGACATCGCTCAATCCTTTGCGCTGTTTTGCAGGATTGCTTCGTAAAGGCCGGCCGGTACGGCATCAGGATCGTGTTTGCAGGCGGCAGCCAGGAAGCGCATCAGCAGTTCATCCGGCTCGAAGCGCATGCCAGGCGGGCAGGTCAGCCTGGCATAGGGTGTTTTCATCAATGGGTGGTCGATGGAAGGGTTCGGCAGGCCCAGCGAACGGCGCAGGTTGAGAATGGCCAGGATCTCGGCGGGGTAGACGGCCTCGAAGGGGGAGCCGAATTCGAAATTGCCGGAGTCAAGTTCGCGGGATGTCAAGGCAATGCGTTGGACATGGGTATCGCAGGCGGCCACCAGGATCGGCGCCAGTTTATCGGGATCAGGTTCGCGCCAATGGGCGACCAATTGACCCCAGGCTGGGTCGCGAGGCAGGGCGTGCTTGTCGAGGTCAAGCGGTTTGCCAAGCCAGTCGCCGATGATGGTCAGACCGAAGGCGGCGTAGCGAAGGGTGGTGCCTGTCGGCAGGTTGTTTCCATCCTCGACGCCGTAGCCGCCTTCCAACGCTAGAAGAATGGTTTGGTGGAAAGGCGCTATCAGTCGAAATTGTCCTGTAGCCATGGCGCAGAACATGAGGTGTGTTATGCCGTCCAGCGTATCATTAGCAACTCGCCCGGTGCCCTTAAGTGATTCGATAAGGATTGCATCGCTGGCCATCATTCTAACTATACCGGTCGTTAAATTCTTGGGTGCTGGTGGTGCTATTTTGAGTCGTGCTTGTAGAAGCTCTTTTTTGATTTCGAGAAGCCCAATTCTGAATAGGGCGTTAAAAGCCAGGGTAGATTGGGAGCCGTTGTTCAAATAATCGTCAAACCAATTGGCTGGATAATTGCCGTTAGCAGATGCCCAACCGTCCAGGTCTCGGAGGCTTTGTTGAAGTCGATTTTTCTTCATGTTATTTCCAGTTATTAATTTGTATACCGCTGAGGGCGTGGGTTAGTGGGTTGAGTTTGCCACTGGAGTCGAAGAAAACTTGAGCGTGCAGGAATTCAACTTTTCCCGAGGCTGTCGCCGTCATGGTCGCCCCGGCTTTTGATGTGAAGCCGGGGTCATGCTTTTGAAGCTTATCGAGTTGCCAAGCGCCTTTGTCCTTAGCTATAAGCTCCTGGACTCGTCGTAAATTTCTTGACCCTCCAACGCGTTGCGTTTCTAGAAAAGATGGCGTCCTGGTTTTGCCAAGCGTCGTTTTCACCTCAATCACCAACAACGTCCCAGCCTCGAACTTCAACTCTTCCACGGGTGCCGTCCCCTTCAGCCCATCAATGTGATGCCGCATTTCCAGCGTCGTCGGATTACGCACCGTCATCGAGGGCGGTGGTGGTACGTACACCAGCATGTCGATCCCCTGGTCGCTCTTGTTCTTCAAACCGAACTGGCTGGGCCGGGAAGGGTGGGTGCTCAGGCCGAGGATGTTCTCCGGCTTGACCTTCCAGTGGCTGACCAGGGCCGCCGCCAGAGCTTCTTCGCCGGCATCGGCGACGACCCGGGTCAGGCTGCCGCCCATGCGCACCGGCCCGATGCTGTGCTGAATCATGGCCACCAGCCGGTCGCGCAGGGTGGTGGCCATGTAGGCGTAGTCGGCCTTGCCGCCGGCCACATCGAGGGCGACCAGGCTGGCATTGCGCTCCACCGAGTGCAGTTCACGGGCGGTGACCGGCAGCTCACCCTCGCGGGTGCGTCGCTGGATGCGGGTTTCCAGTACGGTGACTTCGCCGGCGCTGCGGTTGCCGAGGCGGCGGACTTCCTCTTGCGCCAGCGCGGCGTTGTCGAGGCGTACGGTGGTCATGCTGCCGGGCTGCAACTTGTGCATCAGCCAACGGGCGCCGCCGATGGCGGCCGGCAGCAGCAGGGCCAGGTTGATGGCCATGAATACCTGCTTGCCACGTGCCTCGGCAGTGTCGGGGTTGGCCAGGCGCGCCAGGTCGGTGAAGAACTGCTCGCCGATACTCAGGCCTTCGCCAGTGATCATGCGGCTGCTGCCGTCGACCATGGCATCGGCGGCCAGCGCGGCCTCCAGGGCGACGAAGGCATAGCGGCCGAGCGTTACGGTGCCCTTGATGCCGCGCACCACCGGTATGAATGCCAGCACGCCGAGGGCGAATTCGCCCGCGCCAATGACGCCTTGCCAGAAGCGAGCCCGGGCCTTGGCTTCGGCGTAGTGCCGAGCCAGCTGTTCACAGGCCTGTTCGATCGGGTACAGGCCACTGGGCGTGTGCCAGGTATAGGGCGGGCTGATACGCTGGGTGCCGTGCTCGTCAACGTATTCTTCCCGTTGCGCCTCGGCCCACTGCACATGGGTGAAGGTGGCGAAATAGATCTTGTGGTCGGTGAACAAGAAATTGCTGTGCAGGGCAAAGGCATAACCGTGCTGGCTGCGCTCGCCCATGTGGTCGAGTACGGGTGGGGGCAGTTCGTCGAGGCGGATCTGGTCGTCGATGCACACCAACTGCAGCTTTTCGCTGGCGGCAAAGGCATAGAATTCCGCCAGCCAGGCATTGCCCAGCGTGTCGCCGGCATGCTCCAGCACCTGCTGGAGGAAGGTGTCGCGGTGGTTGCGCGCCAAGTCGCGGATCCACGGGTTGTTGCGAAACCACGTGGGGCCAACGCCGCTGCGGGAAGGTATGCCCAGCAACTGGTCGCAGCCATCACCACCGTCGAGAGAGAACAGCGCGCCGGGAAGGGAGCAGGGTACGCAAATGTCGGGTGGAACAGGCAGCGCTCCGTTGAGTGCGGCTTGCCCCAGCATTTGTAAAGCAGATGCTTCAACCATGCGGACTCGGCTCCTTGAGTGCTTGTTGGTGGGCTGCCAGTTGATCTGCCAACACCCTGCAGCGCTCTCGGGGAGAGTCGGTGGCTTCAAGCAACTTCACCCAAGGGGTGAACAATGGGTTGAGGTAAAAGTGTCGACCGAACGCGATCGCCAGGAGCACATGCACCAGCACTTGGCTGCGGGGCAACGGGGGCAGCTTGTACAGGTCATCGGACGGCTGAGGTAGCCGTTTTCCGTAATAGCGGTAGGCGAGGATCTCGTTCCCGTTCAGCTCTTTGTGGTTGATGGCGGGTAGCGCATAGCGGCGGCTGGCATCCGACTCATAGCAGCAGTAGCAAGACTGCTGCGCGTCAGCTGGTATGCCGCGCAGGTTCATCAGTTGCTCCAGTGATCGCCACTGCCGGTCGTGGTCGCAATCGTCATCGGGCAAGCGCAAAATCTGCCGTGTGACGTCATGCATAAGGGTAAGTTGACCCTCCCACTGTATACGGTGGGCTACTGCCCGCACGGTCAGCATGTCGAGTCGCTCATCCTGGGTAAGGCCGGGAACGTGGTGGATTGACCACACCGATTCGCTTGCGGGGTCGTTCCACCAGCCCAGACCCAGCAAGAAGTGGCTCAGCACCAGCAAGCTGTATTCCTTGCCGCAGGTGTAGCCCCTGTTGCTGACCAGAGCCCCCGCATTGGCTACCAGCAGGGGAACATCCTCGGGACGGGTATGAAAACGCGCAATCGAACTGTCCAACGTCCCCAGCAGGAAGCGGGACAGTCGACGGTTGGTGGACCGTAGCGAGGCAGCTTGCAGCGCACCCAGATTCAGACTCGGCAGGCTCATGCAGGGACCTCGTGGTGCAATGGCAGCCAGGCCAGGCAGCCTTCCCGTTCGATGCTGCTTTCTGTTTGCTCGAACAGCGGCTGTGCGCCAAGTGCAAGCCCGGTTCGTGAATCGTGGAAGTAGAGTCTGCGTATGCGTCCGTGATCGAACAGCCGGGCCAGGGTGTCTGGCTGCTGCGTCAGTGAGCCGACGTAGAAGCTTAACGACCGAGGATCACCAAGCCTCATGAAGTAACGACGTCGTCCTTCCTGGACTTTGCCAAAGCGGCGCAGGTGCCGTGCGAGGGCTTCGAGGGGCAGAGTGGTCTCGGCGACAGTACAGGCGAAGGCCCCGTCCAGGCGGCCAAGCCAGGCATCCAGTTCGCTGCCTGCTGTCAGCTGGAACAGTAATGGCGCATGCTTCTCCAGCCCGGTGTGATGGTCCAGGTGCCATAGGCATTGGTGTCGGGTGGAATGGAACTCGAGCCTGCCCAGCAGGCCCGGATTGGCCGACGCTTCGGCAAGCACGAACAGGCTTGCACTGACGACACCCGTGTACAGGCTGCCTTCGCTTAATTGCTGGTGCAGGCTCATGCGTCGTCCTTCCCGGAAAAGGGGCATTCTTCAATCAGCGGTGAGCCTTCTCGAATGGCGGCCTCGATGGCTTCGACCTGGGCCTGCACAGGTGTCTGGTAGGTGACATTGCCTTTGAAGTGGATGTTGGGAGCCTCGATAGTGATGCCGTCGGTATCGAGGATGATCTTGCCGCTCGGGCCACGGATGTGGATGCGTTCCGTGCCCTGAAGCATGTAATACCGGGTCAGCAGGCGTTGTGCAGTACGGGCTTCAATGGCACGCGTACCTTCGATGACGAGCGACTGATTGCCGCCGATACTCAGGCTGTGGTCGGCGGCAATGGTGATGCGGCTTGTGTTGCCAATGGAGTGGATATCGTTGCGGTCGATGCTGGTGAATCGGTCCTGGTGAACATGATCGCGGCGATCACGTCCCGTATCGATAGTCTCGTCACGCGCAATGCTGGTGTTTTGGTCCCGGCCTGTCGCAGTGGCGCGATCATTGCCGACGTTCAGGGTCTGGTCATGTTTGACCTTGATATTCATGTTCCTTTCGGCATGCACGTACACTTCCTGCCGACCCAGTTCATCTTCGAAACGCAGTTCGTTGAAGCCATTACCCTTGTGGGTCTGACTCTTGATGGTCATGCGCGTCTTGTGTTCCGGCAGCTCGTAGGGCGGCAGTTGATCCCCGCAGTAGGTGCGCCCGGTGATCATTGGCTGGTCGGGGTCGGCGTTGACGTACTGGATGATCACGTCCTGGCCGATGCGTGGGATAGCCATCGAGCCCCAGCTGCCGCCTGCCCAACCTTGTGATACGCGCACCCAGCAGGAGCTGAACTCGTTGTTTCTGCTCTCGCGATCCCAGGGGAAGCTGACCTTGACCCGTCCCCATTCGTCACAATAGATCTCCTCGCCGGGTGGACCGACGACGGTGGCCATGTGCGGGCCATCGATGCGCGGTTTGCCCAGCGGCGCAGGTCGCCATTCGATCCGGCCGGGCACCAGCACGGCTTCCTGCGAGTAGCGTGTTCCCTGTTCGGCTCCGGCAGCTTCTTCTTGCAGGCTGGTGAATTGGCTCCCCTCGTGATGCACGCGCATCACGCGCCAGTGTGTGTTGAGGTCTTTGCGGGGGTGTTCGATGAGGGTGAAGCTCAGGCCTGGTTGCAGCCGCACATCGTCGCCCTTTACCTCGGCAATACGGGCGTCATGGCGCAGGGCCGTGAGTCGCGTGGCGGTGAAGGGGACGCCGACCACATCGCGCTTGTAACGGCCGGGGTAGTCGAAGCGCTCATAATCCTGGGACTGATGGGCGATGCCACTGTCATCTGCGCGGTGTTCCTGCCGGTACTGCGGGTTGGTGAAGGTGTAGTCCCGCTGTACCTGTCGTGCGGTGCGTACCTGCTCGCTGTAGCGCAGGCGGCGCAGGCAAGGCCTGGCCTGATCACCACCGCTGTTGGTGCGGTACAGCACCTGGTCGGGGCCGACGTCGTCCTCTTCAGGAAGCCCTTCATCGTCGTCTTCGGTCTTGATCGCGCCTCGGCTGATCTGCCCCAGCGCCAGCAGTCGGTCGGTGATGACCAGCAGGTGTTGTTTTGGCGTGTGCTCGAAGCGATAGATGAAACCCTCTTCACCCGCCAGGCGGGCGATGAAGTCGAGGTCTGTTTCACCGGCCTGTACGCAGAACTCGCGCGCCTGATGGTCGCCAAAAGTGTGCAACTCGAAATGAATGATGCACTGGCGCTTGAGCATGATTTCGAGAATCTGCGGCACGGTTTTCTGCTGGAAGATTCGCCAGTTCGAACGCAACCCGCCACGGGCCAGGAGGGGCTCGACCAAGGCATGGTAACGGGTGCGATAAAAGCCCGTTTCACCTTGGCTGAAGCTGCTTGTCACGCCGTGCACGTAGCGCAGTGGGCGTTCGTGCTGCCAGATCGTGAACAGTACCGGCTTGTCGAGCAACTGACCGAAGTCGACTTCATCTTCGTGACTGATCAGCTCCAGCTTCAACTGGAATGGTGCGCTGATGGCTTCGTCGAGTTCGAATGAAATCACCTCGAATTGAATGTCGCCAGCCAAGGGTTGAAAGCTGAAGCGCAGATCAGATTGTCGGTACATGGCGTGTTTTCCCTTGTTAAGAATTGCTCCGGTATCAGCCGTAGTCTTGGTGCAGATTGGGCCTGGGGTAAGGTTGATGGCGAGGGCGGACTTGCAGGGTAGGCGGGCTGCGGCGGGATTTAAATAAACAGGGTGTTGTTGTTTTTGGTTATAAGTAGGAACTTTCTGAAACTTGTAATTTAGTGTTTTTTCTTGGTTGTTGGGTTGGCCATGTAGTTGAGAACAAGTTGTGCGCTGTTTCTGCAGGAGCGGCCTTATGCCCAGTTATTTCGTTTTATGGTGGCTAAGACAGCGCAGTACCTGTGGGAGCGGGCGCGCCCGCGAAGCAGGCGACGCGGTGGATGGCACCGGCTTTGCCGGTGTTCGCGGGCATGCCCGCTCCCACAAAGCTTGTGCAAGCTTCCAGATCTTGAGCAAGGCGGCACTCCTGCGTGTCCCTTTACGTAAACGTCACCATATGCCACCTTCTACCTCAGCCTGATGACGGCCAGGGATTTCTCCCGCACACTGCGGAAAATTCCCAAGCCCGTTCCCCGCCACCTAGCGGGGCACAGCCGGAGTAGAAAATGGCGCGACAACTAATAACAAACGCCCACGACCCGCTGCACGAATCCCGCCAGGCCCGCCTCAGGCTGGCCAGCGAAGGCGAGCTGCCACTGGGTATGCTGCGCGACGAGATCGATGCCTCCTGGCGCCGCAGCCTGGGCCATGGCCTGGACTGCCTGCAGGGCGAGCAGGTCGGCCTGGGCCTGGAGCATGGCCACGACCTGCGCATGCTGCTGGAGCGCAACCGCCTGCTGGTCGACGCCGTTACCCCGGAACTGGACTACCTGGTCGCGCGCCAGGGCAAGGCCGGCATCGTCATCCTCGGCGACGCCCAGGCCAATGTGCTGGCCATCGAAGGGCAGAAGCACGTGCTGCAACGCGAGGGCCTGCGCGACCTGCACCCGGGCAGTTGCTGGAGCGAGTCATTGCGTGGCACCAACGCCATCGGCACGGCAGTGGTGGAAGGACGGCCGACGCTGATCAACTGCGGTGAACATTACCTCGACCGCCTCAGCCCGTTCTCCTGCACCTCGGTACCCCTGCGCGACCCGCGCGGCGAGGTGATCGGTGTGCTCGACATCACCCGCGAAGGGGTGATGGCGCAACCGCAGGACAGCCTGACAACGCTGATGCTGGCCGCCGGCAACATCGAAAGCCGCATGTTCGGCCTGTGCCATCCGGAGCAATTGGTGCTGGCCTTCCACAGCCGCCCGCAATACCTCAACAGCGCCTGGCATGGCCTGCTGGCGCTGAGCCTGGACGGTGAAGTGCTGGCTGCCAACGACAGTGCCTGCCAGCTGCTGCAGGTGCCGCGCCACGAGCTGTTGGGCCGGCGCAGCAGCGACCTGCTGGGTGAACGGTCACCGGCCTTTATCGCCCGCCTGTGGCAGGGCGGGGTGAGCAGTGTGCAAACGGCCAAGGGCGAGTTCTACTTCCGCGCCCTGCAGTTGCCGCGCCACGGCCGGGTCAACGGCAGTACGCCGGTGAGCAAGCCGGCGTCGGGCAAGCAGTCGCCGGCGCTCGACGCGCTGGCCGGTGGCGACCCGCGCCTGGCGCGCAACCTGCGCATGGCCCGCCAGGGGCTGGGCAATGGCCTGCCGGTGCTGCTGCTGGGCGAGACCGGTACCGGCAAGGAGGTTGTCGCCCGGGCCCTGCACCAGGCCAGCCCGCGCGCCGACAAACCGTTCGTGGCCGTCAACTGCGCGGCCATCCCCGAAGGGCTGATCGAGTCCGAACTGTTCGGCTACCGTGAAGGCGCGTTCACCGGTTCGCGCCGGGGCGGCATGGTCGGCCGGCTGATGCAGGCCCATGGCGGCACGCTGTTCCTCGACGAAATCGGCGACATGCCGCTAGCGCTGCAGGCGCGCTTGTTGCGGGTACTGCAGGAACGGCGCGTGGCACCACTGGGGGCGGGCGACGAGCAGGACATCGACGTGGCATTGATCTGTGCCACGCACCGCGACCTCAAGCGCCTGGTGCAGGAGCAGCACTTCCGCGAAGACCTTTACTATCGAGTCAACGGCGTGTCGCTGCGCCTGCCGGCACTGCGCGAGCGTGATGACCTGGCGGCGATCATCCAGGGGCTGCTGGACAAGTCAGATGCCCGGGGCGTGACCTTGGACCCGGCCCTGACCGCGTTGCTCGAAGGCTTCGACTGGCCGGGCAACATCCGCCAGCTGGAAATGGTCGTGCGCACCGCGCTGGCCATGCGCGAGGACGGCGAGCAGGTGCTGACCCTCGATCACCTCACCGACTGCCTGCTGGACGAACTGGCCAGCGGCACTGCGCCTTCCGGAAGCCTCAAGGACAACGAGCTGGAGCTGATCCGTGGCGCCTTGGCGCGCCATCAGGGCAACGTGTCCGCGGCGGCCGAGGCGCTGGGTATCAGCCGGGCGACGCTGTACCGCAAGCTCAAACAGTTGCGCGGCTGACGTGGGCGGCCTGTTCGCCCGGCTGGTGGAATCCAGCGACCCTGTGCTCATGCGCCAGGCGTTGGCCTGGCTGTATGGTTTCGTGCGCCCCCATCGACGCGCCATCGGCCTGTTGCTCGGTTTGTCGCTGGGCGCCTCGTTGCTGGCGCTGGCGCAACCCTGGCTGGTCAAGACGCTGATCGACGAGGGGCTGCTGGCCAAGGATTACCAGACCCTCTGGCACATGGCCGCGATCATGATCGGCGCGGGCCTGCTGGGTACCGTGCTGGCCGGGGTCAACCGCTACCTGCACACGCGCTTGTCGGGGCGCATCCTGTTTGCCCTGCGTGACGACCTTTACCGCCACCTGCAGCAGCTGTCACCGACGTTCTACGGGCGGCGGCGCATCGGCGACATCCTTTCGCGGCTGGATGGCGATGTGGCGGAAATCCAGCGCTTTGCCGTGGATTCGCTGTTTTCGGCGGTGTCGGCGGTGATCGGCCTGGTGGGCGCGGTGGTGTTGATGCTGATGCTGTCGTGGCAACTGTCGCTGCTGCTGGCGCTGCTGGTGCCGATCGAAGTGCTGTGGCTGCGCTGGATGCGGCGCAAGGTGGAGCGCGAAGTACGCAACCTGCGTGAGCGCTCGGCAGATGTGTCGTCGTTCCTGGTCGAAACCCTGCCGGCAATGAAGTTCATCCAGGCCGCCGGCCAACAAGGCCGCGAGGCGGGGCGCCTGGACCAGCTGGGCCAGGGCTACATGCGCCAGCTGCTCAAGGTGCAGGTGACCGAATTCTTCACCCAGGCCATCCCTGGCACGCTGACCTCCTGGTGCCGCGCCTGCGCGTTCCTGGTCGGCGGTTGGTGGGTAATCCAGGGCACTTGGCAACTAGGTGCGCTGATCGCCTTTTCCACCTACATGGGCATGGCGGTAGGGCCGGTGCAGAGCCTGCTGGGCCTGTACGTGGCGGTGCAGCGCATGGCGGTGAGCCTGGGGCGGGTGATGGAACTGAAGCAGGAGGCCGTGGCCGTGCGCCCGGCAGCCAACCCGCAGCCGGTGCCCGACGGCCCGGGCGAATTGCGCCTCGAGGGGGTGAGTTTTGCCCATGAAGGGCGCCAGGGCGCGGTGCTGAACAACGTGCAGGTGTGCGTGCCGGGCGGCCTGAAGGTAGCCATCAGTGGTGCCTCGGGGGTGGGCAAGTCGACCCTGATCGACCTGCTGCAGCGCTTCTACGACCCGGACGCCGGGCGCATCCTGCTGGACGGCACCGACCTGCGCGAACTGGACCTGGCTGCGCTGCGCCGGCGCATTGCGGTGGTCAGCCAGGATCTCGTGCTGTTCCGCGGCACCCTGGCACAGAACCTGGCCTACGGCGTGCCCGAGGCCAGCCGTGAGGAGCTGGAGCGGGTGGTGCGCCTGGCGCGGCTGGACAGCCTGGTCGACAGCCTGCCGCTGGGCCTGGACGGCCTGCTGGGTGAGCGTGGCCAGCAGTTGTCGGGCGGGCAGAAACAACGCATTGCCATTGCCCGCGCGGTGCTGCAGGCGCCGGCGATCCTGGTGCTGGACGAGGCCACCTCGGCGGTGGACGAAGCCACCGAGCGCGAAGTGATCGCGGCCATCGACCAGCTGTTCGCCGGCCGCACGCGCATCCTGATCAGCCACCGTGCTTCGACCCTGGCCGATGCCGACCTGCATCTGCAGCTGCACGCTGGCCAGTTGCAGGTGCTGCCCGAGGAGGTGATCAAGCATGGGCACTGACGTGCGTGTTGGCGTGATCGACAGTGGTTGCACGCCGGAGCAGGCCAGCGCCTTGCTGGGCGCGCGCCGCTTCTGGCTGGAGGACGGCCAGTTGCGCGAAGGTGACATGCTGCCCGACCAGCTTGGGCACGGTAGCGCGGTGCTCGCCGGCTTGCAGCGGGAGGCCGGGCCGGTGCCCGTGCTGCTGGCGCAGGTTTTCGGCGCCCAGGCCAGCACCAGTGCCTTGCAGGTGGCGGCCGCGCTGCTGTGGCTGGTGGAGGCGGGGGTTACGCTGGTCAACCTCAGCCTTGGCCTGCAGCAGGACCGGCCTGTGCTGCACCAGGCCTGCGCCGAGGCTTTGGCTGCGGGTGTGCTGTTGTGCGCCTCCAGTCCGGCCCAGGGCGGGCCCGTGTACCCGGCCAGCTACCCCGGGGTGATCCGGGTTACCGGCGATGCCCGCTGTGCGCCGGGCGAGTGGTCCTGGCTGGGTACCCGGCAGGCGGACTTTGGCGGTTATGTGGGCGCGGGCGGCAGGGCGGGCGCGAGCCTGGGCTGTGCGGCCCTGAGTGGCAGGATCGCTGCGTTGCTGCGTAATGAGCCGGGCATGGGCCACCAGCAGGTTCATGATTGGTTGCGCCACCACGCGGCGTTTACCGGCCCCGAGCGACGAGGTGCCGGCCATGGTTGAACCGCGCATTGTGGTGCTGGGGGCAGGCCCTGCGGGTGCGGCCACGGCCATTGGCCTGCGGCGGCTGGGCTATGCGGTGACGGTGGTGTCCGAGTGGCGCCGGTTCGCGGCGGTCGAAGGGGTTTCGCAGCGGGTGCTGGACGGTCTGCGCCACGCCGGCCTTGGCGGGGCGTTGCGCCAGGCGGCGATGCCGGCGACTCGGCAAGTGCACTGGAACGGCCAGCAGCTGCACCTGAACCAGGAGTTTCTGCTGGATCGGCAAAGGTTTGACCGGGCGCTGCGCGACGACCTTCAGCGTGCGGGTGTGAGCGTGGTCGAGGGGCGGGTGCGTGAGGTGGTTCGCGAAGTCGGTCATGGTATTCGCCTGGACGACGGGCAGGTACTGCAGGCCGATTTCCTGGTCGAAGCCCGAGGCCGCCAGGCCCCGCTGGCTGCCGACCGCTTGCGCGGGCCGGAGACGGTCAGCTTGCTGAATGTCTGGCAGGCCGCCCCCGGGGCGCCCGCGTCGGCGGTGGAGAGCCTGGCGGATGGCTGGGCGTGGATGGCGCGCCTGGAAGACGGCCGCTGCTACTGGCAAGTCACCCTGGACGCCGCCGGGCTGCCGGGCAAGGCCGGGTTGGCGGATTATTGCGCGGCGCGGCGAGCCGACAGCGCGCTGGTGGCCGAGCTGTTCGATGCCAGGGCATTGGCGCCGGCAGAGGTGCATGCGCGCAGCAGCACCGCGATTCTGGCCGGTGAGTGCGTCGGGCAGGACTGGATACGCGTGGGCGATGCCGCGATGGCCGTTGACCCACTGTCGGGCAACGGGATCTTCCAGTCGCTGTCTTCGGCGCTGCAGGCGCCGGTGGTGATCAATACCTTGCTGCGCAGGCCCGAGCGGGCCGGGTTGGCGCGGCAGTTTCATCAGCAGCGGATCGAACAGCTGTTTTTGCGTTTTGCCCGGATCGGGCGGGATTTCTATGGGCAAGAGCAGGGGCGGGTGGGGCAGCCGTTCTGGGCGCGGCGGCAGGATTGGCCGGACACGCAGGCATTGCACGTGGCGGCGGACTGGAGCGCGCTGAGGGTCGAGCGGCGGCCAGTGTTGCGTGACGGGCTGGTGGATGAGGCCGAGGTGGTGGTGACGGCGGATCAGCCGTTGGGGGTGTGGCATTTGCAGGGGGTGGAGCTGGCGCCGGTGGTGCGGGGGCTGCGTAGCGGCCGACCTCTCGAGGCAGTGTTGTCAGGCCTGCCAGGGGAGCAGCAGAGGATGGTGCGGCGGTGGTTGTTGGAGCAGGGCTTGGCTTGAGATTGCCGGGGCCGCTTTGCGGCCCTTTCGCGACACAAGGCCGCTCCTACAGGTCCGGCACAGACCTTGAGGGCAGCGCGGTACCTGTAGGAGCGGCCTTGTGTCGCGATGGGCTGCGCAGCAGCCCCAGGATTTCGAATCAGAAGAAAGTCCCGACGATCAGTCCCGGTATTCCTGCGGGGGAGCAGCAGATGATGGTGCGGCGGTGGTTGTTGGAGCAAGGTTTGGCTTGAGATTGCCGGGGCCGCTTTGCGGCCCTTTCGCGACACAAGGCCGCTCCTACAGGTCCGGTACAAACCTTGAGGGCAGCGCTGTACCTGTGGGAGCGGCCTTGTGTCGCGATGGGCTGCGCAGCAGCCCCGGGATCTCGAATCAGAAGAAAGTCCCGACGATCAACTGCATGTAGGTCCCGGTATCCCGCCCGCCCAGCTGCGTTCCGCCATTGGCCGCGCTGCGTTCCGGCTTGTAG
The DNA here is from genome assembly GCF_043658375.1 of Pseudomonas sp. PsB. Classification (NCBI taxonomy): domain Bacteria; kingdom Pseudomonadati; phylum Pseudomonadota; class Gammaproteobacteria; order Pseudomonadales; family Pseudomonadaceae; genus Pseudomonas; species Pseudomonas sp. PsB. The sequence goes on along the minus strand of NZ_JBIGLU010000036.1, from coordinate 27,010 downwards.
AACCCTACCAGCGGGCTGATCAGCAGGTGGTCGTTGACCATCCATTCCACATACAGGTCCAGCTCCCGCCCGCCCAGGTTGCCCTGGTCGGTGTCGAGCGTATCGAAGTCGAAGTACAGCGCGCCGACGGTCAGGTTGTCCCGTGGTTTGCCCTTCAGCGCCACGTGGTGCACCTGGCTGTTGCTGTTGAACGGCCCGGCATAGTTGGCTGCCACCTCACCCTGGAACCAGGTGCCATAGCCACGGCTCAGGCCATAGAACAGCGGGTCGAAGTCTTCGGAAAAGCGGCTGTAGCGGTAGGTGGCAGTGGGGGACCAGGGCAGTTCGGAAAAGGTCCAGTTGCCTTCCAGGTACCAGGCGTTCTCCCGCCCGCCGGTTTTGTCCTGGGTCACGTACTCGGCGGCCAGCTCCAGGTCTTTCACCCCCAGGTTGCCACGCCCGCGCAGGCTGGCGGTGTCCATGCCGTCGCGGTGTTCCAGGCCCATGATCTGCGCGTAGCGCTGGTCCACGTCGAGGCCGCGGATCCAGCTCAGGCCCACGGTGCCGGCGTCGGCGACGTGCTCCAGGTTGGCCACCGCCAGCGAGGTGTCGGCTTGGTAGTGGTTGTCGGACTTCAGCCACATCAGGTCGCTGCGCCAGCCTTGCTTGCCGCCCAGGCGCAGCACGGCGGTGCGGTCGAAGGCCTTGCGTGCGGCCAGGTAGTAGGCGCCGCCGCGGTCGAAGTTGGCGCCCAGGTCGACCTTGCCCAGGTTCACCGGGTCGCCCTGGATCAGGAAGCCGTCGCCCAGGGTCACCACCTGGCGGCCGCCGGAAATGTCCACGCCGTCTTCGCCCAGGGCCGGGAACAGGTTGGCCGAGCGCCAGCCCAGGTATAGGTCTTCGATGGCGGTGCGGCGCTCGTCACCCACGGTCAGGCCGGCGGCATCGCCGTCGCCCCAGGTGGCGGAGCTGAGCAGGTTGAAGGCGCCGTAGAGCGCGCCGCTGTCGGCCAGGGCCTGGCTGCCGCTGAGGCCATATTTGACGTAGCCTTCCTGCCAGGCGGTGCTGCCGGGCTTGCGGTTGCCGGCCAGGTTGAAACTTTCGTCGCTGTGGAAGGCGCCGAACAGGGCTTCGAGGTCGGCGTTGAGGGTGGTGCCGTCGTGGTTGTACAGCTCGTAGGCCTGGGTGACCGGGGCGGCGAACAGCAGGGCCAATGTGCAGGCGAGTTTGTGCCTCATGGTGTGCTCCATGTTTTTGTTGTTTTTGGGGTTGCCTGTACCGACCTCTTCGCGGGCTTGCCCGCTCCCACAGGATTTCCTCAGGTCGTGAAAGGAGTGCAATACCTGTGGGAGCGGGCGAGCCCGCGAAGAGGCCGGTACAGGAAAATGATCAGAGCTTGATCAACACCGATTTCAGCTCGGTGTAGTGCTCGATGGCAGCCGCCCCCATCTCACGGCCGACGCCGGACATCTTGTAGCCGCCAAAGGGCAAGGCAGGGTCGAGGGCGCTGTGGCAGTTGACCCACACCGACCCCGACTTGATGCGTGGGATCATCCGGTGCACGGCGGCCAGGTCGTTGGACCAGATGCTCGCACCCAGGCCATAGGGGTTGTCGTTGGCCATGCCGATCACTTCGTCGATATCGTCGAACGGCATCGCCACCAGCACCGGCCCGAAGATCTCTTCCTGCACCAGGCGGTGGCGCTGGTCGACATCGACGATCACTGTCGGCTTGACGAAATAGCCCGGCCCGAAGCCTTCGCCACCGCAGGCGATGGTCGCGCCCAGCTCGCGGCCAAGCTCGATGTAGCCGGTGACGCGGTCCTGCTGCTTGGCCGAGATCAGCGGGCCCATCTGCACTGCCGGGTCCAGGCCGCTGCCCAGCTTCATGCCGTTGGCGATGCCGGCGATGTCGGCCACCACGTTGTCGAAGTGCTTGCGGTGCACGTACAGGCGGGACCCGGCGCAGCACACCTGGCCCTGGTTGAAGAAGATCGCCGTGGCCGCGCCGGCCGCGGCTTCCTGCAGGTTGGCGTCGGGCATGACGATGGTCGGCGACTTGCCGCCGAGTTCCAGGGTGACGCGGGTCATGTTGTCCATGGCCGCCTTGCCGATCAGCTTGCCGACCTCGGTGGAGCCGGTGAAGGTCAGCTTGTCCACGCCGGGGTGGCGGCTGAGTGCGGCGCCGGCGTTCAGGCCGGTGCCGGTGACCACGTTGAACACGCCAGCCGGGTAGCCGGCTTCGTCCACCAGCTCAGCCAGCTTGAGCACGCTCAGCGGTGTTTCGTCGGCGGGCTTGAGCACTACGGTGCAACCGGTAGCCAGGGCCGGGCCGAGCTTCCAGCAGGCCAGCAGCAGCGGGAAGTTCCAGGCGACGATGGCGCCGACCACGCCCACTGCTTCGCGCCGCACGAAACCATGGAACTGGTCGTTGGGCATCAACGGCATCGAGGCTTCGACGGTGCTACCCTCGATCTTGGTGGCCCAGCCGGCCATGTAGCGCAGGAAGTCGATGGCCAGTTGCACGTCCATCACCTGGGCAACGGCGGCGCTCTTGCCGTTGTTCAGGCATTCCAGTTCGGCCAGCTGGCGGGCGTCGCGCTCCATCAGGTCGGCCAGGCGCCACAGCAGGTTCTGCCGTTCGCGCGGGCGCAGGCGGCTCCACGGCGAATCATCGAAGGCCTGGCGCGCGGCGCGCACGGCGCGGTCGACATCTTCGGCCTCGGCGGCGGGCACTTCACCCAGTACCTCGCCAGTGGCCGGGTTGCGGAACGACAGGGTGCGACCGCTGGCGGCGTCCTGCCAGTCGGCGCCGATGCGCATCTTCAGCTTGCGTTCGAGAAAGGCGCGGGTGGCGGGCAGGATGGGCAGTTCGGAAAGCATGGGACGGTGCCTCTTGTCATTGGATGTGACAGGCATAGGCGCAATGGGCGTGCCAAGGTCGGTAGATGGCTGCAAACCCTTGAGCGGGTTGGGTTTTGTCCTGGTGCAAGGTTGGGATTGCAGAGTTGCGCTGTTGCACATTGAGACGGTGTGAGACGGTGGTGAAACAGTAAAAGCGGGGGCCGCTGTGCGGCCCTTTCGCGACACAAGGCCGCTCCTACAGGCCGTACGCGATCCCTTGTAGGAGCGGCCTTGTGTCGCGAAAGGCCTGCGCAGCAGGCCCAGTGTCTCAAGGTGAAACACTCAGTCGCGGAATGGGACGCTCAAAGAAGCTGTCCTTGCATTGCCATTATCCGGTAATTGACCTCAATGGCTTGATTTAAAACACTTTTACAGCACCTGGCACAGTTCCTGTATCACAACCGTCACATGCACACCTGCTGTACCAAAGCGTGCGAAAACGATAAGAACAACAACCGTGGAGGTCTGACCTTGAAGACGACTCGACTCCGGCGGCATGCGGGCAAACTGGCGCTGGTCGCCGCCGCGCTGCTGAGCACCCAGGCCATGGCGGCCGAGCAGGGCCCGAGCCTGTTGCAGAACAAGTGCATGGGGTGCCATATCCCCGAAGGCAACGACACCTACAGCCGTATCAGCCACCAGCGCAAGACGCCGGAAGGCTGGCTGATGAGCATCGCCCGCATGCAGGTGATGCACGGCCTGCAGATCAGCGACGACGACCGCCGCACCCTGGTCAAGTACCTGGCCGACAAGCAGGGCCTGGCGCCCAGCGAAACCGATGGCGTGCGTTATGCCATGGAGCGCCGACTGAATACCGTCGAGCAGTTCGACACCCAGCTCAGCGAAACCTGTGGCCGTTGCCACTCCGGTGCCCGTGTCGCCTTGCAGCGGCGCCCGGCCAAGGAGTGGGAGCACCTGGTCAACTTCCATCTCGGCCAGTGGCCGTCCCTCGAATACCAGGCCCAGGCGCGTGACCGCGACTGGCTGCCGATCGCCCTGCAACAAGTGGTGCCGGACCTGGCCAAGCGCTACCCGCTGGAAAGCGCGGCGTGGGCCGAATGGCAGAAAGCCAGGCCCAAGGCCGATGCGCTGCCGGGCCAGTGGGCATTCAGCGGCCACATGCTGGCCAAGGGCGATGTACGCGGGGTGATGAGTGTCACGCCTGACCAGGGCGACACCTTCAAGGTCGAGGTCAAGGGCGCTTATGCCGACGGCACGCCGTTCAATGGCAGCGGTTCGGCGATCCTCTACAACGGCTATGAATGGCGTGGCAACGTCAAGGTCGGCGACGCCAACCTGCGTCAGGTGTTCGCCGCGCTGGATGGCGAAATGAAGGGCCGCATGTTCGAGGCCGAGCACGATGAGCGTGGCCTGGACTTCACTGCGGTGAAGGAGGGCAAGGCGCGCCTGCTGGCGGTACAACCGGCATTCATCAAGGCCGGTGGCGAAAGCGAGATCACCTTGGTCGGCAGCGGCCTGGCCGGCAAACCGGACCTGGGCGCTGGCGTGGAAGTGACCGAGGTGTTGGAGCAGACCCCAACCCTGGTACGGGTGAAGGCCCGCGCCGCGGCCGATGCCAAACCTGGCCAGCGCGAAGTCGCCGTAGGGGCGCTCAAGGGCGTCAACCTGGCGGTGTACGACAAGGTCGAGGAAGTGAAAGTGGTGCCGGCGTTCTCCATCGCCCGCATCGGCGAGAACGGCGCGTCGGTGCCCAAGGTGCAGGGCCGCTTCGAGGCCGAAGCCTGGGGCAAGGACGCCAATGGCCAGCCGCTGCGCATCGGCTACCTGCCGGCCAGCTGGAAGGTCGAGCCGTTCAACGAGCGTGCGGTCGAGGACGAAGACGTCAAGTTCGCCGGGAAGATGCAGGCCGATGGCGTGTTCGTGCCAGGCGGTGCCGGCCCCAACCCGGAGCGCAAGATGATGACCAACAACGCCGGCAACCTGAAGGTCATCGCCACCCTGGCCGACGGTGGCCAGACTGGCGAAGGGCACATGATCGTCACCGTACAGCGCTGGAACAACCCGCCGCTGCCGTAACGGCAGGGGGCTTACGGTTTTCCAACGGATCGTTTATCGGGAGGTCGCCATGGGCGCGCTACTGAACCTGGTCGAACGCAACCTGCATGAAGTGCAGGTCGACGCCGACCGCATGCTGTTCCATATCCCCAGCAGTTCGCTGTTTACCGCCGACGCGGTGACCGGCGGCATCATCGACACCCTGCGCCAGCAAGGCTGCTCGGCCGAGGAGCTGATGCAGCGCCTTGGCCAGCAGTTTGCCGGCAGCGATATCCAGGACACCCTGCGCGAGCTGATCGCGCTGGAACTGGTCAGCGACGGCTCGCCGCTGACCCCGGAAATCGCCCTCAAGCAGGTCGAGCGCACGGCGCTGAACACCGTGGTGCTCAACGTCAACACCGGCTGCAACCTCAGCTGCACCTACTGCTACAAGGAAGACCTGGACAAACCGTCCGCGGGCAAGAAGATGAGTACCGCCACCGCCGAGGCTTCGGTGGAGATGCTGCTCAAGGAGTCGCCCGACGAGCAGCGCTACAGCGTGGTGTTCTTCGGTGGCGAGCCGCTGTCCAACCGGCCACTGATCGAGCACATGGTCGCCTACTGCGAGCGGCGCTTCGCCGAGGCCGGCAAGCAGGTGGAGTTCATCATGACCACCAATGCCACCTTGCTCACCGAAGAGATCATCGACTGGCTCAATGCCCACCGCTTCGGCCTGTCGATCAGCATCGACGGCCCCAAGACCGTGCACGACCGAAACCGCATCACCGTGGGCGGGCAGGGCACCTATGACGTGGTGCGGCGCAAGGTCGACATGCTGCTGTCGCGCTACCACAGCCGCCCGGTGGGCGCGCGGGTCACGCTGACCCGTGGCATCACCGACGTCGAGACCATCTGGAACCACCTGTTCAACGAACTGGGCTTCGCTGAAGTCGGCTTTGCCCCGGTCACCTCCGGCGACATGGCCAACTTCAACCTCACCGGCGAAGAACTGGTGCAGGTGTTCGCCAACATGAAGGCGCTGGGCCGGCGTTACCTGGAGGCTGCGCTGGAGCACCGCAACATCGGCTTTTCCAACCTGCACCAGCTGATCACCGACATCCACGAAGGCCACAAGAAGGCCCTGCCATGCGGCGCCGGGCTGAAGATGCTGGCCGTGGACCATGAGGGCGAGCTGAACCTGTGCCACCGCTTCACCGGCTCCAGCCTGCCGACCTTCGGCAATGTGCACCAGGGCGTGAAGCAGGCGCAGCTCAACGACTTCCTGTCGCAGCGCCTGGACCGCAGCAATACCGGCTGCGACAGCTGCCGCATCCGCAACCTGTGCTCCGGCGGCTGCTACCACGAAAGCTATGCCCGCTATGGCGACCCGCAGCACCCGACCTACCACTATTGCGAACTGATGCGCGACTGGGTCGACTTCGGCATCGAAGTCTACAGCCGCATCATGGCCGCCAACCCGGCCTTCATCGATCGCTACATCACCCCGCGGAAGGCGCACTGACATGAAGCACTTGAAGCCCCTGAACAACAAGGCGCGCATCCTCGAGCAGGCCGCCGCCGAAGACCGCGTCGAAGAAGTCATGGCCATGAGCGCGGTGGCGGGCTGCACCGCCACCACCGACCCGGGCTGGGAAGTGGACGCCTTTGGTGGCGTGAGCTCGCTGTGCCAGCCGATGGAGGCCGACCTGTATGGCTGCTCCGACCCTTGCTGGTGGCCGGCCCAGGTGCCGGACATGATGAGCACCTACCAGGACTGGAACGCCCAGGCGAGCAACTCGGCGGAAGACTGGCGCAACCTCGGCACCGTGTTCCCGAAAGACAAGTGACCGGCCCAACAAGAATGACAAGGGGAAACCGCATGAAAGCTGGACGCTGCGCGTCACTCGCGCTCACCATCGCCGCCACGGCCTGTGCCGGGCTGGTACAGGCCGCCGACACCGGGCCGGCGCTGAAGGCTGGTCACGAATACATGATCGTGACCAACTACCCGAACAACCTGCACGTGGTCGATGTGGCCAATGACACGGTATACAAGAGCTGCGTGATGCCCGACAAGTTCGGCCCCGGCACCGCGATGATGGCGCCGGACAACCGCACCGCCTACGTGCTCAACAACCACTACGGCGACATCTACGGCATCGACCTGGACACCTGCAAGAACACCTTCCACGCCAACCTGTCCAGTGTGCCGGGTGAGGTGGGCAGGTCGATGTACTCGTTCGCCATCAGCCCGGACGGCAAGGAAGTGTACGCCACGGTCAACCCGACCCAGCGCCTGAACGACCACTACGTGGTCAAGCCACCGCGGCTGGAAGTGTTCAGCACCGCCGATGGCCTGGAGGCCAAGCCGGTGCGCACCTTCCCGATGCCGCGCCAGGTGTACCTGATGCGTGCGGCGGACGATGGCAGCCTGTACGTCGCCGGGCCGGACATCTACAAGATGGACGTGAAGACCGGCAAGTACACGGTGGCCTTGCCGCTGCGCAACTGGAACCGCAAAGGCTACAGCGCCCCGGACGTGCTGTACTTCTGGCCGCACCAGAGCCCGCGCCACGAGTTCTCGATGCTGTACACCATTGCCAGGTTCAAGGATGACAAGCAGGACCCGGCCACCGCCGATCTGCTGTATGGCTACCTGAGCGTCGACCTGAAGACCGGCAAGACCCACACCCAGGAATTTGCCGACCTGACCGAGCTGTACTTCACCGGGCTGCGTTCGCCGAAAGACCCGAACCAGATCTACGGCGTGCTCAACCGCCTGGCCAAGTACGACCTCGAACAGCGCAAGCTGATCAAGGCGGCGAATCTGGACCACACTTACTACTGCGTGGCCTTCGACACGAAGGGCGACAAGTTGTACCTGGGCGGCACCTTCAATGACCTGGCGGTGTTCAACCCGGATACGCTGGAGAAAGTGAAGAACATCAAGTTGCCGGGTGGGGACATGTCCACCACTACGCCGCAGGTGTTCATCCGTTAGCTCCAGGGTGGCTTCACTGGCCTTTTCGCAGCACAAGGCTGCTCCTACAGGCTACTGCGCTCCAATGTAGGAGCAGCCTTGTGCTGCGAAGAGGCCCGCTCAATCAACACAAGAACAACAAGAGACCGCCCATGCCCCAGCCAAGCTACTCCCAGGGCAACCAGGACAAACCCCTGCTTACCCAGTGCATCGGCGACGCCTTCGACACCACCGTCGCCCGCTTCCCCGAACGTGACGCTTTGGTCGTTTGCCACCAGGCCCTGCGCTACACCTGGCAGCAACTGGCCGAAGCCGTCGACCAGCATGCCCGTGCGCTGATGGCCCTGGGCGTGCAGCCCGGTGACCGCCTCGGTATCTGGGCACCCAACTGCGCAGAGTGGTGCATCACCCAGTTCGCCAGCGCCAAGGTGGGCGCGATCCTGGTCAACATCAACCCGGCCTACCGCTCCAGCGAACTGGACTACGCCCTCGGCCAGTCCGGCTGCCGCTGGGTGATCTGCGCCGACGCGTTCAAGACCTCCGACTACCACGCCATGCTGCTGGGGCTGGTCCCGGGCCTGGCCGGCGGCCAGCCGGGCGCCCTGATCTGCGAACGCTTCCCCGAGCTGCGCGGTGTGGTCAGCCTGGCCGTCGCGCCACCGCCGGGCTTCCTGGCCTGGCACGACCTGCAGGCCCGTGCCGCGGCCGTAAGCCGCGAAGCCCTGGCCGAGCGCCAGGCACAGCTGCGCTGCGACGACCCGATCAATATCCAGTACACCTCGGGCACCACCGGTTTCCCGAAAGGCGCCACCCTCAGCCACAGCAACATCCTCAACAACGGTTACATGGTCGGTGAAAGCCTGGGCCTGACCGAGCATGACCGGCTGGTGGTGCCGGTGCCGCTGTACCACTGCTTTGGCATGGTCATGGCCAACCTCGGTTGCATGACCCACGGCAGCACCCTGATCTACCCCAACGACGCCTTCGACCCGCTGGCCACCCTGCGTGCGGTGGCGGAAGAAAAGGCCACGGCGTTGTATGGTGTGCCGACCATGTTCATCGCCGAACTGGACCACCCCCAGCGCGGCGAGTTCGACCTGTCGGGCCTGCGCACCGGGATCATGGCCGGTGCCACCTGCCCGATCGAAGTGATGCGCCGGGTTATCGGCGAGATGCACATGGCCGAGGTGCAGATTGCCTACGGCATGACCGAAACCAGCCCGGTGTCGCTGCAGACCGGCGCCAGCGACGACCTCGAGCGCCGCGTGACCAGCGTCGGGCGCACCCAGCCGCGGCTGGAGAACAAGGTGATCGATGCCGATGGCAACAGCGTGCCGCGTGGCGAGATTGGCGAGCTGTGCACGCGGGGTTACAGCGTGATGCTGGGCTACTGGAACAACCCCAAGGCCACGGCCGAAAGCATCGATGAGGACGGCTGGATGCACACCGGCGACCTGGCGGTGATGGACGAGCAGGGGTATGTGCGTATTGTCGGGCGCAGCAAGGACATGATCATTCGCGGCGGCGAGAACATCTACCCGCGCGAGCTGGAGGAGTTCTTCTTCACCCACCCGGCGGTGGCCGATGTGCAGGTGATTGGCGTGCCGTGCAGCAAGTACGGTGAAGAGATCGTGGCCTGGGTGCGGCTGCACCCGGGGCATACGGCCAGTGCGGAGGAACTGCGCGATTGGGCGAAGGCGCGGATCGCGCACTTCAAGGTGCCGCGGTACTTCCGCTTTGTCGATGAGTTCCCGATGACGGTGACCGGCAAGGTGCAGAAGTTCCGCATGCGCGAGATCAGTGTCGAGGAATTGTCTGCCGGGTAAATCACCAGCTGAAGGGAAATGGGGCCTCTGTAGGAGCGGCCTTGTGTCGCGAAAGGGCTGCACAGCAGCCCCGGCAATTCATGCATCGCTGCTGAAATCCCGGGGCCGCTTTGCGGCCCTTTCGCGACACAAGGCCGCTCCTACAAGGACCGCGCAGGCCTCAAGGGCAGTGGAGAACCTGTGGGAGCGGGCGTGCCCGCGAAGAGGCCAGTACAGGCAGCAGATGACCTCAGCCTTGCAACAGCTCCGGGCTGTTGAAGTTGCTCAACCTGCGATCATCGTCGGCACATTCCAGCCCTTGCACCGCTTCACGCAGCAAGGCCTTCTGCAAACTCCGCTCGCCCGCCGCCCAGGCCTGCTCCAGCACCGGCAACACCCGGCGTGGCAGCACGCTGAACATCGGCTGCCAGTACCCACCCTGGCGCACCATGGCCGCACTGTCACTGGTCACTGCCAGCCGCAGCAGGTCCTCGATCAACCCTCGGTCAACCAGCGGTGCATCACAGGCCAGCAGCACCACCCATTCATGCCGCGCCACCTTGAGCCCGGCAATCACCCCCGCCAACGGCCCGGGGTAGTCCGCCTCGGCATCGCCCACCAACTGGTCGGCATACGCCCGGTAGGCCTGCTGGTTACGGTTGCAGGAAATCACCAAGTCATCGCTGAGCGGCCGTACCACGCGCTGCACATGCGCCACCAGCGGTTCGCCCTGCCAGTCGACCAGGCCCTTGTCGCGGCCGCCCATGCGCTGGCCGCGGCCACCGGCGAGAATGAGGATGGAGCAGGGGGGCAGGGCATCAGGCATGAAAAAGGGTTCCGGGCAGTCATTGCCGGGAACCCTCCCATTTCACGCGGGGCTTGTCCAGTCAGCTTTCGCTGGTCACGGCCTGCGTGTCGGCATTACCCGCCTGGCGTCGCCCGGCAAGGCGCATCACCACCACGAAGAACACCGGCACGAACACCACTGCCAAGGTGGCGCTGAGCATGCCGCCGATCACCCCGGTGCCGATCGCCTGCTGGCTGGCCGAACTGGCGCCGCTGGCAATGGCCAGTGGCACCACGCCCAGGATGAACGCCAGCGAGGTCATCACGATCGGCCGCAGGCGCAGGCGCGCGGCCTGCACGGCGGCGTCGGCGGCATCGACGCCCTGGTCGACCAGGCTCTTGGCGAACTCGATGATCAGGATGGCGTTCTTCGCCGACAGGCCGATCAGGGTGATCAGGCCGACCTTGAAGAACACGTCGTTGGGCATGCCGCGCAGGGTCACCGCCAGCACCGCACCGAGCACGCCCAGCGGTACTACCAGCAGTACTGCGGTGGGGATCGACCAGCTTTCGTACAGCGCAGCCAGGCACAGGAACACCACCAGCAACGACAGCGCCATCAGCATCGGTGCCTGGCTGCCGGACAGCCGCTCCTGCAGCGACAGGCCCGTCCATTCCAGGCCGGCGCCGGCCGGCAGCTGGGCGACCAGGCGCTCGATCTCTGCCATGGCTTCGCCCGAACTGTAGCCGGCCGCCGGTTCGCCGGAAATCGACACCGCCGGGTAGCCGTTGTAGCGGGTCAGCTGCACCGGGCCGCTGACCCACCTGGCCTGGACGAAGGCACCCAGTGGCACCATCTTGCCGCTGTCGTTGCGCACGTGGATCTTCAGCAGGTCTTCGACCTGGCTGCGCTGGTCGCCTTCGGCCTGCACCACCACCCGCTGCATGCGGCCCTGGTTGGGGAAGTCGTTGACGTAGCTGGAACCCACGGCCACGTCCAGCACCGAGCCGATATCGGCAAACGATACGCCCAGGGCGTTGGCCTGGCGGCGGTCGATTTCCAGTTGTACCTGCGGGCTTTCCGCCAGCGAGGCTTCGCGCACGTTGGTCAGCACCTTGCTCTTGCCGGCATTGGCCAGCAGCTCGTCGCGGGCGGCCATCAGCTCGGCGTGGCCCATGCCGCCGCGGTCCTGCAGGCGGAACTCGAAGCCGGTCGACTCGCCAAGGCCGTCGATCGGCGGCGGCAGCACGGCGTAGGCCACGGCGTCCTTGAGCTGGGTGAAGGCCATGGTCGCGCGGTCGGCAATCGACTGGGCGCTGTCGTCGGCGCCGCGTTCGGACCAGTCCTTGAGCGTGGTGAAGGCCAGTGCCGCGTTCTGCCCGCTGCCCGAGAAGCTGAAACCCAGGATCAAGGTGGTGTTACCCACGCCGGGCTCTTCGGCGTTGTGCGCCTCGATCTGTGCCGCCACCTGTTCGGTGCGCATGCGGCTGGCGCCAGGCGGCAGCTGGATATCGGTGATGGTGTAGCCCTGGTCTTCGGTGGGCAGGAACGCCGTGGGCAGCTGGCTGAAGCCATAGCCCAGCACCGCCAGCAGCAGCGCGTATACCAGCAGGTAGCGGCCGCTGCGCTTGAGCGCCTGCATCACCCAGCGCTGGTAGCCGTTGCTCATGCCCTCGAAGCGGCGGTTGAACCAGCCGAAGAAGCCCTTGCGTTCGTGGTGCTCGCCCTTGGCCACCGGCTTGAGCAGGGTGGCACACAGCGCCGGGGTCAGGCTGAGGGCCAGGAACGCCGAGAACAGGATCGACACTGCCATCGACAGCGAGAACTGCTGGTAGATCACCCCCACCGAGCCTTGCATGAAGGCCATGGGCAGGAACACCGCCACCAGCACCAGGGTAATGCCGACGATCGCACCGCTGATCTGGCCCATGGCCTTGCGCGTAGCTTCCTTGGGCGGCAGGCCTTCCTCGGCCATGATCCGCTCGACGTTCTCCACCACCACGATGGCATCGTCGACCAGGATGCCGATGGCCAGCACCATGCCGAACAGGGTCAGCACATTGACCGAGAAGCCCATGGCCAGCATCACGGCGAAGGTGCCCATCAGGGCCACCGGCACCACCAGGGTCGGGATCAGGGTGTAGCGCAGGTTTTGCAGGAACAGGAACATCACCGCGAACACCAGCAGCATGGCCTCGAACAGGGTGTTGATGACCTGCTCGATCGACACCTTGACGAATGGCGAGGTGTCGTAGGGGATGTCGTACTTGACGCCTTCGGGGAAGTAGCGCGCCAGGTCCTGCATCTTCGCCCGCACCAGGGTGGCGGTTTCCATGGCGTTGGCGCCCGGCGACAGCTGCACGCTGAAGGCGGTGGCCGGCTTGCCGTTCAGGCGCGTGCCGTACTGGTATTCCTGGGCACCGATCTCGACCCGGGCGACATCGCCGATGGTCACCGTGGAACCGTCCGGGTTGGCACGCAGGACAATCCCGGCGAACTCCTCCGGGGTGCTCAGCTGGCCCTTGACCACCACGTTGGCGGTGATTTCCTGGGTGCCACGGGTGGGCAGGTCACCAATGCTGCCGGGGGCCACCTGGGCGTTCTGCGCGGAAATGGCCTCGGCCACGTCGTTGGGCGTGAGGTTGAAGCCGATCAGCTTGCGCGGGTCGATCCAGATGCGCATGGCACGTTCCGAACCATACAGCTGGGCCTTGCCGACGCCCTTCAGGCGACGGATCTCGTCCATCACGTTGCGCGCGAGGATATCCGACAGAGCGGTTTCGTCGAGCTTGCCGTCTTCGGAGGTGAGGGTGGCCAGCAGCAGGAAGCCGGTGGAGACCTTTTCCACCTGCAGGCCTTGCTGGGTTACCGGGCGCGGCAGGCGCGACTCGACCACCTTCAGGCGGTTCTGCACGTCGACCTGGGCCAGGTCCGGGTTGGTGCCCGGGGCGAAGGTGGCGGTGATGGTGGCGCTGCCCAGGCTGCTCTGCGACTCGAAGTACAGCAGGTTGTCGGCGCCATTGAGCTCCTGCTCGATCAGGCTGACCACGCTCTCGTCCATGGTCGCCGCCGAGGCGCCCGGGTACACGGCGTAGATTTCCACCTGCGGCGGGGCCACGTTGGGGTACTGGGCCACCGGCAGCTGCGGGATGGCCAGGGCACCGGCCAGCAGGATGAACAGGGCGACCACCCAGGCGAATACCGGGCGGTCGATGAAGAATTGCGGCATGAATCAGGCCCTCACTGGCCAGTGTGCTGTGCGATGGGCGATGCCCCTGATGCGTTGTCGACCTGCACCTGGTCACCGGCCTTGACGTGTTGCAGGCCCTCGACCACCACCCGCTCGCCGGGGGCCAGGCCTTCGCTGACGATCCAGCGGTCGCCCTGGGCGCTGCCCAGTACTACCTGGCGGTCGCTGACCCGGGCCTGCGGGTCGACCACCAGCACCTTGGGCACGCCAGCGCTGTCACGCAGGATGGCGCGCTGCGGCACGCTCAGGCCCTTGGGCTGCACGGCCTGCTCCAGGCGCACGCGCACGTAGCTGCCGGGCAGCAGGTCGAGGTCCGGGTTGGGGAACTCGCTGCGCAGGGTGATCTGGTTGGTGCTGGGGTCGACGCTGATGTCGGAGAACAGCAGTTTGCCCGGCAGCGGGTAGGTGCTGCCATCGTCCTGGATCAGCGTGGCCCGGGCCTGGCCGTCACCGACCTGCTGCAGCTCGCCGGCACGCAGGGCACGGCGCAGGGCGTTGAGCTCGCGGGTCGACTGGGTGACATCGGCGTGGATCGGGTCCAGCTGCTGGATGGTCGCCAGTGGCGTGGTCTCGTTCTGCCCGACCAGCGCACCTTCGGTGACCTGGGCGCGGCCGATACGGCCGGAAATCGGCGCGGTCACGGTGGCGTAGCCGAGGTTGAGGCGGGCGCGTTCCAGGGCGGCCCTGGCCTCGGCCACTGCGGCATCGGCCTGCAGGTAGCTGGCCTTGGCGTTGTCGTATTCCTGGCGGCTGACCGCCTTGTCGTCGACCAGCTCGCGGTAGCGCTGCTCCTGCAGGCGCGCCTGGTACAGGGTGGCCTCGGCCTTGGCCAGGGTGGCGCGGGCGCTGTCGTGGTCGGCCTTGAACGGTGCCGGGTCGATCAGGAACAGCACATCGCCCTGCTTGACGTCGCTGCCTTCGCGATAAACCCGCTTGAGCACCACGCCCGCGACGCGCGCACGCACTTCTGCGGTGCGCGGTGCGAGGATACGGCCGCTGAGCTCACTGCTGATGGCCAGTGGCTGCAGTTGCAGGGTTTCCACCCGCACTTGCGGGGTGGGGGCCTGTTCTTCCTGTTCGGCGCTGTCGTCGCAGCCGGCCAGGGACAGGCTCAGGAACGCCAGAAGCGCCAACGGGCGCAAGCGTGGGGGGAGGGTAGTAGACATACGGATCTTCCGATGATGACCACCGGTATGCTACGGCAGGCGTTCCTTGGGTGGCTGTTAATACCTGTAGGACGAGTGTGAAAAAGTGTGAAGAACAATCCTGTCTGCCTGTAGTGTTCTATATCCTGAGTATTCCTGTGTCGGCCTCTTCGCGGGCTTGCCCGCTCCCACAGGGACTGCACAGCTTTCAAGTGCTGTTGGGTCCCTGTGGGAGCGGGCAAGCCCGCGAAGAGGCCGGTGAGGTCTTACCCCAAGCCAGATTCCCAAGCGCCTATGCCGAATATTTTCCTGGTCGAAGACGACAGCGCCCTGTCCGAGCTGATCGCCAGCTACCTGCAACGCAACGACTTCCATGTCCAGGTGATCGCCCGCGGCGATCATGTGCTGGACGAGTACCGCCGGCAAAAGCCCGACCTGGTCATCCTCGACCTGATGCTGCCGGGCATCGATGGCCTGCAGCTGTGCCGCCTGCTGCGCCAGGAGTCGCAGGGCCTGCCGATCCTGATGCTGACCGCCCGCGACGACAGCCACGACCAGGTCCTGGGCCTGGAAATGGGCGCCGACGACTACGTGACCAAACCCTGCGAGCCGCGAGTGCTGCTGGCCCGCGTGCGCACTTTGCTGCGCCGCAGCAGCGTCAACGAGCCGCGCCTGGACAACGACCTGATCCTGATCGGTGGCCTGCGCATCGACCTGGCCGAGCGCACCGTGAGCTGGCGCGGCGAAGAGGTGGAGCTGTCCAGTGGCGAGTACAACCTGCTGGTGGTACTGGCGCGCAATGCCGGCGAAGTGCTGAACCGCGACCGCATCCTGCAGCAACTGCGGGGTATCGAGTTCAACGGCACCGACCGCTCGGTGGATGTGGCCATCTCCAAGCTGCGGCGCAAGTTCGACGACAACGCCGGCGAAGCGCGCAAGATCAAGACCGTGTGGGGCAAGGGCTACCTGTTCAGCCGTGTCGAGTGGGAGTGCTGACCGCCCATGCTGAAGATTCTGGTGCGGCTGTACCTGGTGATCATCGTTGCCTATGCCGGTGCGCTGTTGTTCATCCCCGACACCATCGTCGGCCTGTTCCAGGACCGCTTCATGGCCTACAACCTGGACCAGGCCAAGGGCGTGCAGTCGCTGATCGTGCGCCAGTTCCGCCAGGCCCCGCGCGAGCAGTGGCCGGCGGTGGAGCAAGAGCTGGCCAGTGATTTCGCGCCGTTGGAACTGCAGCTGCTGCGCATGGACCAGGCTGACCTGAGCGAGGACGAGCAGGCGCGCCTGGAGCACGGCCTGTACGCCGTGCGCATCGCCGAATGGGGCTACTACGAGACGGTGCTGGCGCCGCTGGACAAGGAATGGCTGGTGCGCCTGCACTCACCGCCAGACCCGCTGGATATCAACGTGCTGTCGTGGGGCGTGACCGTACTGATCGGTGCAGCCATGCTCGGTTGCCTGCTGCTGTGGGTATGGCCGCACTGGCGCGACCTGGAGCGCCTCAAGGAAACCGCCCGGCGCCTGGGCCAGGGGCAGATGGCCGAGCGTACGCACATCTCGCCGCACTCCAACATCGGTGAGCTGGCCGGGGTGTTCGACACCATGGCCAGTGACCTGGAGCGCCACGTCAACCAGCAGCGCGAGCTGCTCAATGCGGTGTCGCACGAGTTGCGCACGCCGCTGACCCGGCTGGATTTCGGCCTGGTGCTGCTGTTCGACGAAGTGCCGCCGGCCAGCCGCAAGCGCCTGCTGGAGCTGGTGGGGCATGTGCGTGAGCTGGATGAGCTGGTGCTGGAGCTGTTGTCCTACAGCCGGCTGTACAACGCCGACCAGGCCCGCGAGCGGGTCGAGGTGTCGTTGCTGGAGCTGGTCGACAGCGTGCTCGGCGGCTTTGCCGAGGAGCTCGATGGCCGGGGTATCCTGTGGGAGGTGCGGGCCGAGGGGGATCTGCCGCGTTTTGTGCTGGACCCACGGCTGACGGCACGGGCGGTGCAGAACCTGGTGCGCAACGCCATGCGTTACTGCGACGAGAGCCTGTTGCTGCGCTTGCGCCTGGAAGACGATGGCGCCTGCCTGGTGACGGTGGAGGATGACGGGATTGGTATTCCGGTGGAGGAGCGCGAGCGGATTTTCCAGCCGTTCTACCGCCTGGACCGTAGCCGTGACCGCAATACCGGCGGGTTTGGCCTGGGGTTGGCGATCAGCCGGCGGGCGATCGAGGGGCAAGGTGGCACCTTGACCGTGGCGCAGTCGGCGTTGGGTGGCGCGCAGTTCCGGATTCGCTTGCCTGCCGGGTGAAGGGCTGCCTGTACCGGCCCTTTCGCGGGCTTGCCCGCTCCCACAGGGCATTCACAGGGTTCGAAGCCGGTGCGGTCCCTGTGGGAGCGGGCGAGCCCGCGAAGAGGCCGGGCCTGCTAATCACTTTCTGCCAGCCGGGCAGACCACAGCACAAACCGGTCCTTGCCACTGTGCTTGGCCTCGTACAGCGCCTGGTCGGCGCGCACCAGCGCCGTGGTCAGGCTGTCGCCCTGGTCCACCCGGGCCAGGCCGATGCTGACAGTCACCGGGTGCTCGCCAACGTCTTCGCGCACCCGTTGGCACAGCGCCGCCACCCGTTGCTCGGCGCCTTGCTGATCCAGCCCCTGGAAAAAGATCGCGAATTCCTCGCCGCCCAATCGGGCAAACTCGTAACCGGCCATGCTCGCCTTGATATGCAGGGCCACGCGCTTGAGCACTTCATCGCCCACGTCATGGCCGAAACGGTCATTCACCCGTTTGAAGTTGTCGATGTCGATCATCGCCAGGTACTGCTCGGCCGTGGCCAGGCGCAGCTGGCGGTCGGCCTGGGCCATGAACGAACGGCGGTTGGGGATTTCGGTCAGGGCATCGACATAGGCCTGGTCCAGCAGCACCTTGGACAGGTAGAAGTTGTGCAGCTTGGCCTTGCGCATCTGCAGGTAGCTGTAGATGACCAGGCCGCTGAGGAACACCGCGTAGCTGATCAGCATGGCGCCTTCGAGTTCGTCCGGCCCGATACGGGTGTGGTAGAACGGGTTGAGCACCACCCAGGTGATGGCCATGGCGCAGAAGAACGACCAGCGCCGCACCGGTAGCACCGACACGGCATACAGCACGGTGGAGACCCCGAGCACCAGCCACACCGGGCGCAGGGCCACCGGTATGCCTTCGATCACCAGGCGCATGCCCAGGGTGATGGAGGCGATGAACAGCAGGTTGAGCACATCGAAATGATGGCTGCGACGGGCGAACCGCAGTACCACGGTGAGGGCGCCGAGCAGGGTGATGAACAGATAGGACAGCCAGGTGAAACCCTGGCCGCCGAGGAAGCTGACGATCAGGTCGAAGACCAGCCAGATCAGGATGCTGACGCAGAATACCAACAGGCAGAATGGGCGCATGGCCTCGAATTCGTGCTGGCGGAATTCGGCGCGCAGGGCGGCTGGGGCGACCTGTTTGCGAACGTGGGCTTCGATGGTCTTGAACATTCGGGCTCCTGTGAGTACTGCTATGCCTGGCCCGGCCCTTTCGCGGGCACGCCCGCTCCCACAGGGATAGGAACCTGTGGGAGCGGGCTTGCCCGCGAAGAGGCCGGTCCTGGAGACTCAATTGGTGGGCAGAACACCCCGGGCCCATGGCCGGTAACGCAGGTCGAACACCGCCTCGGCATGGCACCCGGCGCCCAGCTTCGGCTGGGCAGGCTCAGCCCGAAACGCCTGGCCTGGCGCGCTCACCTGGCGGAACGCCTCGCGCACCACGCCTACCCCGCACGGCAAGGCCTGCTCGTAGCCCTGGCGCACCAACGCGGGCAAGCGCCCGGTCCCGGCGCCATCCTGCCACCACACAGTCAAGCCCAACCCGGCCAGTTGATCCAGCCATGCGGCATTGACCCGCGGTGAGAGTTTGCCAGCGCTGAAAGCGCTGATATGCAAAGGCTTGTCCAACTGCCGGTTGAAGGCCTGCAACTGTTTGTAGAGGGCATCCCGGCGCTCGGCCTCGCGAAAATGATGGTCGTCCAGCTCCATGGGCAGGTACCAGCCGTCCACCGGCAACTGCCACGCCTGGCGCAGTTGCTGGTACTGGCTGAGCGAGCGCCCCAGCTGCGCCTTCCAGTAACTGTTCAGGCCTTCACCGTCCAGCTCGTCGATGCGCTGGTAGTAGGCCGGGTCCATGTACAGCCCCAGCACCAGTTGCAGGCCCTGGGCTCGCGCGCTGCGCAGGCTGTCGGCCAGCCAGCCCCGGGCACCGCCGAAATCGCTGTCGCCATAGGCGCTCCACTGCACGATCAGGGTCTTGCCGCCCTGGGCCACGGTGGCGTGCCACAGTTGCTGCCACTGGGCGGGGGTGACATTGGCGTCGCGGTTGAGGGGTTGGTAGAACAGGCGCTGGTCGGCGCTGGCTGGCAGGCACAGGGCAAGCAGGCAGAGGGCCAGGAACGTACGCATCAGAAGGTCATCTCCGCACCGACCAGCACGCCGTTGGCGCGCTCGTATAGATTGCCGCCCAGCGATTGCTGGTATTCGGCACGCACTTTCAGCGAACCGCGGTAGGCGTTGTAGCGGTCGTCATCGAACCACCATTGCCAGCGCACACCAACCCCGGCCCGGGCGTCCTGGCGCCAGTCGTTGCTCGGGTCCTGGCTGGAAAACTCGACAAAGCCATAGGGCATGATGGTTTGCGGCGAGCTGCCCGGCAGCTTCCAGGCGTGGCCCTGCTGGTAGCGCGACAGCCAGGCGTGGTCGCCGGCACGGGTCCACCAGGCGGCGTCGAGGTAGAGGAAGCGCTCGTTCCAGTCGTCTTCATCGACCCGCCAGTCGTTGCGCCAGTCGCCCTGGTCGAGGAACGAGGCGGTGGCACGCAACAGCAGGTCGTTGCTCGATTCGGCGTGGTGACGCAGGTCGCCCCAGTTGCCGCCGACCTTGGCCGGGCTCAGCAGCTGGCCCAGGCTCAGCCCGCGATAGTGCTCTTCGTCGATCTGACGCTGGTGGTACAGCTCGGCATACAGGTTGAGGTTGGCCTGGCCGAATGGCTTGTAGCGCAGGCCGACACCGGTGCCCATGCTTTGCGCGTAGTCGGTGCGGCTTTGCCCACCGAACAGTACCCGGCCATACACCGACAGAGTGCTGCCGTTGCGGCTGGGCTCTTCGCCCAGTGCGTGGTCCCACATGGCCAGCTGCACGTTCTGCGATTGCGCGCGGCGCGAAGTGCCGCTGCGCTGGCCATTGTCGAGGAACTTGTCGTTGGTCGAGGTGCCGGCCGGCGACCAGGTGCTGGCCAGGGTGATGGTGTCGCGCCGCGACAGGCTTTCGTGGGCGCGGCGCTGGCGGTACTTGCGGGCTTCCAGGCTGCCGTATTCGTCGTCGCCGTCGACCAGGTCCTGCTCCACATCGAGGATGCGGCGCAGTTCGCGGCGCGCCGAAGCGCTGTCTTCGGCTTCGTCGTAGCGCAAGGCCAGCGTCTCGCCAAGGCGGTAGTCCTCGGGGAAGTCGTGGGTGGCGCGCTCCAGGTAGGGGATCGACTGGCGGCGCTGGGCCTTGTCCGTCGAGCTGGCCAGGCGCATGCCGTAGTCGGCGCGGTAGCGTGGCTGGTCGGGGGCCAGGCGCACGGCTTCGGCCAGCCAGGCGCTGCTCTGGGCACTGTCGCCAGCCAGTTGCGCGGTGCTGGAGGCAGCGTAGTAGTGGTCGGCCCGCGGGTTGTGTGCCAGGGCCTGGCGCTGGAAGCCCAGCGCGGCCTGGTAATCGCCTTGGCGCTGGGCGATGGCGGCACCCAGGGCCCAGTCGTCGGCGCTATCGTGCGCGGCGGCGTCCCAATAGCGCCGGGCCGCTTGTGCGTCGCCGGCGTTCAGCGCGCCACGGGCGGCGGTGAGGCGGGCGTTGTCGGTCCAGGCGCTGTCCGGCTGGGTGCGCCAGATGGGCAGGGCCGCTTCGGAGTCGCCAGCGGCTTCCAGGGCATAGGCCAGGGGCAAGCGGCTCTCGCTGTCGCCCAGGCGCTCGGCGGCCTGGTAGTAGACCACCGCTTCGCCGGGCTGGTCGGGCATGGCGCAGCGGCCCAAGGCGCGGTACTGGCCGGGCTCGCTCGGGGTGGCCGGTACGGCCTGGCGCACGGCATCGCACTGGCCAGCCTCGGCCAGGCGGCCGAGCAGCTGGGCCCGGGTACTGGCGTCGACCCGAGGGATCAGGCCGAGCATGCGGCGGCTGTCCAGCGGCCCGTCGTTGCGCGCATACAGGTTGCCCAGGCGCTGCAGCAGCGACGGTGCAAGGCGGCCCTGGTGGCGGTCGTAGGCCTGCTCCAGCAGTTGCCGGGCGTGTTCGCCATGGCCCTGTTGTATCAGCAGGAAGGTGGCTTGCTCCAGTGCGGCCATATCGCCGCTCTGCCGATAGCGCTGCTCCCATTCGGCGGCGGTGCGTGGTTGCGGCGGCTGGGGCGGGTCGCCGTACAGGCGTTGCTTGAGCACGGCGTAGGCCCTTGGGTCGGTGCTGGCGGTGCAGCCCTTGAACTGCTCGCGCGCCAGCTCCGGGTCGCGGCGCGACAGCCAGTCGACGGTTTCCAGGCAGGGGCGTTGCAGTTCGTTGCTCAGGCGCTGTACCAGCGGCGCGTCATCGCCTTCGCGGGCCAGCTCCCACAGTTGCTGGCGCTGCTCGGGCTGGTTCAGCTGCGCGGCGGGCAGTGCCTGCAGCCAATGCCGGGCCTGCTGGTTCTGGCCGACGGCGATGGCGCGGTTGGCCATGGCCAGGCGGGCCTGGTTGGCTGCTTCGGGGGAAGGGGCGCTGGGCAGCAGCGCGTTCAGCCCTTTTTCATCTACCTGCTGGATATAGGCATTGGCCAGGCGCTGCCAGTCTTGCGCAGGCAACTGGCCTTGGTCGGCCAGCGGCTGCAGCTGTTCGATGGTTTCCTTCCAGTTGCGCAGTTGCTCGGCGAAGTTGGCCCGGGCCAGACGCAGCACTTGGCCGTCCCCCTGAGGCGGCAGATGGTTGAGCCAGTCCAGCGCCTTGGCGGCACCACCGTATTTGGCCAGGCTCAGGCTATAGGCCTGCCACAGGCGTACCCGGTGGGTGCCGTCGCTGCTGGCCAGCCACTGTTCCACCTGGCTGGCCGGCGGCGGGTCTTGTTCGATCCAGGCCAGGCGCAGTTCAAGCAGGGCGTTGGCGTATTCGGGGCTGTCGCCCAACTGTTCGGCAAGGGCCTCGGCCTCCTTGTAGCGGCGCTGGTGAGCCAGGGCCTCCACCAGCAGCGCGCGGGCTTCGTCGTTGTTCGGCACCCGGCCCAGCACGTGGCGGGTCAGGCGTTCGACCTCGGCCCAGTTGTCCTTCTTCGCTTCGCGGTAGCTGCGCTCCATGAACGGGTAGCTGGTGAACCGCTGAAAGTCGGTCATCGGCGCCGAAGCGGCGCAGGGCAGGGCGGCGGAGCACAGCAACAAGCCAGTGAAAGTGAGGGAAAAGCGCGGCTTCATGCCACCTCCCGGGTCAGGTCAAAGGCGGCCTGCTGTTCGCTGGCCTGTTCGATCAGGGCCTGCTGCAGCACCTGCTCGGTGATGATGCCGCGGGCAATCAGGTGCTCGCCGAGGCTCTGGTGTTCCGGGTCGAAGTCGATCAGCGCCTGGTTGAACAAAGTGACCGGGACCATGCCGCGCACCTGCAGCAGGGCGCCGAGCATCACCTGGTGGTGGCTGACCTGTTCCAGCAGCACTTCGTCGTCCTGGTGGCGCTCGAGGATGGCCAGCATGTCGCGGGTTTCCGGCTTCTGCCAGGGGCTTGGGTAGTGGTAGCGCAGGCCCAGGGTCACCCGGCCCTGGGGCGCCAGGCGGGCGCTGACCGGGCGCTTCAGGTGGCGGCTGATTACCCCCAGCGACACCTGGCTGACCGGGCTTTCGCTGGCCAGCACCAGCGTGTCGCCGTCTTCGGCCACCGGCAGCACGCCATAGTGCGTCGCCAGCTTGCGCGGCAGTTTGGCGATCAGCTGCGGGTCGAGCTTGAACGGGTTGAGCGGTGCCCAGGGCAGGTCCATCTGCTCGGCCAGGGTGGCGACCAGCTGTTCGCTGTTCAGCCAGCCGCGCAGCAGCAGTTCGCGGCCCAGGCGCCGGCGTACCGGGCTGGTGATCGCCTGTTGCAGCTGTTCGTCGCTGATCAGGCCCTTGGCTACCAGGCGCTGGCCCAGCGGCGTGCGGGCGGGGGCGGCGATGGCGGGGAATTCGTGAGTGGTCTTGTCCCAGGCCACGCGCCGCGAGTCACCCATTTCCATCACCTGGCGCAGGGCGCGCAGGTTGGCGAAGAAGTTGACAAAGTTGCTCCACATCATCCGCGGTGCCGACAGCAGCCCTTCGCCAATGCCATAGAAGCTGGTGACGAACCAGGCGCGCTGGAACAGGCGGTTGAACAGCATCAGCCCGTTCAGCCACAGCAAGGTGGTCAGCAGCCAGCTGTCGCTGAGGATCGACATGAAGCGCCACGACTCTGGCGCAATCACCGTGACCAGCCACATGGCCAGCAACACCAGCAGCAACAGGTTGACCAGGAAACTCAGCAGGTAGGCGAACAGGCCGCGGCGGTCGCGCCAGAGGAAGTAGTTGAGCGCGCCCTTGCGACTCCAGCCGAGGTTGCTGGTGCCCTGGAACACGATGCCGACGATCCACCGCGACTTTTGCCGGATGGCATGCTGCCAGTCGCGCGGGAAGTGCTCGCGCACGCAGATCACCTGGGAAAATTCGCGGCTCATGCCCGGGCGCCATTCCTGCTTCAGGGTCAGCGCCGGGTCGGTGATGGAGTAGCGGGCGAAAATGCACTTCATGCCCTTCTGCTTCAGGCGGAAGCCGATGTCGTAGTCTTCGGTGAGGCTCTGCACGTCGAAAGCGATGCCGTCACCGTCCTCGAGCAGCGCGCTGATGGCGCGGCGGCTGAAGCAGGTGCCGACCCCGGCGCTGGGCACCTGGCCGGTCAGGGCCTCGCGCACGATCACGTCCTTGCCGTGGTTTTCGGCAAACTCATCGACATAGTGGCCGGCGGTGAAGCCTTTCCATTCCGGTGCGTAGGGGTACACCGGGATCTGGATCATGTCCTTGTTCGGCAGCAGGTAGTTGAACAGGCGCAGCTCCATGGGCGAGATCACGTCTTCGGCGTCGTGCAGGATGAAACCGGCAAACTCGATGCCGGCGTCCTGCTGGAAGCGCAGCAGCGCGTCGATGATGTTGTTCAGGCAGTCGGCCTTGCTGGTGGGGCCGGGGCGAGCGCAGACCACCTTGTGCACGTTGGGGTAGTGCAGGCACACGGCGTCGACATCGGCCTGGGTTTGCGGGTCGTTGGGGTAGGTGCCGACGAAGATCTGGTAGTTCTCGTAGTCGATGGTCGAGGCAGCCAGGCGCGCCATCTCGCCCACCACGCCCACTTCGTTCCAGGCCGGGACCATGATGGCCAGCGGTTTCTCCGGTACCTCGAACAGGCGTTTTTCGTCGGCTTTCTCGTACTTGTCGTAGATGCGAAAGCGCCGGATCAGCTTGCGGCCCCAGTAGCACAGGTCGATGAACAGATCATCCAGACCCAGCAGGAACATCAGCGAGGCCAGGATGATCGCGAGGATCTTCAGGCCGAACAGCACGTAGGTGAGGAAGTCGATGAATACCAGGCTCATTTGCCGGTCACCGACAGGAAGGGGTGGGCCATCGTCTTTATCCTCGTTCGATTCCCTGGACGAAGTTGTACGACTTGCTGCCGTTTGTACTGGATAGATACAAGCAGCCGAACGCGGGGTTGTCCAAATTTCAGGCTTTTTCTTGTGGGCCACTTCTTGTAGTTTTACAGGTCGTTTACCCAGGGAGCTGAACATGCAAGGCAAGGCACGCAAGATCGTCCAGGCCATCCTTTATGAGGCCATCGCCGTCGCCTGCGTGGCGCCCGCGCTGGAGCTGGCGTTTGGTGCCGGCATGGCGCAGTCGACCGTGCTGTCGGTGCTGATGTCGGGCATCGCGATGAGCTGGAACATGGCCTACAACTGGGTGTTCGAACGCTGGGAAGCGCGCCAGCACCGGCGTGAGCGCACGTTCCTGCGGCGCCTGCTGCATGCGCTGGGCTTCGAGGGCGGGCTGGTGCTGATCCTGCTGCCGCTGGTGGCGTACTGGCTGGATGTCAGCCTGTGGGCGGCGTTGCTGACCAACCTGGCGTTGTTCGTGTTTTTCTTCGTTTATGCGTTTGTCTTCCAGTGGGGCTTCGACAAGGTATTCGATGTGCCGCTTTCGGCGCAGCAGGCCAAGTGTTGACTTTGTGCTGCGCTACCGGCTAAGTTCCTACCCCATGAAAACTTTCCAGCACGTCAACGCCATTATTATTACCGCCATTATCAGTTTGGCGGGCTAGCGCGTACGTGCACCGAACCCGCCCTGGAGGCGGGTTTCTTCTCTCTGACTCCTGGGCAACGTGAACACAGCCAAGGAGTCATCGATGACCAGCTTCGTCAGCCCTCGTTCTACCGTCACCCCCCAGCAACTGCTGTCGGAGCAGGTGCGGCGCATTCTTGCCGCCCCGGTGTACGACCTGGCCATCGAAACGCCTTTGCAAGCTGCGCCTGCGTTATCTGCCAGCCTGGGCAACCAGGTATTGCTGAAGCGGGAAGACCTGCAGCCTACCTTTTCGTTCAAGATCCGCGGTGCGTATACCCGCCTGTCACGGCTGAGTACCGTGCAGCGCGAGCGCGGGGTGATCACCGCCTCTGCGGGCAACCATGCCCAGGGCGTGGCCCTGGCGGCATCGCACCTGGGCATGAAGGCCACCATCGTCATGCCTACCACCACGCCGTCGCTGAAGGTGGAGGGTGTACGCTCGCGCGGTGGTCATGTAGTACTGCACGGCGAGAGCTTCCCCCATGCCTTGGCCCATGCGCTGAAACTGGCCGACAGCGAAGGCGCCACCTTCGTGCCACCGTTCGACGACCCGGATGTGATCGCCGGGCAGGGCACCGTGGCCATGGAAATCCTGCGCCAGCGCCCGGGTGCGCTGGACGCCATCTTCGTGCCGGTGGGTGGCGGTGGGCTGATCGCTGGCATTGCCGCCTATGTGAAGTACCTGCGCCCCGAGGTGAAGGTGATCGGCGTCGAGCCGGAGGACTCCAACTGCCTGCAGGCTGCCATGGCCGCTGGTGAGCGGGTGATCCTGCCGCAGGTCGGCACCTTCGCCGATGGTGTGGCGGTGGCACAGATCGGCGCCCATTGCTTCGAGCTGTGCCGGCACTTCGTTGACGAAGTGGTGACCGTGAGCAGCGACGAGCTGTGCGCGGCGATCAAGGACATCTATGACGATACCCGCTCGATCACCGAACCGTCCGGGGCCCTGGCCGTGGCCGGGATCAAGAAGTACGTGGCGCGCGACGGCGTGCAGGGGCAGACCCTGGTGGCCATCGATTCCGGGGCCAACGTCAATTTCGACCGCCTGCGCCATGTGGCCGAGCGTGCCGAACTGGGCGAGCAGCGCGAGGCGATCATCGCTGTCACCATTCCGGAACAGCCGGGCAGCTTCCGCGCCTTTTGCCAGGCACTGGGCAAGCGGCAGATCACCGAGTTCAACTACCGCTATTACCCCGGCAAGGAGGCGCGGCTGTTCGTGGGTGTGCAGACACACCCGCTGCACGACCCGCGCGATCAGTTGCTGGCCAGCCTGCGCGAGCAGGGCTACAGCGTACTGGACCTGACCGACAACGAACTGGCCAAGCTGCACGTGCGCCATACCGTTGGCGGCCATGCCGCGCCCGGCGCTGACGAGCGGGTGCTGCGCTTCGAATTCCCCGAGCGCCCGGGGGCCTTGCTGGGCTTTCTGGAGCGGCTTGGCAAGCGCTGGAACATCAGCCTGTTCCATTACCGCAACCATGGTGCGGCTGAGGCACGTGTATTTGCGGCGCTGGAAGTACCGAGGGATGAGTTGGCGGGGTTGCCGTTGGCGCTGGATGAGATGGGGTACCGATACTGGGATGAGACCGACAACCCGGCGTACAAGCTGTTCCTGGGTTGATACGCAAACCTCATGCAGCCTGTACGGGCTTCTTCGCCGGCAAGCCAGCTCCCACGGGTGTAGCGTTGATCTCGAGGTTGTCGCTGTACCTGTGGGAGCGGCCTTGTGTCGCGAAAGGGCCGCAACGCGGCCCCAGGATTGATGCGCAATAGTTGAA
>NZ_JBIGLU010000035.1:0-43706 GCF_043658375.1 Pseudomonas sp. PsB | reverse complement strand
CCGGGGGTCGCGGGTTCGAGTCCCGTCCGCTGCGCCATATTCCACTTCCAGGGCCTACTGAACACCCGGAAGTAACAAAAAAAGCGACCTTAGGGTCGCTTTTTTTGTTTCTGCATCCTGAGCGATTTCATCGTTCATGAAATCCTGGGGCCGCTTTGCGGCCCATCGCGACACAAGGCCGCTCCTACAGGGGTATGCGCAGTCAGCGAGTGACGCGATCTCCTGTAGGAGCGGCCTTGTGTCGCGAAAGGGGCGCAAAGCGCCCCCGGCAATTTCAGCTAGGACGCTCTTCTTCCCGCAAAGTCAGCACTTCAAACCCATCCTCGGTCACCGCCACGGTATGCTCCCACTGCGCCGACAAGCTGTGGTCGCGGGTAATCACCGTCCAGCCATCCTTCAGCGTGCGCGTCCCGCGTCCGCCCTGGTTGATCATCGGTTCGATGGTAAACACCATCCCCGGCTTCAACTTCAGGCCCATCCCGCGCTGGCCAATGTGCAGCACCTCGGGCCCTTCATGCATCTGTTGGCCAATGCCATGCCCGCAATACTCACGTACGACGCTGTAGCCCGCCGCTTCGGCATGGGTCTGGATGGCATGGCCGATATCACCCAGCGTAGCCCCGGGGCGTACCTGTTCGATGCCTTTCCATAGCGCGTCATAGGTGGTGTCGACCAGGCGCTGCGCCTCATCGCTGATCGGCCCGATGCTGTACATCTTTGACGAGTCGGCGATATAGCCGCCTTGTTCCAGAGTGATGTCGACGTTGATGATCGAGCCTTCCTTCAGCACTTCATCGACCTTGGGCATGCCATGGCACACCACATGGTCCACCGAGGTGTTGAGCGAATAGGGGAATCCATACTGGCCCTTGCTCGCCGGGCGGGCCTTGAGCGTGCCGACGATGAACGCCTCGGCGCGGTCGTTGATCTGCATGGTGGTCACGCCGGGGCGGATGAAGCTGTCGAGGTCGGCGAACACCTGGGCAAGCAGTTGGCCGGCGCGGCGCATCAGGTCGAGTTGGGCGGGGGTCTTGATAATCACCTGGGACATGGAGGAGTGCAGTGGCTCGTGCTGGAATGTGCCCCAGCATAGCGCCATGGGGTGTGGGGGTGCCATCGCATGGTGCATAGCCTGTACCGGCCTCTTCGCGGGCACGCCCGCTCCCACAGGTACAGCACCGCCCTCAGGCCTTGTGATATCCCTGTGGGAGCGGGCATGCCCGCGAAAGGGTCGGCACAGCTGGCCCATAAATTGCTGTTTCACCTCCATCCAGGGCTATCAACGTCGACAGCCCACAAAACTTCACGACAAAGGCGCCGTGTTGCCCCGCTTGCCCAGCAAGCAGGGGCAGCCGGCGCCTTTTTGCGTTCCCTACAGGAGCCCGCCCATGGCCAACAGCGAAGTGCGCAGCGTCTGCCCCTACTGCGGCGTCGGTTGCGGCATCGTCATGAGCGTCGCCGATGGCAAGGTCGGCAAGGTCAGCGGCGACAAGCAGCACCCCAGCAACTTCGGCCGCCTGTGCACCAAAGGCCTCACCGCACACCTGCCGCTGACCGCCGCCGGGCGCATGGAGGATGCCTATGTGCGCCAGCAGCGCAGCCAGCAGCCAGCGCGTACCGGCATCGACCAGGCCATCGCCGCCGCCGCTGCGCGCCTGCGTGGCATCATCGACCAGCACGGCCCCGACGCCGTGGCGCTGTACGTGTCCGGGCAGATGTCGCTGGAGGCCCAGTACCTGGCCAACAAGCTGGCCAAGGGCTTTATCCGCACCCGCCACATCGAGTCCAACTCGCGCCTGTGCATGGCCAGTGCCGGCAGCGGCTACAAGCTGTCGCTCGGTGCCGATGGCCCGCCCGGCAGCTATCAGGACTTCGAGCACGCCGACGTATTCCTGGTGATCGGCGCCAACATGGCCGACTGTCACCCGATCCTGTTCCTGCGCCTGCTCGACCGGGTCAAGGCGGGGGCCAAGCTGATCGTCGTCGACCCGCGGCGCAGCGCCACCGCCGACAAGGCCGACCTGTTCCTGCAGGTGCGCCCCGGCAGCGACATGGCCTTGCTCAATGGCCTGCTGCACCTGCTGCTGCGTAACGGCCACACCGACCCCGGCTTCATCGCCCGCCACACCGAAGGCTGGGACGAACTGCCGTCCTTTCTCGATGACTACACCCCTGACCGGGTGGCCGCCATCACCGGGCTGGCCGAGGCCGACATCATCAAGGCCGCCGAATGGATCGGCGGCGCCAGCAACTGGATGAGCTGCTGGACCATGGGCCTGAACCAGAGCATCCACGGCACCTGGCACACCAATGCGATCTGCAACCTGCACCTGGCCACGGGCGCCATCTGCCGCCCCGGCAGTGGGCCGTTCTCGCTGACCGGCCAACCCAATGCCATGGGCGGCCGTGAGATGGGCTACATGGGCCCCGGCCTGCCAGGCCAGCGCTCGGCGCTGGTAGCGCAAGACCGCGCCTTCGTCGAGCAGCAGTGGCAACTGGCCCCGGGCAGCCTGCGCAGCGAAGGCGGCGAGGGCACGGTGGCGCTGTTCGAGCAGATGAAAAGCGGCGTGGTAAAAGCCTGCTGGATCATCTGCAGCAACCCGGTGGCCAGTGTCGCCAACCGCCAGCAGGTGATCGACGGCCTGCGCCAGGCCGAACTGGTGATTACCCAGGATGCCTTCCTCGACACCGAGACCAACCGCTACGCCGACATCCTGCTACCGGCTGCGCTGTGGGCCGAAGGCGAGGGCGTGATGATCAACAGCGAGCGCAACCTCACCCTCATGCCACGTGCCGTCGAACCGCCCGGGCAGAGCCTGCCAGACTGGCAGATCATCGCCCGGGTCGCCTGCGCCATGGGCTATGCCGACGCCTTCGACTACCCCGATGCCGAGGCGGTGTACGAGGAGATCCGCCGCTTTCACAACCCAACCACCGGCTACGACCTGCGGGGCATCGGCTATGCCGAACTACGCGAACAGCCGCACCAGTGGCCCTGCGCCCCAGGCCGCAACAACCCGCGCAGCCCGCTGCGCTACCACAACGACGGCAGCAGCCAGACGCTGTTGCACGATGCCCAGGGCGAGTGCCCGGTGTTGGCCTTCCCGACCGCCAGCGGCAAGGCCCGCTTCTTCGCCCGGCCCTGGTTGCCGGCGGCGGAGCTGCCGGATGCCGATTACCCCATGGTGCTGAATACCGGCCGCGTGCAGCACCAGTGGCACACCCTGACCAAGACCGGCAAGGTACCGGCGCTGAACAAGCTGGAGCCCGGCCCCTTCGTGGAAATCCACCGCGACGATGCTGCCCGGCTGGGCATTGCCGAAAAGGATCAGGTGGCCATTCGCTCGCGCCGCGGGCAGGCCGTGCTGCCCGCGCGAATCAGCGACCGGGTCATGCCTGGCAACTGCTTTGCCCCGTTCCACTGGAATGACCTGATCGGCGAACAACTGGCGATCAACGCCGTGACCTGCGATGCGGTCGACCCGCTGTCGCTGCAGCCGGCGTTCAAGCATTGTGCCGTGACCCTGGAGCGGGTTGCAGGTGAGCGCATCGAAGCCCTTGATCTGAACACTGCCAATCCGGAGCCTGCCCGCATGCCGACCGCCACCCTGTCCCGTCTGCTTGGCCTGGACACCCTGCCAGCTCCGGTGCTGGCCGAGGAAGAGCGTCATTACCTGCAAGGCTTCCTGCTGGGCCTGGACCAGGCCCGCGCCGAGGGCGTGCCCTGCCTGCCGGCCAGTGCGCCGCTGGCCGCCACACGCCGGCTGTTCGTCGATGGCTTGCTGGCCGGGCTGTTCGCCCAGCCGGCGGTGCTGCCCGATGCGGCGTTGATAGCACCACGGCATCAGGTGCTGTGGGCTTCGCAAACCGGCAACGGCGAGCTGTTGGCCGAACGCTGTGCCGAGCGCCTGCGCGGTGCCGGCCTCGACGTGCAGCTCAGTTGCATGGAAGCGGTCAGCCCGCGCCAGCTGCAGGGCGCCGCCAGCGTGGTGCTGATCGCCAGCACCTTTGGCGATGGTGACGCACCCGACAGTGCAGCGGCATTCTGGCAAGCCTTGCAAGGCGAGGAGGGCGCCCACTGCGCCGAACTGCCTTTTGCCGTGCTGGCCCTGGGCGACTCCAGTTACGACCAGTTCTGCGGCTTTGGCCGCAAGCTCGACCAACGCCTGGCCGAGCTGGGTGGGCGGCGCCTGCTGCAGCGGGTGGACTGCGAGCCGGACTTCGACGACGCCTTCGCCGCCTGGCTGGATGCGCTGCTGCCCACGCTTGGCAGCGCTGCTGCACCGCAACCGGTCACCGAGCCTGCGCCCGTGGCGGCCTATGGCAAGCAGCAACCCTGGGCTGCCACCTTGCTGGAAAACCGCCTGCTCAACGGCCCGGGTGCCAGCAAGGAAACCCGTCAACTGGTGTTCGACCTGAGCGGCAGCGGTTTCACCTATGCCGCCGGTGATGCCTTGGGCGTGTGGCCGCGCAACTGTCCGGCCCTGGTCGACGAGCTGCTGGTGCTGATGCAGCTCGATGGCCAGACCATGGTTCAGCTGAAAGGCCAGCCCGCCATGCCGCTGACCGAAGCCCTGCAAGCGCACCTGGAGATCGCCAAGGTCACCACGCAGCAGCTGCAGGCCTTCGCCGGCAATGCCCCGGACCTGCAGCGCCTGCTGCAGCCCGAGTGCAAGGCCGAGCTGCAGGACTGGTTGTGGGGGCGGCAACTGGTCGATGTGCTGCGCACCTTCCCCCAGCAGCTGCCGCTGGCCAGCTGGCTGGAGCTGCTCAAACCGTTGCAGCCGCGCCTGTATTCGATCAGCTCCAGCCCGCTGGCGCACCCGCAGCAAGTGCACCTGACCGTTTCCACGGTGCGCTATGGCGCGCGCAAAGGGGTGTGTTCAAGCTTCCTTGCCGACCGTGCGCAGGCGCTGAAGGTAGCCATCTTCCCGCAAGTGTCGAAGCACTTTCGCCTGCCCGAGGACGACAGCGTGCCGGTGATCATGGTCGGCCCCGGCACCGGCATTGCGCCGTTCAGGGCCTTCCTCGAAGAGCGAGAGGCACGTGGGGCGAAAGGGGCCAACTGGCTGTTCTTCGGCGAGCAGTACGCGGCCACCGATTTCTATTACCAGGAGCAGCTGCAGGCCTGGCAGGCTGCAGGGCACTTGCGCCTGGACACAGCGTTCTCGCGCGACCAGGCCGAGAAGGTTTACGTGCAGCAGCGCATGCTCGAACAGGGCGCGCAGTTGTGGCAGTGGCTGGAGGCGGGGGCGTACTTCTATGTGTGTGGCGATGCGCAGCGCATGGCCAAGGATGTGGATGCGGCGTTGCGGGCGATCGTCGCCGAGCATGGCGGCATGGATGCAGCGGCGGCTGCGGCTTATGTCGAAGCGCTGGGCAGGGCCAAGCGGTATCGGCGGGATGTGTATTGATGTGCACCGGGATGGGGTGTTGTGCACTGTGAATGTGCATGACCTGTGCCGGCCTCTTCGCGGGTAAACCCGCTCCCACAGGTACTGCACAGGTCTGAAAATTGTGGAGATCCCTGTGGGAGCGGGTTTACCCGCGAAGAGGCCGGCACAGGCAACCCAGTTGGCACACTCCCTGCTTTACCCTGGTTACAACAAAGCCCACTGATCAACGGCGATCAACCCGGGCCCCCTACCGTGATGAATACAGGCAAAGGCGCCTGGAGCTTCGGCTCCAGGCGCTTTTTTTTTGATCGAGGATCGGCTTATGAAGGCAACAGCGAGCAGCGGGCAACGAGAGCGACTGGTCATCGTCGGCAACGGCATGGTCGGCCACCATTGCGTCGAACAACTGGTCAGCCGCGGCGCCCTGCAGCGCTTCGAAGTGCATGTGTTCGGCGAAGAGCGCCAACGCGCCTACGACCGCGTTCACCTGTCCGAGTACTTCGGCGGCAGCTGTGCCGAAACCCTGGCCCTGTGCGAGCAGGACTTCTACGGTACCAACGGTGTGCACCTGCACCTCGGCGAAGCGGTGTTGGAAATCGACCGTGAGCGCGGCGAAGTGGTCACCGCCGAGGGCCGCTATGGCTACGACCAGCTGGTGCTGGCCACAGGTTCCTACCCGTTCGTGCCGCCGATCGAAGGTTCCAGCGGCAATGCCCGCCTGGTCTACCGCACCCTTGACGACCTCGACGGCATCCGCGCTGCCGCAGCCAGTGCCCGCCGTGGCGTGGTAGTGGGCGGTGGCCTGCTTGGCCTGGAAGCAGCCAACGCCCTCAAGTCGCTGGGCCTGGAAGCCCACGTGGTGGAATTCGCCCCACGGCTGATGCCGGTGCAGCTGGACGGCGAGGGCGGTGCCGCGCTCAAGGCACAGATCGAAGCGCTGGGCGTTGGCGTGCATCTGTCGCGCGCCACCCAGTCGATCAGTGCGGGTGAAGACTACCGCTACCGCATGAACTTCGATGGCGGCGAGCACCTGGAAACCGACCTGATCGTGTTCTCTGCGGGTATCCGCCCGCAGGATGCCCTGGGCCGTGCCTGTGGCCTGGACATCGCCGCGCGTGGCGGCGTGGTCATCGACAACCATTGCCGCAGCAGCGACCCACGCATCTTTGCCATCGGCGAGTGCGCCTCGTGGAACGGCAGCGTGTTCGGCCTGGTCGCCCCGGGCTACAGCATGGCGCGCAACCTGGCGGCATTGCTGATGGGTGAAGCCGCTGGCGAATTCACCGGTGCCGACATGTCGACCAAGCTCAAGTTGCTGGGCGTGGATGTCGGTTCCATCGGCGATGCCCATGGCGCCACCCCGGGCGCACGCAGCTACCGCTTCATCGACGAAGCCAACAGCGCCTACCGCCGGCTGGTGGTGGATGCCAGCGGCAAGCACGTGCTCGGTGCGGTGCTGGTGGGCGACAACAGCTACTACGACACCCTGCTGCAGTACGCCCAGAACGGCATCGCCCTGCCAGCCGACCCCGCGGCATTGATCCTGCCGCAAGGCGGCGGCGCACCGGCCCTGGGCGCCGATGCACTGCCCGATAGCGCGACCATCTGCTCCTGCCACAACGTCAGCAAGGGCGCGGTCTGCGCCGCCATCGACAGCGGCTGCGGCGACCTTGCCGCAGTCAAGGGCTGCACCAAGGCCGCCACCGGTTGTGGTGGTTGCGCGGCACTGCTCAAGCAGGTGTTCGAGCATGAGCTGACCGCCCGCGGCGTGGCGGTGGACAAGAGCCTGTGCGAGCACTTCGCCTACACCCGTCAGGAGCTGTACGGGCTGGTGCGGGTAGAGGGTATCCGCACCTTCAACGAACTGCTCGAACGCCACGGCAAGGGCCACGTTGGCTGCGACATCTGCAAGCCGGCGGTGGGCAGTATCCTCGCCTCGTGCTGGAACCAGCCGATCATGGACCCGGCGCTGGTGCCGCTGCAGGACACCAACGACACCTTCATGGCCAACATGCAGAAGAACGGCACCTACTCGGTGGTGCCGCGCATCCCCGGTGGTGAGATCACCCCCGACAAGCTCATCGTGATCGGCCAGGTGGCGAAAAAGTACGACCTGTACACCAAGATCACCGGCGGCCAGCGCATCGACCTGTTCGGCGCCCAGTTGCACGAGCTGCCGCTGATCTGGGGCGAGCTGATCGAGGCCGGCTTCGAAACCGGCCATGCCTACGGCAAGTCGACCCGCACGGTGAAATCGTGCGTTGGCAGCACCTGGTGCCGTTACGGCGTGCAGGACAGCGTCGGCATGGCCCTGCGTCTGGAAGACCGCTACAAAGGCCTGCGCAGCCCGCACAAGCTCAAGTTCGCGGTGTCCGGTTGCACTCGCGAATGCGCCGAGGCACAGAGCAAGGACATCGGCGTGATCGCCACCGACAAGGGCTGGAACCTGTATGTGTGCGGCAATGGCGGCATGCGCCCGCGGCATGCCGAACTGTTTGCCACCGACCTCGACGACGAAACCCTGGTGCGCCTGATCGACCGCGTGCTGATGTTCTACATCCGCACCGCCGACAAACTGCAGCGCACCTCGGTGTGGCGCGAGAACCTGGAAGGTGGGCTGGACTACCTGAAGCAGGTGATCATCGACGACAGCCTGGGCCTGGCCAGCGAGCTGGAGGCGCAGATGCAGCATGTGGTCGACCAGTATGAATGCGAGTGGGCCAACGCCCTCAACGACCCCGAGAAGCTCAAGCGCTTCCGTACTTTCGTCAACGACCGCCGCGCCGACCCGGACGTGCACTTCGTGCGCGAACGCGAACAGCGCCGGCCTGCTGCGCCACTGCACCTGATCCCAACCGTCGAGGAGGCTGTCTGATGAACCTGTCCAATGCTGCTGTGAAAACCCACGAGAACTGGCAGGCGGTGTGCCAGGCGGATGACCTGGTGGCCGATTCCGGGGTGGTGGTCTGGCTCGACGGGGCCCAGGTGGCGCTGTTCTACCTGCCGGGGCAGGCGCAGCCGCTGTACGCGGTGGACAACCGCGACCCGCGGTCCGGCGCCAACATCATCGGCCGCGGGCTGGTTGGCAGTGTGCAGGGCGAGCTGGTGGTGGCCGCGCCGTTGTACAAGCAGCACTTCAGCCTGCAAAGCGGGGAGTGCCTGGAAGATGCCGGGCAGCGTTTGCGGGTGTGGCCGGTGCGCTTGAATGGTGAGGCGGTGGAGTTGGCAGTGGTCTGATCCCCCATCCGCTGCCTTCGCCAACAAACCCGCTCTCAAGACGTGCACAGGACCTGTGGGAGAAGCCTTGTGTAGCGAAAGGTCTGCACAGCAGCCCCGGCAACTGTTGCCATGATGCTGATATCCCAGGGCCGCTTCGCGGCCCATCGCAGGCAAGTCAGCTCCTGCAGGTTGCAGGCCTTATCGCAACTGGTATATCTGCCAGTACATTTGTCTTGATGGTGCGTTCATGATAGCCGGTAGCGCAGGGGATAGAGGTAACTGGCACTATGTCCATAATGAGGTCCATGATCCGAAAGTATTTCTATGGGCGCAATGGTGTTTCAACGCTTGTCGGCGGGGATGAGTTTCTCTCCTGCATGCGCTTTGATGTGGGGCTATCAGCCATTCGCTCATCAGTTGGTTTAACTAGAATTATCGGCAGCGATTCACAAGGTTCGGTGCTATCTGAAATTGAAAGTGCGACGTGCGCTCATCGATGTTTCGCTGTTCATGGTGTCGCTGCACATCGGCCGGTAAAGGATATCGGCTTCAAAGGTGAACGCTGCGATATGCTGACGCAGTGCTACCCTCTGGGAAATGGCTACCGTACCTACAGCCCAGTGTTGATGCGCTTTCAAAGCGCCGATAACCAATCACCGTTTGGCAAGGGTGGGTTGAATGCATATGCCTTTGTAAAAGGGGACCCTGTCAACTTGAGCGACCCCAGCGGTCATTCACCAATAAATGCCGAGGTTTTTTACTACAGGGGCCCCATCAAAGTGATTGATGGGATGCGGGTTTTCTACTCGCAGAATGTTTCTGGAGTGCAGGTTCTGAATATCGGGGCTCATGGTGTGGCCGGCAGAATTGGAACTCAGCGGGTCAACCATCCCGCACGTGCAGTTGTGCAGACTTTGCAAAAACATGGTTACTCTATGAACGGGCAAGAGACGCATATCCTGGCATGCAATTCCGCTAACGGCCAATCCTCATTTATCCAGGACATGGCGAACATTACTCAGGCGCCTTCGACAGGCTATCAGGGCAGTTTGTGGACGGATGATAATCGGCCGGCCATGATCAATGGCAGCATGGACAATTACTGGGTCAAGCTGATCAAAACGATGGCTTCCGACGACCCCGATTTTGCGCGGTTCGCCTATGCACCTGTCACGGTAAAGCCGGCAATTGCACCACGTGAAGTATCGAACGAACCGAAAGACTTGGCTCTCAAGTTGAGGCAATGACCACCTGAAGGCGTAAAGTGGTAGCTCGTTTTTACAGATCGCCCCGCCATGAACCTCGACACCCGCATCAAGTACCGCCACCTGCTGTGCTTCCTGGAGATTGCCCGGCAGGGCAGCCTGGCCAGGGCTGCCGACATCCTGGCAATCAGCCAGCCAGCCATCTCCAAGACCCTCAAGGAACTCGAAGACCTGCTGGAAACGCGCCTGTTCGTGCGCAGCCGCCAGGGCGTCGAGCTGACCCCGGCCGGTACGCGTTTCATGCGCTATGCCGGGCCCAGCGTGCAGGCCCTGCGCGATGGCGTCAGCAGCCTGCGTGGCGAGGCGCGGGCACCGTCGCAAGTGCGCATCGGCGTGTTGTCCACGGTCGAAGGCCTGCTCATGCCCGAAGTGCTGTGCCGCCTGCATCAGCGGCATGAGGCGCTGGTGATCAGTGTGGTCACCGGGGTCAGCGCGCAGCTGCTCGGCCAGTTGCGCCTGGGCGAACTGGAACTGGTGGTCGGGCGCATGACCGACAGCCCGCAGATCCAGGGCCTGTCGTTCGAGCACCTGTACAGCGAGTCGATGAGCCTGGTGGTGCGGCCCGGCCACCCGTTGCTGGCCGGCACGCCGGTGGAGCGGGCGCAGGTGGGCCGTTACCCGTTGGTATTGCCGCCCGCAGGCACCACCATCCGCCAGCATGCCGACAGCCTGTTCGTGCAATGTGGCATCCAGATGCCCGCCCAGCGCCTGGAAACCCTGTCGCTGGCGCTGAGCCGGCGCTACCTGCTGGGCAGCGATGCCGTGTGGGTGGCGCCGCGCGATGCGGTGCTGCTCGACCTGCGCCGGGGCGAGCTGGTCGAGCTCGACCTGGGTGTGCGCGAGCCAGGCGGCTCGGTCGGCATCTGTCGCAATGCCGCCTTGCCGCAGAGCCTGCCTGGGCAGTGGGTATGCGAGGTGTTGCGCGAGGTGGCGGAGCAGTATCGCGAGGGGCGGTATCCTTGAGGGGGTGGTGGGGCTGGTAGTGTTCGCCGGTAGATGGTCGGCGCCTGTGAGATCGAGCGCCGCCCGCGCGGCGCTTCGCAGCACAAGGCTGCTCCTACATCTGTTTCGGGCCAGTAACGCCTGTACCAATGCGCGCGACCGCCTTGTTGGTCCGTCACGATATCGAGGTGAACACCAAGGGACGCGCGCCTCTGCTTCAGGAATAACTGGCCCGAAACAGATGTAGGAGCAGCCTTGTGCTGCGAAGCGCCGCGCGGGCGGCGCTCGATCTCACAGGCGCTGCAAACCTCCCGACATACACCCGCGGCATTCACCTCCCTCCCAACCAATCTCGGACTTCGCACAAATAAATCCCCCGCAAAACCGGGCAAAGGCGCCGCAACCGGTCAATACTGGCCAGTGGCTGCACATCCTTTGATGAATAAGCGTTTAACTACTGAACTTCCTTACCAAAACCCGCTCCTATGCCGGTAGCCATTGGTCATGGCCGCCTGCTAAGCTCGCGGCTTTACCCTGATTGCCCTTTTGGCGCATGAACAAGGAAATAGCATGAAACAGCATCGTTTGGCGGCTGCGGTTGCCCTGGTAGGCCTGGTACTGGCTGGCTGTGATCAACAGACCAGCAGCCCCGAGCTGAAGACTCCGGCACAGAAAGCCTCCTACGGTATCGGCCTGAACATGGGCAAGAGCCTGGCTCAGGAAGGCATGGAAGACCTTGATTCGAAAGCAGTCGCCCTCGGCATCGAAGACGCCGTTGGCAAGAAGGAACAGCGCATCAAGGACGAAGAGCTGGTAGAGGCCTTCACCGCGCTGCAGAAGCGTGCCGAAGAGCGCCTGGCCAAGGCCAGCGAAGAAGCCGCCTCCGCCGGCAAGAAGTTCCTCGAGGAAAACGCCAAGAAACCAGGCGTGGTCACCACTGCCTCGGGCCTGCAGTACGAAGTGGTTAAGAAGGCCGACGGCCCGCAGCCCAAGGCGACTGACGTGGTCACCGTCCACTACGAAGGCAAGCTGATCGATGGCAAGGTGTTCGACAGCTCCGTCGAGCGCGGCAGCCCGATCGACCTGCCGGTCAGCGGCGTGATCCCGGGTTGGGTCGAAGGCTTGCAGCTGATGCACGTCGGCGAGAAGTACAAGCTGTTCATCCCGGCTGAACTGGCCTACGGTGCGCAGAGCCCAAGCCCGCTGATCCCGGCCAACTCGGTACTGGTATTCGACCTGGAACTGATCGCCATCAAGGATCCGGCCCAACTGCAAGGCGCCGAGCCGGAAGCGGAAGCTCCTGCCGAGGCCCCGGCCGAAGCGCCTGCCAAGTAACACTGGCTGGCCCACGCAAAACGCCCCGTCCTGACGGGGCGTTTTCGTTTGTGTCGGGTAGTTGGACGAACCTGCAACTGCTGATACTGTCCGAGGAAATGCAGCGTGAAGAAGCAGAATGCTTCTGACGCAAACCGTTTGCGGCGTACGCACCCAAGGTGTGAAACGACTGTGTAAAAAACGCCCGATCTGACCGGGGCCCTTGCCCGGCAGGCACCTGGGGT
This sequence comes from Pseudomonas sp. PsB, assembly GCF_043658375.1. NCBI lineage: Bacteria > Pseudomonadati > Pseudomonadota > Gammaproteobacteria > Pseudomonadales > Pseudomonadaceae > Pseudomonas > Pseudomonas sp. PsB. Next base: position 31,325 of record NZ_JBIGLU010000035.1, on the reverse strand, counting down.
CGGAAACGTCGCCCTGTTCACAAGGTTATCCACAATAAATGTGGATAACCTTTTCCTCTTGGAGGCTCCATGAGCGCACCCTGGAATTTCGCCCGTTTCCTGCCCTTGGCCGAGCGCCTGCTCAGCCGTGGCCGGTTGCCGGCCTTGCTGTTTGCGGTAGCCCGCAAAGGCCCGCGCATCGGCCAGTTGCGTGAAGATGTGAAGCTGCTGCAGTCGCTGTGCCTGGCCTGGTGGCGCGGCGAGTACCGCGCCATCAGCCCCAAGGCGCTGGTCACCATCGTCGCCGGGCTGCTGTATTTCGTCAGCCCCATCGACGCCATCCCCGACTGGCTGCTGGGCGTGGGTTTCCTCGACGACATCGCGGTACTGGGTTGGGTGCTTAAGACCGTGGCTGACGAACTGGCGCGCTTCAAGGCCTGGCGCGACAGCCAGGCGCCCGAGCGGCTGCGCGTGGTCGAGCGCCTGCCGGCCACCCCCGAAGCGCTGCGGTTGGAACGCAACACGCAGTGAAACTGGCCGCAACCGCAGCGCAACTGCACAGACCCCAGAGTTGGTAATATAATTGGCATAAGGGTTATGCCTACGGATTACATGCTGTAATCCTTTTTAAAGGGGTTTGTAATGGGTATTCAGGTCATCAGCCGGGACGGTCAACCCGAGTACGCCGTCGTTCCCTGGGAACAGTACCAGGCACTACTCAAGGCCGCAGGGCAGGCACCTGCCGAGGTGGTTGCCAGTGAAGCGCAGGGCGATGCAGCCAGTGCGCCATTGCCGGCCTTCAGCGAAGTGGCACAGATTCGCCAGGCCAAGGGCATTGCCCCTGAGCAACTGGCGCGCAATGTCGGGGTAAGCCCGGCTTACCTGGCCATGATCGAATCGGGCGAACGCCAGCCGGATGCTGCCATCCGCCGAGCCCTGGCCTGGCATCTGGGGGTGGCTGGCTGGAGCGAGCCATCATGAGCCAGGTCAGGATCAGCCGTCAGCACTGGGATAACCTGCTGGGCGAGCTTGACCTGGCCCGTCGTCAACGTCACTTGCTGACGTATCGAGCGCTCATCGAGCGCTTGCAGTTGCCCAGCCCGGCCATGCAGACGCTGACAGCCGCGCTGGAGTACCTGGCGGTGCTGGATGCCCGCGCCGAGCAGCCATTGCGCAGCTCGCTGGTGATCAGCCAGGGTGCCAGCCGTTTGCCGCGTACCGGTTTTTTTGAGTGCGTGGAGCGCCTGGGGCGTTTCTCCGGGCCGGTGGATGGCATGGAGGCGGCGTCGTGGCATGCCTCCGAGGTAGTTCGGGTGTTCGAGTACAGCTACCCCGAAACAGCCTGATTCGTTGCCTGTTCCGGCCTCTTCGCGGGTAAACCCGCTCCCACAGGGATAGCGCCGACCTGTAGGAGCAGCCTTGTGCTGCGAAAGGGCCGGTATGTGTAATGCCCTCTTCGCAGCACAAGGCTGCTCCTACAAGGTAATGCACAAGGTTCAAGATGTGTGGTGAACCTGTGGGAGCGGGTTTACCCGCGAAGAGGCCGGAACAGGCAAAGCATCTCTGTGGATCAGCCCACAAGCCCTGCCATCGGCATCCACCACCTCCAATACCTCCAGGTGCCGGTGCCGGCCAAACAACTCCAGCAACTGCCCAATCGTCGCATTGAGCCGCACCGTCGGCTGTTCGGCCAGCGGAACGTTCATCAGCGCCGGTAGCGGCCGGCTTTCGCGCACCCCCAGCTCTTGCGGCCGCCCCAGCAGGTAGCCCTGCACCAGGTCCACGCCCATCTCCACCAGCACCGCCAGCTCTTCCGCCAGCTCGATGCCTTCGGCAATTACCTGCGCCTTCGACGCCCGGGCAATCTGCAGTATCGAACCGACGAACTCACGCTTGAGCGGGTCGCGGTGGATGCCGTCGATGAAATGGCGGTCAATCTTCACGTATTCGGGGCGCAGCTCCGACCACAGGCGCAGGCTCGAGTAACCCGCCCCCAGATCGTCGATGGCAATCGAGAAGCCCATGTCCCGGTAGTGGTGCAGGGCATTGGACAGCAGCTGGAAGTCGTCGGTCGGGGTGTGTTCGGTCAGTTCGATCACCACCCGGCTGGGTGGCAGGCCGACCTGTTCGAGCAGTTTCAGGGTCTGGCCGGACGGGTAGTGCGGCTCCAGCAGCGATTCCGGCGAGATGTTGAGAAACAGCTTGCCCTGCAACTGCTGTTCGCTGAAACGCCGGCAGGCGCTTTCCCGGCAGGCAGCCTCCAGCTCGGTCAGGCGGCCGGCCTGGCGTGCGATGGTAAACAGGTTCAGCGGTGCGTGCAGCGGGCTGTTGGACGGCCCTCGACTCAATGCTTCATGGCCGAAAACCCGTTGCTCGCTCAGGCACATGATCGGCTGGAACAGACTGTGAATGCTGCGTTGAGCCAGGATGGCACTCAAGGCACTGAGCTGTTCGGCGACGGTCATGACGTATTCCTGAAAATGAAAGGGCCGGGCGTTTCCACGCCCGGCCCCTCTATTTCACGACAGCGCGATGACTGTTTGATGACAAGTGAAGCTAATTTGCCATCATTGCCGCAGTGCCTTACTTCTTGGCCACCTTGGTGCTCGCACTCAGGTAGTCGATCAGGATGCGACCGGTTTCCGACAGGTAGGCATCGTCTTCCGGCTTGGTGTTTTCATCCTCGGTCGGCAGCGCGTCCTCGTCCTCTTTCTTCAGCTCCTTCAGCGGCTCTTCACCCTTGGCCTTGCGGCGGATGTTCTCCAGCGCCAGCTGCTTGGCCTCGATTTCGTCGTGGCGTGCACGGCGGTCCTGCTCGTTGAGGCTGACGGTCTTCTCGTTCATCAGCTTCTGGGTCAGGGCCAGGCGGTCGCGGATGTAGGTGAACTCCGCGTCCTTGTCGCTGCGCGCTTCATGCTGCGCCTTGAGCTGGGCCAGGAACGGCTTGAACGGGTCGGCCGCCGGCTTGACCACCGGGCGAATGGTGTCCCATGGCATGGCCTCGGGCAGGGCGCTCTCGCCGATTTCCTTGGTGTCGATGATCGACGGGTAGTCGATGTCCGGCAGCACGCCCTGGTGTTGGGTGCTCTGCCCGGAAACCCGGTAGAACTTGGCCAGGGTTAGCTTCAGCTCGCCATGGTTGAGTGGCTGGATGGTCTGCACGGTGCCTTTGCCGAAGGTCTGGCCACCGATGATCAGCGCACGGTGGTAGTCCTGCATGGCACCGGCGAAGATCTCCGAAGCCGAGGCCGACAGGCGGTTGACCAGCAGCGCCAGCGGGCCCTTGTAGAAGGCACCGGGGTTTTCGTCTTCCAGCACGTCAACACGGCCGTCGCTGTTGCGCACCAGCACGGTCGGGCCTTTCTCGATGAACAGGCTGGTCAGCTCGGTGGCTTCCTGCAGCGAGCCGCCGCCGTTGTTGCGCAGGTCGATGACCACGCCGTCGACTTTTTCTTTCTGCAGTTCGGTGAGCAGCTTCTTCACGTCCCGCGTGGTGCTCTTGTACTCCGGGTCACCGGCGCGGTAGGCCTTGAAGTCGAGGTAGAAGGCCGGGATCTCGATGATGCCCAGCTTGTAGTCACGCCCGTCCTGCTTGAGCTTGAGCACCGACTTCTTCGCTGCCTGCTCTTCGAGCTTCACCGCCTCGCGGGTGATCGACACGATCTTGCTGGTCTGGTCGCTAGGCGCGTTGCTGGCCGGGATGATCTCCAGGCGCACCACCGAGCCTTTCGGGCCGCGGATCAGCTTGACCACTTCGTCCAGGCGCCAGCCGACCACGTCGACCATTTCCTTGTTGCCCTGGGCCACGCCGATGATCTTGTCGGCCGGTGCCACCTGCTTGGTCTTGGCCGCCGGGCCAGCCGGCACCAGGCGCACGATCTTGACCTGGTCGTTGTCGCTTTGCAGCACTGCGCCGATGCCTTCCAGCGACAGGCTCATGTTGATGTCGAAGTTTTCCGCGTTGTCCGGCGACAGGTAGTTGGTGTGCGGGTCGTAGGACTGGGCGAAGGTGTTGATGTAGGCCTGGAAGATGTCCTCGGCACGGGTCTGGTCCAGGCGCGACAGCTGGTTCTTGTAGCGCTTGGTCAGGGTTTCCTGGATTTGCTTGGGTTCCTTGCCGGCGATCTTCTGGCGCAGCACTTCGTCCTTGACGCGTTTGCGCCACAAATCGTCGAGCTCGGCCTGGTCCTTCATCCATGGGGCGTCCTTGCGGTCGATCAGCAAGGTTTCCTTGGCGTTGAAGTCGATCTTGTCCACGCCCTTGTTCAGCTCGGCCAGGGCGAAGTCCAGGCGTTGCTTGACGCGGTCCAGGTAGCGTTTGTAGATGGTGAAGCCCGGGTCCAGGTTACCGCTCTTGAGGAAATCGTCGAATTGCGTTTTCCATTTGTCGAATTCGGCGATGTCGGCAGCGGTGAAGTAGCTGCGCGCCGGGTCCAGCAGCTTGATGTAGCTGTCATAGATGATGACCGAACGGGCGTCGTCCAGCGGCGGCTTGCTGTAGTGGTGGCGCTTGAGCAATTCCACCACGTTGAGGCTGGCGACGATCTCGTCGCGGTCCGGCTGCAGGCTGTCCCATTTGTTGGCGGCCGCCGCATTGCCGCCGAGCGTGAGGCCGCCCAGGCCGATCATCAGCGCCAGGGCGGTGCTTGGGAGGAAATGCTTCATGCTGATTCGACGTGGAGACAATTGATCACGCATAGTAGGCCGTCTTATCCGTTCGCCGGTTCCATGGGAGCCGGGCGCATACTGCAAAAAGCCTGGGACATGCTCACCCAGGCTCGGTCATATGATTCAACTATGGAGGCACTGTGAAGGCATTGCAAGGCGTTGACGGACATGTGGCTTGGGTCGAGGCGCAGCGCCCGACCTGTGACGCTGGCCAGGTGCGTATTCGCGTGGCCGCAGCGGGGCTGAACCGCGCCGATCTGCTGCAGATGAAAGGTTTGTATCCACCACCGCCAGGCGCCAGCCCTTACATGGGCCTGGAGTGCGCCGGGGTGATCGAGGAAGTGGGTGCCGGTGCCGACTGGCGGGTGGGTGACCGGGTGTGCGCGCTGCTGGCCAGCGGCGCCATGGCCGAGGAAGTGGTGGTGGATGCCCGCCACGTGCTGCCTGTGCCCGAAGGCCTGAGCCTGCACGAGGCGGCGGCGTTGCCGGAGGTGTATGCCACTGCCTGGCTGAACATCTTCCAGCTGGGTGGCGTTAAAGCTGGCGAGAAAGTGCTGGTGCACGCTGGCGCCAGCGGCGTTGGCTCGGCCGCCATCCAGCTGTGCAAGGCATTCGGCAGCCCGGTGTGGGTCAGCGTCGGTTCGCAGGACCGCCTGGCCTACTGCGAGGCGCTGGGCGCCGCCGGCGGTGTGGTACGCAACGAGAACCTGGAGGCGCTGGAAGGTTTCGGCCCGTTCGATGTGATTCTCGACCCGGTGGGCGCCAGCTACGGCGAGCTCAACCTCAAGCTGCTGGCGCGTGACGGGCGCTGGGTGATCATCGGCCTGATGGGCGGGCGCAAGTTCGAGCTGGACCTGGCACAGGTACTGGGCAAGCGCCTGGAGATTACCGGCTCCACGCTGCGCAACCGCGATGACGGCTTCAAGGCCGAGTTGCTGCGCGATTTGCAGCAGCAGGTTTGGCCGCTGTTTGCCGAAGGGCGCCTGTCGCCGCAGCTGGTGGATACCTACCCGGTGGAGTTTGCCCAGGCGGCGTATGCCGAGCTTGAGACCAATCAGGTGTCGGGCAAGCTGGTGATGGTGATCGACCCAGGCCTGGCTTGAGATTGCCGGGGCTGCTTTGCAGCCCATCGCGACACAAGGCCGCTCCTACAAGGGAATGCAATCTCCTGTAGGAGCGGCCTTGTGTCGCGAAAGGGGCGCAAAGCGCCCCCATGGCCCTCAAGTCCAGCTTAGAACCGGCCAGCCATTGATCTCGGCATGCTCCCGCAACACCGCATCCGGGTTCACCACATGCGGATGATCTACCCTCAGCAACAACGGCAAATCGTTCCGCGAGTCGGAATAGAAACTCGCCCCCTCCAGGTTCTCCTGCTCCTGGTCCAGCCACTCCAGCAACCGCGTGATCTTCCCTTCGCGATAGGTCAGCACCCCATGGGTCTTGCCGGTATAAACCCCGTTCACCGCCTCCAGTTCGATCGCCAGGTATTCGTCCACCCCAAGCCGCGCCGCAATCGGCCCGACCAGGTGCGTACCCGACGCCGAAATGATCAGGATGCGATCCCCACGCTTGCGGTGCTCGGCAATGCAGCGGCAGGCGTCGCCGTAGATGATCGGCTCGATCACCTCTTCGACCCACGGCGCCACCAGGTGCTCGACCTCTTCCAGGGTGCGCCCGGCAATCGGCTCCAGGCTGAAGGCCATGTACTCCTCCATCCGCAGGTGGCCCCTGCCGTAGGCTTCCATCAACTCATGGTCGCGGCGCAGGAAGTCCTTGCCGTCGACCCAGCCCAGCCGGGCCATCTGCTCGCTCCACAGCGACGCGCAGTCGCCGTGGATCAGGGTTTCGTCCAGATCGAAAATTGCCAGTGCCATGGTGTTGATTCTCCTTAGGCCACTTCTCGTAGCGCCGTGGGGTCGATCGACAAGCTTACCCGTTGCCCGTCCGCGTGCAGGTCGGACGGTGAGCGGTTGAGCACGTCGACCACCAGTTCCACCTCGCGTACCCGCACCCGGTAGCGGATCACGTTGCCCAGCAGGCTGTGGCTGCGCACTTCGGCGTCCAGTTCGCCGTTGATGCCCAGGGTGATCGACTCGGGGCGGATCGCCAGGCGGCTGGCCACCGGGCGCTGCAGCAGGCGGCTGGCGCTGTCGGCGTCGAGCAGGTTGTAGTTGCCGATGAAGCCGGCGGCAAACAGGTCCACCGGCGCGGTGTAGAGGGTTTCGGCATCGCCGCTCTGGACGATGCGCCCCTGGTTCATCAGGAAGATGCGGTCGGACATGGTCAGCGCCTCTTCCTGGTCGTGGGTGACGAAAATGGTGGTCAGCCCCAGCTCGCGCTGGATGGCGCGGATCTGCTCGCGCAGGTGCTTGCGGATGCGCGCATCCAGCGCCGACAGCGGCTCGTCGAGCAGCAGCAGGCGCGGGCGGGTGACCAGCGAACGGGCCAGGGCCACGCGCTGGCACTGGCCGCCGGACAACTGGTGCGGGTAGCGCCCGGCGAAGTTGCCCAGCTCCACCAGCTCCAGCGCCTCGCGTACCCGGGCCTGGCTTTCTTCGGCCTTGACCTTCTGCATGCGCAGGCCGAAGGCGACGTTCTGCTCCACGGTCATGTTGGGGAACAGCGCATAGCTCTGGAACACCATGCCGATACCGCGCTTTTGCGGGCTCAGCGGCACGATGTCATGGCCGTCGAGCAGGATCTGCCCGCTGTCCACCGGGGTGAGCCCGGCGATGCAGCGCAGCAGCGTGGACTTGCCGCAACCGGACGGGCCAAGCAGGGTAACGAACTCGCCGCGTTCGATACGGCAGTCGATGTTCTCGAACACCGGGCTGCCGGCGTAGCTTTTTTGCAGTTTCTGTACGCTGACGAAGCTCATGTCAGGTCTTGTCCTTGTTCAGGCGGTTGGCGACCCAGGTCAGTACCAGCACGAAGGCGAAGTACGAGATCACCAGCGCGCTGTTGAAGTGGCCGCTGCTGTTGCGCATGTTGTTCAGGTACACCTGCAGGGTCTCGTAGCGGGTGCCGACCAGCAGGTTGGCGAACACGAACTCACCGAACAGGAACGAGAACGACAGCAGCAGTGCCACCATCAGGCCCTTGCGCAGGTTCGGCAGCACCACCAGCAGCGCCGCCTGCCAGGTGCTGGCGCCCAGCAGCTGGGCGGCATCCATCAGGTCGCGCAGGTTGATCGCCTGCAGGTTGTTGGTAATGGCGCGGTACATGAACGGCAGGGCAATGGTGAAGTAGCAGCCGATCAGGATCCACGGCGTGCCGACCATGGCCATGGGCCCGCTGCCATACAGCTGCAGCAGCCCCACCGACGACACCACCGGCGGCACCGCGAACGGCAGCAGGATGAGGATGTTCATCAGTGCGTCGAGCCTGGGGAAGTGGTAGTGCACCACGAACAGCAGCGGCAGGATCAGCACCACCGACAGCAGCAGCGCGCCCACGCACACCAGCAGCGACTGGCCGAAGGCAGCCAGGAAGCGCGGCTCGCTCCACAGCGCGATGTACCACTTGAAGGTCAGGCCGCTGGGCAGCAGGCTGGCCGACCAGCTGGTGGCCAGCGAGTAGAGCAGGGTGCCGGCCAGCGGCAGCAGCAGGATGAGGAACAGCAGGTAGACCACGGCGCGGTGGTACCAGCCGCCGGAACGGGCGTCAGCGCGCATGGTAGCTCCTTTTCAGCAGCCATTGATGCACCACCGTGACCAGCGTCATCAGCCCCACCAGGACCATCGCCAGGGCGCTGGCCAGGTTGGGATCGAGGCTGATGTCACCGGCCACCAGGCCGGCGATGCGGATCGGCAGTACGTTGAAGTTGCCGGTGGTCAGCGCGTACACGGTGGCATAGGCACCGAGCGCGTTGGCCAACAGGATGACGAAGGTGCCCAGCAGTGCCGGGGTCAGCACCGGCAGGCCGATGTGCCGCCAGAATTGCCAGTGGTTGGCGCCCAGCAGCGCGGCCGACTCGCGCCAGTCTTCACGCAGGGCGTCGAACGCGGGGTACAGCAGCAACACGCCAAGCGGGATCTGGAAGTAGGTGTACACCAGGATCAGCCCGCTCTTGGAATAGATGCTGAAGTCCTCCAGCAGGCCGACCTGCTTCAGCAGCAGGGTCAGCGCGCCGTTGAAACCGAGCAGGATGATGAAGGCGAAGGCCAGCGGCACCCCGGCGAAGTTGCTGGTCATGTTGGCGAAGGCGCTGACGAAGTCGCGCAGCTTCGAGTCCACCTGGCGCAGCGAATAGGCGCCGAGGGTGGCGATGACGATGCCGAAAAGGCTTGACCAGAAGCTGATCTCCAGGCTGCGTTGCAGGGCCTGCAGGTAGAACTTCGAGGCGAATACCTTGCTGAAGTTGTCCACGCCCCAACCTGCTTCCGATTGCAGGCTGTTGATCGCCACCCAGGCCAGCGGGGCGATCTGGAAGATGACGAAGAACACGGCGAACGGTAGCAGGCAGAGCAGGGCCAGGTAGCGGCCACGGGCGCTGCTGCTCTTGGGTGTGGTCACTTCAGCAGCTCCCGGCAGACGCTCTTATCATGCGGTGCGCCGAGCAGCTCGCAGATGGTCCCGCACAGCTCGGTCTGCAGCGGTTTGGCCGCTGGGTCGAGGCTGAAGGCATCGCCGAATACGAACAGTGGCACTTCGCGCTCCTCGGTCAGCAGGCCATTGTGCGAGCGGTCGTTGTTCATGCCGTGGTCGGCGGTGACCAGTACCTGGTAGCCCTCTTCGAGCCAGCCTGGCAGGTAGTCGGCCAGCAGGATGTCGGCGCTGCGCGCGGCGTTGCGGTACTGGCTGCTGTCCAGGCCGTGGTGGTGGCCGACATCGTCGATGCTCATCGGGTGCACCAGCAGGAAGTTGGGGGCGTGGCGGCGGCGCAGGTATTCGCCATCGGCCAGCAGGTGCGAATCGGGGTAACGGTCGTCCCAGTAGAACAGCCCGTGCTGGATCGGCAGTTTCGGTGCGTGGGTATGGCGGTCGCGCTGCGGGTCGAAGGGCGAGCGGTTGTACAGCTCGCTCATCCAGTGATAGGCCGCCGCCGCAGTGCCCAGGTTGGCCTCGCGGGCGTAGTGGAACACGCTGCGCTGGTTGGACAGGCGGTTGACGTTGTTGTGCACGATGCCGCTGTCGATCGGCGGCACACCGGTGAGGATGCACTCGTACAGCGGCCGCGACAGCGACGGCAGTTCGCATTCCACGCGGTACAGCGCGGCACGGTCGGCCTCGACGTAGGCGTGCAGGTGGCCCATGGCGTGATGGGCGACCTGGTAGTTGAGGCCGTCGAGCAGGACCAGGATGACGTTGTGGCTCATTCAATACTCCGCAAAGGAACCGGGGAGGGCTTCGCCCTCCTTTCGCGACACAAGGCCGCTCCCACAGGGACAGCGAAAACCTCTGGGGCGACGCAGGCCCTGTGGGAGCGGCCTTGCGTCGCGATGGGCTGCGCAGCAGCCCCAGGATGGTCCTGCCTTACTCCATCTCGATGATCACTTGCTCCTGCCACATCTGCGGCAGTTTCTTCGAGCTCGCTTCCCAGGCCTCGGCATTCTTGATCGGCTGCGCGGCCTTGTACTGTTCGTTGGGCAGCAGCTTGGCCTGTACATCGTCCGGCAGCTTCAGGTGCTCGGCACGGATCGGCCGCGCATGTCCCTTGGCCAGGTTGATCTGCCCGGCGTCGCTGAAGATGTATTCACGCGTCAGTTTGGCCGCGTTCGGGTGCTTGGCGTACTTGTTGATGACGGTGGTATAGCCGGAGATCACCGAGCCATCCGACGGGATCAGCACTTCGAAACGCTTGGGGTCGATCTGTTCACGGTAGCTTAGGCCGTTGAAGTCCCACACCACGCCCACTTCCACCTCGCCCTTCTCCAGGGTCTGGATGGTCGGGTTGGCCAGCGACAGGCGCTTCTGCTGGGCCAGCTTGGTGAACAGCTGCAGCCCCGGTGCCAGGTTGGTCTCGTCACCCTTGTAGGCGATCGCCGCAGCCAGCACGCCGTTGGCGGCCTGGGCAGCGGTGCCGACGTCACCGATGGCGACCTTGTACTTGCCTTTTTCCAGGTCGTGCCAGGAGGTTGGCCGCTCGCCTTCCTTGACCAGGTCCTTGTTGATGATGAAGGCGATGGTGCCGGTATAGGCCAGCGCCCAGTGGCCGTCCTTGTCCTTGGCCCAGGTCGGCACCTGGTCCCAGGTGCTCGGCTTGTACGCCTGGCTCACGCCCTTGCTCACGGCGATCGGGCCGAAGGCGGCACCCACGTCGCCGATGTCGGCGCTGGCGTTGTCCTTCTCGGCTTCGAACTTGGCGATTTCCTGGGCCGAGCTCATGTCGGTGTCGCTGTGCTTGAGGCCGTACTTGCTGGCCAGGTCTTCCCAGGTGCCTTTCCAGTTGGCCCAGGCATCGGGCATGCCCACGCTGTTGACGTTGCCTTCCTTGCGGGCGGCGTCTTCCAGGGCCTTGAGGTCGGTATCGGCGGCCATGGCCGTGGTACACAGGGCGATGGCCGAACCGAGCAGTGACGCCATGAACAACTTTTTCATCCGAAGCTCCTTGGGTGGGTGCCTTTAGCGATGGTTGTTATGAGTGAAGCCGTTGTCTGGTGACCGTTGGTCTAGGTCAGCAAACCTTGAGCCAAGGTAGGCTGCTTGCGTGACAGTTTGATGTAGGGAAGGGCCGGTGAAGGCCCTGAAGCTACAGCGTAGACCACGGAACCGCCCCGGTTCTGCTGGGTTGGCGCGTTTCTGGCAGTGCCTGGCCAAAGCCTTGTCACAGGATGTTCATCAGCCCTGCCTAGGCTTGCACTATTCTCCAAGTGCCCTGTTCTGGGGCTGGACTAGTCCAGATAGGTAACCTTTGATGCAGTCGATGCCACCGCGTGCGGTAACAGCCATCTGTCACGCCCTGCAGGAGCAGATCGAGCACGGCCTGCTGGCGCCGGGCGGCAAGCTGCCGGCCGAGCGCAAGCTCAGCGAGGTGTTCGATACCACGCGCATTACCCTGCGTGAGGCGCTGGTGCAGCTGGAAGCCCAGGGGCTGATCTACCGCGAAGAGCGCCGCGGCTGGTTCGTCGCGCCCGAGCGGCTGACCTACGACCTGATCGAGCGCAGCCACTTCCATGCCATGGTCCGCGACCAGGGGCGGGTGCCCAGTACCGAACTCTTGTCGGCGCGGCTGCAGCCGGCCTCGGCGGCCATCTGTGCGCGCTTGCAGCTGCCGGCGTTGTCCAGCGTGGTACGTATCTGCCGGTTACGGCGGATCGATGGGCGGGCGGTGCTGTATGCCGAGCACTACCTCAACCCCCGGTACTTCCCGGAGATTCTCGAACAGGACCTGGCCCAGTCGCTGACCGAGATTTATGGGCGGGTGTATGGCATCCAGTATGGGCAGGTGTGCTTCGAGATCTTGCCGACGGCGTTACCGGTGGAGGCGGCCAGTGCCTTGAAGGTGTCGGCGGGAAGCCCTGGGCTGCATATCACCCGGGTCAACAGTGACCAGCATGGGCACCTGATCGACTGTGACCTGGAGTATTGGCGGCATGATGCCATCCGCATCCGCGCCCAGGCGGGTTGACCATGGTTTTTGGGGCTGCTTTGCAGCCCATCGCGACACAAGGCCGCTCCTACAGGGGAGCGCGTACTCCTGTAGGAGCGGCCTTGTGTCGCGATGGGGCGCGAAGCGGCCCTAGTTCGATACGGCGTTGCCATCTGCCATCGTGCCACCAGCCGCCGTCACCACCTGCACCGACAACCGCGGCGTAGCCAAATCCAGCCCGGCCTCATCCAGCTGCCGCTTCAACGCCAGGTTGAACGCCCGCGACACTTCCCACTGCTTGATAGGCGCAGTCTTGAACCGCGCCCGCAAGATCGCCGACCCTGACTCGAAGCTCTCCACCCCCTGCAACTCCAGCGGCGACCAGATGTTGCGGCGCATCAGCGGGTCGTTGCGCAGCTTCTGCCCCACTTCGCGAATCAGCGTGATCGCCTGGTCGATGTTCATGCTGTGCGGGATCGCCACGCGGAAGATCGCGTAACCGAACTCGCGGGAGTAGTTCTTGATGCTCTTGATCTCGCTGAACGGGATGGTATGCACGATGCCGTCGATGTCACGCAGGCGCACGGTACGGATGGTCAGCCCCTCCACCGTGCCCAGGTGCCCACCCACATCGACGTAGTCGTCGATGGCCAGCGAGTCCTCGATGATGATGAACAGCCCGGTGATCAGGTCGGCCACCAGTGACTGCGCACCAAAGCCGATGGCCAGGCCGATCACACCGGCACCGGCCAGCAGCGGGGTGACGTTCATGCCCATGTTGGCCAGGGCGACGATCACCGCGATGATGAAGATGACCACGAACATCACGTTGCGGATCAACGGCATCATGGTTTGCGCGCGGGCGTTGGCCAGGCCTCGGCGCGAACGCACCAGGGCGTGGTGCACGGCGGTGTCGGCAAGGATCCACACCAGCCAGGCGACGATCAGCGTGCCGGCCAGGCCCAGCAGGCGCACGCTTATGTCGTGGCCCTCGCCCTCGGCGAAGCTGATCATCGACAGGCCCCACACGCGCAGCCCCAGCTCGATGAACACCAGCCAGATGAACAGGTGCACCAGCAGGTAACCGAAGTTGCGCAGGCGCTCGGCATACACCGCCTGGCGTTTGTTGGCGCGCTTGGGGTTGGCGGCGTGGCGGCGCACCAGGCCGTTGAGCACCATGCACACCACCACCAGCACCGTGCACATCAGCGATTGGCGCAGGGCGGTGCTGGTGTCGCCGGCCGAGATGAAGGTAGCGAACAGCGAAATCGCCACCAGGATCAGTGCCGGCACGAACCAGAAGCTGCCGAGGATCTCGATGGTGTCGCTGAGGGTGCGCCGGGTCAGGCGCCGTGACAGTGGCTGGTTGCGGATCAGGTGGGCGATCGGGCGGCGGAAGCGCAGGATGAACAGCCCGGTGCACAGCGCCGCAATCACGTTGGCCAGGGTGGCCAGGGCGTGGGCCAGGTGGGTACCGAGGGCGACCATCAGGCGCGGGTCGCTCATCGCTTCGCCAAACGCGGCGAAGCTGCCGATCAGCCACAGCGGGCGGAACGCCTGGTGGCGCAGGATGTGCAGGGCGCGGTGGCGGTGGGGGCCGTCGAGCAGCGAGAAGGCGATCACGCAGATGGCCGAGAAGCAGGTGCCGACCACCAGTGCGTATGCCAGCACCATGGCCAGCGACTTGCCCAGCGACGGCGGCAGCACGAAGCTCAGGTACACGGTGAACAATAGCGCAACCAGCCACGGGCCCAGCTTGCGCAGGGCGAAGCGCACCAGGTCCCAGGTGCGCGGGTGCTGTGGCAGTTCCTCGCTCAGGCCAAAACGCAGGCGTACCCGATGCCCGACCCAGTTGAAGGCGTAGGCCAGCACGCTCCAGACGGCAATGACGGCGGCAAAGCCGAACAGGATGGCCGGCCACTGGTGCACCGGCACCATCAACTCGGTCAGTTCGGCCTGGGCCTGTTCGATTTCCGCGGCCCAGCGATGGAATGGGCTGGCATCGCCGCTGAACTGCTTTTCGAAGTCATGCAGGGCGCCGCCGATCAGGCCGAGCACGCCCTGTTCGACGGTGGGTTGCGATTGCCTGGTTGCGTCGCGCAGCTTTTTCAGGTCGGCCAGCAACTTGGCCCGCTGCTGGTCGTTTTCCAGGTTCTTGATCACCTCGTCCAGCGACTTGCCCAGCGGTTCGCTGGCCTCTGGCTGTGCGGGCGCGCTGCCACCCAGCAGGCCTGGCAGGCCCGCAGCCTGTAGCGGGGTGACAAACAGGAACAGCAGCAGGAACAGGCAACGCAGGAGGGCAGGCACTGGCAAAACTACCTCAGGTCAAACGATTGGCCGAGTGTAGAGGTTTATGACGGCAGTTTCTCGAGGATCTTCCAGCAGGTGAGGCCGAAGATGCCCAAGGTACCGATCCACATCATCAGTACGCCGATGTTGCGCTCGCGCAGACTGAAACCGATGGTCAGCAACATCAGGAACAGAAACACCGGCACGAACAGGGACAGAAACGGGGACATGGACAGCAATCCTTTTGCAGTGGGGCCATGTAACAAGCATAGCGGGTGGCAGACGAAGCGGGATTGACCTTGAGCACTGAACCAGGCAACGACGCTCTCTGTAGGAGCAGCCTTGCGCTGCGAAGAGGCCAGTACACCCCAAGCATCTCTGCTGGTTGTACCGGCCTCTTCGCAGCGCAAGGCTGCTCCTACAAAGGGCGGGGTGGTCTTCAGGATCTCAAGGCAACTCGCGGCAACGGTAGAAGGCGCTCAGCACCTTCACCAGGTGCGCCAGGTCATGGCTGCCGCACAGCTCGCGAATCGAATGCATGGCAAAGGTCGGCAAGCCGATATCCACCGTACGCACGCCCAGGTGGCTGGCTGCAATCGGCCCGATGGTCGAGCCACAGCCCATGTCGCTGCGTACCACGAAGCTCTGCACCGGCACTTCCTCGGCCATGCACAGGTGGCGGAAGAACCCGGCGGTCTCGCTGTTGGTTGCGTAGCGCTGGTTGTTGTTCACCTTGATTACCGGCCCGGCGTTGAGCTTGGGCCCGTGGTTGCCGTCGTGCTTGTCGGCGTAGTTGGGGTGCACGCCGTGGGCGTTGTCGGCCGACACCATCAGCGAGCGCTGGATGGTGCGCACGTAGGCGTCGCCATCCGGCAGCAGGCGTTGCAGGGTCTGCTCCAGCATCGGCCCGTCGGCGCCACAGGCCGAGCAGCTGCCGACTTCTTCGTGGTCGTTGCACACCAGTACGCAGGTTTCGTCGCTGTCGGCGGCCAGCAGGGCCTGCAGGCCGGCGTAGCACGACAACAGGTTGTCCAGGCGCGCACCGGCGATGAAGTCGCCGTTCAGGCCGACCAGCGCGGCGTCCTGGGTGTCGTAGAAGCTCAGCTCGTAATCCAGCACCACATCGGCGATCAGTTCGTGCTCGCGGGCCAGTTGCTCGGTGAGCAGGGCGCGGAAGTCGATGCGTTCGTCACCCGCTACCTGGGCCAGGATCGGCGGCAGCTCGTTCTGCGGGTTGATCGTCCAGCCTTCGTTGGCGGTGCGGTTGAGATGGATCGCCAGGTTGGGGATGACCGCGATTGGCAGCTTGAAGTCGATCAACTGGCTTTCGACCTTGCCGTCACGGCGGTAGGTGACCCGGCCGGCCAGCGACAGGTCGCGGTCGAACCATGGCGCCAGCAGGGCGCCGCCATACACTTCGACGCCCAGTTGCAGGAAGCCCTGGCGCTGCAGCTCGGGCTGCGGCTTGACCCGCAGGCACGGGCTGTCGGTGTGGGCGCCGACCATGCGGATACCGTTCAGCAACGGTGCCTGCTTGCCCAGCTTGATGGCGATGATCGACGAGTCGTTGCGGGTGACGTAGTAGCGGCCGCCAGGCACTGTGGCCCAGCTGTCGCGCTCGTCCAGGCGCTGGTAGCCGGCAGCTTCCAGGCGCTGGGCCAGGCTGGCGGTGGCGTGGAAGGGCGTGGGGGAGGCCTTGAGGAAGTCGATAAGGCCAGAATTCAGTACGTCGCGCATAGCTCACTCCAGACAGCAGTGGCGCGAGTTTAGCGTATTAGGTCGACAAATTGTGTCTGCCTCTTCGCGGCTGAAGCCGCTCCCACAGGTACTGCACAACCGTCGAAAGCGGTGCGATCCCTGTGGGAGCGGCTTTAGCCGCGAAGAGGCCAGTACAGGCTGTACACAATCAGAAGGGCGCAGGGCACTCGAACTTCAACCGCACCCCGGACACCGGGTGGGTAAAGCTCAGCATCGAGGCATGCAGGCACAGCCGTTCATGGGCAGCCAGTGCCTCGGGGTTGGCATACAGCCGGTCGCCCAGCAACGGGTGCCCGATCGACAGCATGTGCACGCGCAACTGGTGCGAACGCCCGGTAATCGGTGTCAGCTCTACCCGGCAGTAATCACCGCAGCGTTCGACGATGCGCCAGAAGGTCAGCGCATGCTTGCCCTGTTCGTGGTCCACCACATGCCGTGGCTTGGTCGGCGGGTCGTAGCGCAGCGGCAGGTCGATGCTGCCGCTGTCCAGCGCCGGCTGGCCCCAGCACAGCGCGGTGTAGGCCTTTTCGGTTTCGCGGTCGTGGAACTGGCGCGACAGCTCACGGTGGCTGTCGGCATCCCGGGCCAGCAGGATGATGCCGGAAGTTTCCCAGTCCAGGCGGTGCACGATCAGCGCGTCGGGGTAGCCGTTTTCCTGCAGGCGAGTGATCAGGCAGTCCTTGTTGTCCTCGGCGCGGCCGGGTACCGACAGCAGCAGGGTCGGTTTGTTGATCACCAGGATGGCGGCGTCTTCGTGCAGGATCTGGATGTTGGACAGCGGCATTGCAGTATCTCTGTGATATCGGGGAAACCATCGGGGCCGCCTTGCGGCCCATTCGCGGCACAAGGCCGCTCCTACAAGGAAATGCGTATCCCTGTAGGAGCGGCCTTGTGCCGCGAATGGGCTGCAAGGCAGCCCCGATGGCCAATTGCGCGGATCAGCGATCCGGCAATGTGATGTTCAGTTCCAGAATCGAGCAGCTACCCTGGTTTTCCAGCTCGATATGCACATCATCGTTGCCGATGTTCACATATTTGCGGATCACTTCCAGCAGTTCTTTCTGCAGCGCTGGCAGGTAGTCCGGTTCGCTGCGTTGGCCGCGCTCGTGCGCCACGATGATCTGTAGACGCTCTTTCGCTACCGACGCGCTGGTAGTTTTCTGTCTGCCACGAAAGAAGTCAAAAAGGTTCATGGTTTACTTGCCTCCAAACAGGCGCGCGAAGAATCCTTGCTTCGGCACTTCGATGAACCGCAGGGGCTTTTCTTTGCCCAGCAGACGGTCGACGGTATCGCTATAGGCCTGGCCGGCATCGCTCTGGTCGTCGAGGATGACCGGGATACCCTGGTTGGAAGCCTTGAGCACTGCCTGGCTCTCGGGGATCACACCCTTGAGCTTGATCGCCAGGATCTCTTCGACGTCGGCGATGCTCAGCATTTCGCCCTTTTCCACGCGCTCCGGGTGGTAGCGGGTGATCAGCAGGTGTTCCTTGATCGGCTCTTCGCCGTTCTCGGAGCGGCGCGACTTGCTCGACAGGATGCCCAGCATGCGGTCGGAGTCACGTACCGAGGACACCTCGGGGTTGGTGACCACGACGGCTTCGTCGGCAAAGTACATGGCCAGGTGTGCGCCTTTCTCGATACCGGCCGGCGAGTCGCAGATGACGAAGTCGAAGTCTTTCTTCAGCTCCATCAGGACCTTTTCCACGCCTTCCTGGGTCAGCGCGTCCTTGTCACGGGTCTGGCTGGCGGCCAGCACGTACAGGTTCTCGAGGCGCTTGTCCTTGATCAGGGCCTGTTGCAGGTTGGCTTCGCCGTTGACCACGTTGACGAAGTCGTACACCACGCGGCGTTCGCAGCCCATGATCAGGTCGAGGTTACGCAGGCCCACGTCGAAGTCGACGATGACGGTCTTGTGGCCACGCAGTGCGAGGCCGGTACCAATGGCGGCGCTGGTGGTGGTCTTGCCCACACCCCCCTTGCCGGAAGTAACCACGATAATCTTGGCCAAGGTGTTTCACCCCTAAAATAATCGGGACACAAGTCCCTGCAAAAATACAAATAAACGGCAACGGTAAGAAAAGTTGCACTAAAAATGCTGGCAAGTATCCGTTAAAGACGGGTGATGTTCAACACGTCGCCAGACAGGCTGACTTGCACGCCAGTGCCCCACAGCGGGTCGCGGCGCAGGTCTTCGCATACCTTGTACTGGCCGGCGATGGAAACCATTTCGGCGGTCATCTGCTGGCAGAAGATACGTGCCTTGGTATTGCCTTTGATGCCGGCCAGGGCGCGGCCGCGCATGGCGCCGTACACATGGATGTTGCCATCGGCCAGAAGTTCCGCCCCCGGGCTGACCGAACCGGTCACCACCAGGTCGCCGCCCTGGGCGTAGATCTGCTGGCCGCCACGTACTGGCGAAGTGATGATGCGGGTCGGGCGCACCTCGGGTTCGAGGATTGGCGGCGGGACAGGGGCCGGCTCTGGCTTCTTCACCTCGGGTTCGGGCTCCAGCGGCCGTTCGCGGGCGCCGGATGGCGGCAGCACCGGCAGGTCGATGGCAATGGCGGCGGCGATGTCCTCGATGCGGTTGGCGCGGATGGCCAGGGTACGCAGGCCGTGGTGGCGGCAGATCCGCATCAAGCCGGGCAGGTCGATTGCCCCCTCGTCGGCCGGCAGCTTGTCCAGCGCCAGCACCAGCGGCGTGTTGCTGAAGAAGTTCGGTGCCTGGGCGACTTTGGCCGCCAGTTGGCGGTCGAGGGCTTCAAGGTCATTGCGCGCCAGTTCCAGCACTGTAATGGCGAGCATGCTGCCCTTGAGCTGGAACACGGAGGCGGTGTCGGGTGTGTGGTTTGGGCTCATGGTCTGCATAGACGGCTTGTTGCGAAAAAAGTGCCCTGACTTATAACGATAAGACCGGTTGCCCGCAACATGCGCTGATCCGTTGTAGAATGCGCGGCCTTTGTCTTTCCGGAAGCTTCAATGGAACGCCCGCGTTTTCGTCCCTATTTCCTTCACCCACGTTTCTGGGGCCTGTGGCTGGGCCTGGGCCTGCTGTGGCTGGTGGTCCAGTTGCCGTACCGGGTCCTGTTGAAAGTCGGTGCCGCGCTGGGAGCGGTGATGTACCGCTTTGCCGGTGAGCGGCGGCGCATTGCCGCGCGCAACCTGGAGCTGTGCTTTCCGGAGCTGTCGGTCGACGAACGGCAGCGCCTGCTCAAGGCCAACTTCGCCTCCACCGGTATCGCCTTCTTCGAAATGGCCATAAGCTGGTGGTGGCCCAAGGCCCGGCTGGCGCGCCTGGCCCATGTCGAGGGGCTGGAGCACCTGCAGGCCGCCCAGCAGGCGGGGCAGGGGGCCATCCTGATGGCGGTGCACTTCACCACCCTGGAAATCGGCGCCGCGCTACTGGGCCAGCAGCACACCATCGACGGCATGTACCGCGAGCACGGCAACCCGCTGTTCGACTTCATCCAGCGCAGCGGCCGCGAGCGGCATAACCTCGACTCGCTGGCGGTGGAGCGTGAGGACGTGCGCGGCATGCTCAAGCTGCTGCGTTCGGGCCGGGCGATCTGGTACGCACCGGATCAGGACTACGGCGCCAAGCAGAGCCTGTTCGTGCCACTGTTCGGCATCCCGGCGGCGACGGTGACTGCCACCACCAAGTTTGCCCGGTTGGGCAAGGCACAGGTGATTCCGTTCACCCAGAAGCGCCTGGAGGATGGCAGCGGCTATCGCCTGGTGATCCACCCGCCGCTGGCGGACTTCCCCGGGGAGAGCGAAGAGGCTGACTGCCTGCGCATCAACCAGTGGGTGGAAAGCGTGTTGCGCGAATGCCCCGAGCAGTACCTGTGGGCGCACCGCCGGTTCAAGTCGCGGCCCGAAGGGGAGCCGCGGCTGTATGACAAGAAGAAGCGCTGAATTTTCTTTTGCCTGTGCCGGCCTATTCGCGGGTGAACCCGCTCCCACAGGTTCTCCACAGGCCTTGAAGGCTGTGCAATACCTGTGGGAGCGGGTTTACCTGCGAAAGGGCCGGCACTGACAGCACACCAACCCCAGGAAGGACTCCTATGGCCCCACCCCCGGTAACCGGTCTTATCCTTTCTGGCGGCGGCGCCCGCGCTGCCTACCAGGTCGGCGTGCTGGCCGGCATCGCCGAACTGCTGCCCGCTGGCGCGCACAACCCGTTCCCGGTCATCGTCGGCACCTCCGCCGGCGCCATCAACGCCGTCACCCTGGCCAGCGGCGCCACCCATTTCAGCGACGCCGTACAACGGCTCACCGCCTTCTGGCAGAACTTCCGCAGCCACCTGGTCATCCGCAGCGACTGGCCCGGTGTGGTCCGCCAGGCCAGCCGCTTCGTCGCCCACAACCTGCTGGGCGTGGGCGGCCCGGCGCCAGTGGCGCTACTGGACAGCAGCCCATTGCGCGGCTTGCTGCAGGCGCACCTGAACCTGGACGGTATCGCCCACTCCCTGGCCGCCGAGCAACTGCGCGCCGTCGCGGTGACCGCCTTTGGCTACGAGTCCGGCCAGGCGGTGACCTTCTACCAGGGGCGCGGCACCATCGAAGCCTGGTTGCGCCACCGCCGCATCGGCATGCCCACGCCGTTGACCATCGACCACCTGCTGGCCAGCGCGGCCATCCCGCTACTGTTCGCCCCGGTGCGGCTGGGCGACGAATATTTCGGTGATGGCGCGGTACGCCAGTCGGCACCGATCAGCCCGGCCCTGCACCTGGGCGCCAGCCGGGTACTGGTAGTCGGGGTCAGTGGCAACCCGCAGCGGCCGGCGCCACCATTGCCGACCCAGCGGGTGTTCAGCGGCCAGCAGCCGAGCCTGGCGCAGATCGGCGGGCACATGCTCAACAGCACGTTCATTGACAGCCTGGAAGACGACATCGAGCTGCTGCAGCGCCTCAACCACCTGAGCCACCTGTTGCCGGCGCACCTGGACGCCCGGCGCCTGGGCCTGGCGCCAATCGACGTGCTGGTGGTGGCGCCCAGCCAGCCGCTGGACGAAATTGCCGCGCGGCATCGGCGCGAGTTGCCGGCGGCCTTGCGCATGTTCCTGCGCGGGCCGGGGGCGACACGTACCAGCGGGGCGGGGGTGTTGAGCTATTTGCTGTTCGAGGCCAGTTACTGCAGCGAGCTGATAGAGCTGGGGCGAAAGGATGCCTTGGCCAAGAAGCGGGAGCTTTGCCAGTTCCTGGGGATTTGATGTTGCTTGTGCCGGCCTTTTCGCAGCACAAGGCTGCTCCTACAGGGTAGCGCGTCGCCTTGTAGGAGCAGCCTTGTGCTGCGAAGAGGCCTGGCCTGCCTACTCGGCTATCTGCAACTTGCGCGCCTGGGTATACACATACCGCACCTTCTCGTACTCGAACGGCGAGTTGAGCTGGCCATAGCGGAATTTGGTGCTGTAGCGCTTGTCCACCACGCGCAGCACGGAGATTTCCGGGTGGTCGCTGCTGGCTTCGGCCACGTTCAGGTAGTTGATCGCCTGTTCGCCTGCATAGTCCACCACCAGCCCAGTGGTATCGCGCAGGTTCGACGGCCCCAGCACCGGCAGCATCAGGTACGGCCCGTCCGGTACGCCATAGAAGCCCAAGGTCTGGCCAAAGTCTTCACTTTGCCGCGGCAGGCCCATCTTGGTCGCCGGGTCCCACAGCCCACCCACGCCGATGATGGTGTTTAACATCAGCCGCGCGGTGATCTCCGCCGAGCGCTTGGCCTTCAACTGCAACACGCTGTTGAACAGGTTCGGCACGTCGCCCAGGTTGTTGAAGAAGTTGGTCACCCCGGTGCGCACGAAGCGTGGGGTGACGTACTGGTAGCCGCTTACCATCGGCAGCAGCACCCATTGGTCCAGGCGGTAGTTGAAGTGATAGACGCGCCGGT
This sequence comes from Pseudomonas sp. PsB, assembly GCF_043658375.1. NCBI lineage: Bacteria > Pseudomonadati > Pseudomonadota > Gammaproteobacteria > Pseudomonadales > Pseudomonadaceae > Pseudomonas > Pseudomonas sp. PsB. The sequence continues at coordinate 9,209 of NZ_JBIGLU010000035.1, read as the reverse complement.
TGATCGACTCCAGCGGGTCGTACACGTTCAGCGCTTGCAGGGTGGAGCGCTCGAACTCGCGCTGGTCCAGCCCCGGGTTGAATTTCAGCTCGCGCAGCGGGTCGACGAAACCATCGGCCTCGGGCGCCAGTGGTGCTTCGGTGACTTGCGGGTCGGCCTCGATCACGCTGGCCCGAGGGGCGGTTTCGGCGGCCAGGGCCTGGCCGGCGGCGAACAGTGCAGTGGCGAAGAGGAGTTTGTTAACCACGGAAGAACTCCAGCATGGCGTCACTGTTGACGCGGTAATTGAGGTTGCCGCAATGGCCGCCATGGGGGTAAAGGGTCAGGCGCTCACCGAACACCTTGCGCAGGAAGCCGATGTCGCCAGGGCCGAGGATGACGTCGTCGGCGTTGTGCATCACGGCGATCTTGTCGCTGCTGCTCAGGTAGTCTTCCAGCGCATACAGGCTGACCTGGTTGACCAGTTGCAGGATGCTGTTGCCGTCGGTGCGGGCGCGCCACATGGGGATGACCTGCTCGGTCATGTAGCAGTCGAAGTCGCACTGCAGGGCACGCTTGAAGAACGGCGTGAGGCTGCTGCCCTCGGTGATCGGGAATTTCGGCGGAATGATCAGGCCGCGGCGGTTGATCAGGTCGGAGGTGAAGGCAATGTCGGCCGCCGAGAAGCGGAACGAGGTGCCGATCAGCATGGCCATCTGCTCGTTGGACAGGTGCTGGCGCGACTGCTGGAAGTCGTACAGCAAGGCTTCATTGAGGTCGATGTAGCCCTTTTCCTGGAAGTAGCGGGTCAGCTTGGCCAGCATCAGCTCGTAGAAGGTGGTGCTGCGGTCGATGCCCTTGACCTGGGTCTGCACCAGCTTGTCCAGGTTGTTGATCGAGGTGTACAGGTTGACCGGCGGGTTCAGCAGCAGCACGCGCTTGAAGTTGAAGCTGCGGCGGGTTTCGTCCAGGTGGCTGACAAAGGCAGCGTCGAGTGCGCCCAGGCTGTAGCCGGTGAGGTAGAACTCGCTGATTGGCAGGCGCGGGTGCTGGGCGCGCACGGCCTGCATCACCCGGTACATGTCTTCGGCATCATCCTGGCTGACGCCTGGGGTGGCGAAGCGCGAGGCTGCGCTCATGAAGTCGTAGCTGGTGGGCGAGGACAGCTGCACCACGTGGAAGCCGGCCTGGTAGAACAGCTTTTTCAGGTATTCGTTGATGCTGCTGGTGTAGGGTGCACCGGTGCCGGCGATGATGAAGATCAGCGGCGCCTCGTGGTCCTGGCGGGCCAGGCGGTACTTGAGCTTCTTCACTGCCCAGAAGTTGTCGGGCAGGGTGAACTCACGGTCCGGGCGCAGGTTGAGGCTGTAATCGGACTGGCTGATTTCGTCGTCGCCGGGCAGGGTGGGGCGCTGGTCCGGCGGCGTGGTGGCGATGGTTGCCTCGAACGGGTTGGTCAAGGGGTAGCCATAGCTTGCGGCGTCGATATCCCGCGCCGAAGCGGCCACAGCCATGAGCAGGCCGCCGAGCAAGGCAGCGAGGCGCAAAGATCGAAGCATGTAATCCCCCAAAAGAACGCAAGGTCGAGCAGTGTGCAGGCTAGGACCACAACGGGGCGGGCAAAGTTGCCAGGCGCGGTGGTCTTTGGTGTGCTTGTTATCTGCAACATAGCTGCAGGGAAGTGATTTTGCCTTACAACTGGGCATAAGCGATCATGGATGCTTTCGATTTCCGCTATTGGAGAACTGGATGTCTCGTTCGCTGCCGGCTGCGCTGCTTGTGCTGTTTCTGGGGCTTTGGCTTGCTGCCAGTTATGGCGTGCGCTACGGGCTGATGGAGGACGGGCAGTGGGTGGGGCTGTGCACGGCGCCGGCGGCGTACTGGCAGTGTGAGGTACGGTCGTTGCTGGGGCTGGGCATTCATCATCAGGTGATGGCCTGGGGCGGGCTGGGGCTGGCGCTGCTGGCGCAGTTGGTTGCCGGGCGTGGCGGCTGGTGGCTGGCAGTGGTGGCGTTGGTGTTCGCGGTGCCGGCACTGGTGCTGTATACCGCCAGCATTGCCGTGTTCGCGCTGGTGCTGGCGGGGTTGCGGCTGGTGCGGGACGCTGGTGCTACGCGGACTTTGTAGGAGCGGCCTTGTGTCGCGATGGGCCGCAGAGCGGCCCCGGCAATCTATGCCATTGCGCTAATCCTGGGGCCGCTTTGCGGCCCATCGCGACACAAGGCCGCTCCTACAGGGATGTGTATTTTCAGGCCGTGCGAGCAAGGCGCAAGCTCCGCCACAAGGCTGCGGTCATCAGCACACTCACCCCGGCCCACCCCCAGGCCTGTTGGTTCTCCAACCCTTCCACAAACAACTGCGGCGCCACCCCGGCACCGACGATGAACGCCAGCAACGCCACCTCCGCCCGCCGCGCCGGCACCGGCCACAGTGCAAATACCAGCGCCGGCAACGCCAACGCTGCGCTGGGGAAGCTGCGATAGCGTGGGTCGAACACCATCGCCAGCATGCTCACCGCCGCGGCAAAACCCGCTGCCAGCAACAGCCAGCCGGCCCGCGCCTGCAGCCAGGCGTACAGGCGCTCGCGCCAGCCCGTGCGCCGCGCCAGGGCCAGCACGGCATGGGCCAGCACCAGCAGGTTCAGCCCCGCCAGCAGCACCGCCCACAGCCACTCCCCGGCAAAGCGCGCATGGGTGCGCATCAGCTCGCCCCAAAGCCCCAGGCAGCCTGCCCCAAACGCCGCCAGCAACGGCAGCAGCATGGCCGCCACCGGAGTGGCCGGGCGCCCGGTAAGCATCAGCATCAGCACCATCAGCAGGGCACTGGCCAGCAACCACTGCGGCCAGTAAGGCAGGTTGCTCACTGGCCCTTCGAGTACGCCCTTGTCCTGCCGGTCGGCATCGTAAAGCCCCCAGTAACCGCCGACCGCCCCTTCATTGGCGCGCTTCCATGGCTGGTCGAACGCCTCGATCAGGTTGTAGTGCCAGCCGTTGCTTTCGGCCATGGCCACGAACCCGCGAATGAAACGCGCCTCGTTGACCCTGCTGGGCTCCGCGGTTTCGCGCTGGCGGCCTTCGCTGGGCCAGCCGGTTTCGCCGATCAGGACGTCCTTCGGCGCGAAGCGCGTGCCGAACACCCGGCGTACATCGGCGACATGGGCCAGGGCTTCGTCGATGCCACGTGGGTCGTCTTCCCAGTAAGGCAGCAGGTGGATAGTCAGGAAGTCCACCGCAGGCGCCACCTGCGGGTGCTGCAACCAGAACTCCCACACATCGGCGTAGGTCACCGGCACCTTGACCTGGCTTTTCACCCGGGCGATCAGCGTGGCCAGGTGCGCGCCGGTCACTTCCTTGCGCAGCAGCGTCTCGTTGCCGACGATCACCGCGCTGACCACGTCGGGGTTGGCATTGGCGGCGGCGATCAGCAGCTCGATTTCTTTCTCGGTGTCGGCCGGGTGGGCGTTGACCCAGGCACCCAGCATCACCTTCAGGCCATGCTTGCGTGCCAGCGCCGGGATTGCCTCAAGACCGGTCTGGGAATAGGTGCGGATGCACTGAAAACGCTCGGCCAGCAACGCCAGGTCGGCATCCATGCGCGCCGGGCGCAGGCGAAACGGCTGGTCGTAGGGCGACTGGTCCTTGTCGAACGGGGTGTACGAGGCGCATTGCAGCTTGTGCGTCGGGCTGGCCGCGTCGGGCAGTTGCACCGGCTTGCCAAGCCCGTACCAGAGCCCTCCGAGCCCGAGCAGGGCGAGCAGGCAGGCAAGCAGGTACAACGGCAGCAGCAGGCGGGTAGAACTGGGCATCGGGCGGTCCATCGTCAGGCGCAAAAGGGTAGATAGTAGCCCGGCGCCAAACCTTTGGCATGCAAGGATCGCGCAGGTCGGCGCAGGCCGATGGCGCTAATGGCATAGTGCTGTCGCATATGGGGCGGCTACAGGTCGTAGCTGGAGCAGGTCGACTATTGTTGCAGGACGATGATGCAAATTCCGAGACCTGACGAGGGGATGCTTTGATGGCTGCTATTACAAGAATGCGACGTTTCCTGGGTGTGGGCACCGCCATGGTACTGGCCATGAGTGCGGCACAGGCAATGGCCAAAGAAGTCAGCATTGGTTACGTGGATGGTTGGGCTGACAGCGTGGCGACCACCAACGTGGCCGCCGAAGTGATCAAGCAGAAGCTCGGCTACGACGTGAAGTTGCAGGCCGTGGCCACCGGGATCATGTGGCAGGGCGTGGCAACCGGCAAGCTCGATGCCATGTTGTCGGCCTGGTTGCCGGTGACCCATGGCGAGTACTGGGCCAAGAACAAGGACAACGTGGTCGACTACGGCCCGAACTTCAAGGACGCCAAGATCGGCCTGATCGTCCCTGAGTACGTCAAGGCGGTGAGCATTGCCGACCTCAAGACCGACGACACCTTCAAGCAGAAGATCGTCGGCATCGACGCCGGCTCTGGCGTAATGCTCAAGACCGACCAGGCCATCAAGGACTACGACCTGACCGGTTACAAGCTGCAGGCCAGCTCTGGCGCGGCGATGACTGCGGAACTGGGCCGTGCCTATGCCAAGCAGCAGTCGATTGCGGTGACCGGCTGGGTACCGCACTGGATGTTCGCCAAGTGGAAACTGAAGTTCCTCGAAGACCCGAAAGGCGTGTATGGCGCCGCGGAAACCGTGAACAGCATCGGCAGCAAGGAACTGGCCACCAAGGCCCCGGAAGTGGCGGAGTTCCTGAAGAAGTTCAACTGGCAGTCGAAGGACGAGATTGGCGAAGTGATGCTGGCTATCCAGGAAGGCGCCAAGCCTGAAGCGGCGGCCAAGGACTGGGTGGCCAAGCACCCTGAGCGTGTGAAGGAGTGGACTGGCAAGTAACAACCCGTTCCGTTGTAGGAGCAGCCTTGTGCTGCGAAGAGGCTGGTGCAAGCTGCGAAGATTCGGGCAGCCTGTACCGGCGTCTTCGCAGCACAAGGCTGCTCCTACAGGGATATGTGCAAGCTGTTTTGTTGCGTGATCTGTAAAACACCGTTGCATCTAAGACTAAGGTCGTCTGGTTGGCGTCCGATAGCCGCATAAAGTAAGGGTCGTGGGTTCCACCCCTATCTGTGCTGCTAGGACAAAAACAATGAACGACAGCATTTACCTCTCGATACAAAACAGCCCCCGCTTCAAGGAGCTGGTCACCAAACGCGAACGGTTCGCCTGGATTCTCTCGGCGATCATGCTCGGCCTGTACTGCGCCTTCATCCTCCTGATCGCCTACGGTCCTCAGATTCTGGGCACCAAGCTCAGCCCTGAGTCGTCGATTACCTGGGGTATTCCCCTGGGCGTCGGCCTGATCGTCTCGGCATTCGTCCTGACCGCCATCTACGTACGCCGCGCCAACGGCGAATTCGATGAGCTGAACAAGGCCATCCTGAAGGAGGCGCAACAATGATTCGCCACGCCAAAGCCCTGGCCGTACTGGCCTGCGGAGCCTTCGCACCCGCCGTGTGGGCCGCCGATGCCCTGACCGGCGAGGTGCAGAAGCAACCGCTGAACGTCTCCGCGATCGCCATGTTCGTGGCCTTCGTCGCCTTCACCCTCGGCATCACCTACTGGGCCTCCAAGCGCAACAAGTCGGCGTCGGACTACTACGCCGCCGGTGGCAAGATCACCGGCTTCCAGAACGGCCTGGCGATTGCCGGTGACTACATGTCGGCCGCCTCGTTCCTGGGTATTTCCGCACTCGTGTTCACCTCTGGCTACGACGGCCTGATCTACTCGATCGGCTTCCTGGTCGGCTGGCCGATCATCCTCTTCCTGATCGCCGAACGCCTGCGCAACCTGGGCAAGTACACCTTCGCCGACGTGGCCTCGTACCGCCTCGGGCAGAAGGAGATCCGCACCCTGTCGGCCTCCGGTTCGCTGGTGGTGGTGGCGTTCTACCTGATCGCGCAGATGGTCGGTGCCGGCAAGCTGATCGAGCTGCTGTTCGGCCTGGACTACCACGTGGCGGTGATCCTGGTGGGTATCCTGATGTGCCTGTACGTACTGTTCGGCGGCATGCTGGCCACCACCTGGGTACAGATCATCAAGGCTGTGCTGCTGCTGTCCGGTGCCAGCTTCATGGCGCTGATGGTGATGAAGCACGTGGGCTTCGACTTCAACACCCTGTTCTCCGAAGCGATCAAGGTGCACGCCAAGGGCGAGGCGATCATGAGCCCGGGCGGCCTGGTCAAGGACCCGATCTCGGCGTTCTCGCTGGGCCTGGCGTTGATGTTCGGTACCGCCGGCCTGCCGCACATCCTGATGCGCTTCTTCACCGTCAGTGACGCCAAGGAAGCGCGCAAGAGCGTGCTGTACGCCACCGGCTTCATCGGCTACTTCTACATCCTCACCTTCATCATCGGCTTTGGCGCCATCCTGCTGGTCAGCACCAACCCGGACTTCAAGGACGCCGCTGGCGCCCTGCTGGGTGGCAACAACATGGCGGCGGTGCACCTGGCAAACGCCGTGGGTGGCAGCGTGTTCCTCGGCTTCATCTCGGCTGTTGCCTTCGCCACCATCCTGGCAGTGGTTGCCGGCCTGACCCTGGCCGGTGCCTCGGCGGTGTCCCACGACCTGTACGCCAGTGTATGGCGCAAGGGCAAGGCCAACGACAAGGACGAGATCCGCGTGTCGAAGATCACCACCGTCGCCCTGGGCGTACTGGCGATCGGCCTGGGCATCCTGTTCGAGAAGCAGAACATCGCCTTCATGGTCGGCCTGGCGTTCTCCATCGCGGCCAGCTGCAACTTCCCGGTACTGCTGCTCTCGATGTACTGGAAGAAGCTGACCACCCGCGGTGCCATGATCGGCGGCTGGCTGGGCCTGGTGAGTGCGGTGACGCTGATGATCCTCGGCCCGACCATCTGGGTGCAGATCCTCGGCCACGAGAAGCCGATCTACCCGTACGAGTACCCGGCACTGTTCTCGATGCTGATCGCCTTCGTCGGTATCTGGTTCTTCTCGGTCACCGACAAGTCCAAGGCTGCCGAAGACGAACGTGCGCTGTTCTTCCCGCAGTTCGTGCGTTCGCAGACTGGCCTGGGCGCTTCGGGTGCTGTTTCGCACTGATCCTTCCGGCAATGAAAAAACCGCGCTTCGGCGCGGTTTTTTGTGTTTTCGTTGCTAGATCATGCCTAGTAGCAACAAAACCAGCAGAACTACCAGCACCACGCCGATGATGCCGGACGGGCCATAGCCCCAGCTGCGCGAGTGCGGGAAGACCGGTAAGCCACCAATCAGCAGAAGGATCAGGATGATGATGAGAATCGTGGTCATGACGGAGTCCTTGCGTGGTTGAGGGTCAAGGGCCTCGGACTGCTGGCCTCTTGTAAGTAAGGACTGGTGGTAAGTGTCAAAGATTCCATTTGTGTGGTGCCTGTACCGGCCTCTTCGCAGCACAAGGCTGCTCCTACAGCTGTGTGCGGTCCCTGTAGGAGCAGCCTTGTGCTGCGAAGAGGCCGGTGCAGGCTGACCACACAGTCATGCCCCTCCATTCACTACCTTGATGAACCCTGCCTGCCCCCCAGGCCTTGATTAGACTGGTTGCACAACCCATCAGAACAAGGCCAGCCACCATGCAAAACCGCATCATGATCACCGGCGCCGGATCCGGCCTCGGTCGCGAGATCGCCCTGCGCTGGGCGCGTGAGGGCTGGCGCCTGGCGCTGGCCGATGTCAACGAAGCCGGCCTGCGCGAAACCCTGGAGCTGGCCCGCGCAGCTGGCGGCGAAGGCTTTGTCCAGCGTTGCGATGTGCGCGACTACAGCCAGCTCACCGCCCTGGCCCAGGCTTGCTCCGAACAGTTCGGTGGTATCGACGTGATCGTCAACAATGCCGGCGTCGCTTCGGGCGGGTTCTTCGCCGAACTGTCGCTGGAGGATTGGGACTGGCAGATCGCGGTCAACCTGATGGGCGTGGTCAAGGGCTGCAAGGCCTTCCTGCCGCTGCTGGAGCGCAGCAAGGGGCGGATCATCAACATCGCCTCGATGGCCGCGCTGATGCAGGGCCCGGGCATGAGCAACTACAACGTGGCCAAGGCCGGCGTGCTGGCCCTGTCGGAAAGCCTGCTGGTCGAGCTACGCCAACTGGAGGTAGCGGTGCACGTGGTGTGCCCGTCGTTCTTCCAGACCAACCTGCTGGACTCGTTCCGCGGGCCGAACCCGGCGATGAAAGCCCAGGTTGGCAAGCTGCTGGAAGGCTCGCCGATCAATGCGGCGGACATCGCCGAGTACATCCACCGGCAGGTTGCCGCTGGCGAGTTCCTGATCCTGCCCCATGAGGCCGGGCGCCAGGCCTGGCAACTGAAGCGCCAGGCCCCTGAGCGGCTGTACGACGAGATGGCCGAAATGGCGGTGAAAATGCGGGCCAAGGCTCAGTCGCGATGATTCGTCTGTAAGGAAAATTACCCGGAAATGTAGGGCGCTTCTGAATCACGGCAGAACTATTGAGTAGCTCTATGCCGTCAAGGCAGGCTCCGGTTTTCCCTTTCGCTGGAGGATCGGAGCATGCTGGTAATAGGGCGCGAAGTGGGAGAGATCATCGTGATTGGTGATGACATTCGGATCATGGTCGTGGAAACGCGGGACGGTATGGTCCGCTTGGGTGTGGATGCACCGCGGCAGGTGCCGGTGCATCGGTCCGAGGTGTACAAGCGCATCAAGGAAGGGCAGAAAGATAAAGCCCGTGGAATCTGATGTTGCCTGTGCCGGCCTCTTCGCGGGCTCGCCCGCTCCCACAGGTACTGCACCGCTCTCAAGACTTGTGAAATTCCTGTGGGAGCGGGCGAGCCCGCGAAGAGGCCTGACCTGCTAGTCGAGCAGCTCGCTGGGCACATCATGCTTGGCTAGCAACTGGCACTGCTGGCTTTCCAGGTCGAACAGGATGAACGCCTGGCCCTTGGCCAATGCCTGGCGCACCCGCAGCACGCGGGTTTCCAGCGGGGTGTCGTCGCCGTTGTCGGTACCGTCACGGGTGACGAAGTCCTCAATCAGGCGGGTCAGGGTTTCGGCTTGCAGTTGGTCGTAGGGGATCAGCATGGTGGGCGTTGCCTAGGTGTTGGTGGGGGCATGCTACGCGAAACATTCGGGATTTTGGGGCCGCGTTGCGGCCCATCGCGACACAAGGTGTTCTGGTCAAGTATTTCCGGACACCGGTTACGGTGATCAAGCCGCCTGCTGCTCCATAGCTATTGGTGACAGGTA
>NZ_JBIGLU010000034.1:0-44765 GCF_043658375.1 Pseudomonas sp. PsB | reverse complement strand
CCAGGATTGATGCGCAACAGTTGAAATTGCTGGGGCTGCTTTGCAGCCCTTTCGCGACACAAGGCCGCTCCCACAGGTACAGCGACAAACTCGAGAGCAACGCTGTACCTGTGGGAGCTGGCTTGCCGGCGATGAGGCCGGGCAGGCAAGAATTACTGATTGCTGACTGGCCAAAAAAAGGGCCCGCAAGGGCCCCGTAGAGGTAAGTGGCTAGCGCGTTCAGGCGCTCTCGATCTTGCGTGGCGCCATGAAGTACATCCACACAAGCGCCAGGAAGTACATCGCCGGGATCATGGTGAACAACACGGCATAGTTGTTATTGGTAGCGGTCAGCACGCTACCGACGATCTGCGTCATGAACATCCCGCCAATCGCAGCGCACATGCTGCCGAAACCGAACACGGTACTCACCAGGTGCTTGGGCGTGTAGTCCATCACCAGGCTCCAGATATTCGCCGTCCATGCCTGGTGTGCGCCCACCGCCAGCGAGATGGCCGCCACCGCGACCCACAGGCCACTGGCGTTGGCGGCAAAGATGACGCTGACCATCGTGCAGGCGAAGATCAGCATCGACACCAGCCGCGCCGTGGTAGCGCGCACGCCACGGCCGATCAGCCAGGAAGACAGGATGCCGCCGCCGATGCTGCCGAAGTCTGCCGTCAGCCAGATGATGATCAGCGGGATACCCATCTGGGTCACGTTGATGCCCAGGCTGTATTGCTGGTTGAGGAACGGTGGCAGCCAGTACAGGTAGAACCAGAACACCGGTGCGGTAATCGCGTAGGCCACCGCGAAGGCCCAGGTGCCACGCAGGCGCAGGATGCGGCTGAACGGCACGCGGGTTGGCTCGGGCTCGTCATCCTGCTGGATGTACTCCACCTCGCTCTGGCGCACGCGCGGGTGATCTTCAGGGTTGTAGTACTTCAGCACCCACAGCACCACCCACACCAGGCCCAGGCTGCCCATGGCGATGAATGCGGCCTGCCAGCCCCACACGGCCAGAATCAGCGGCAGCAGGGCCGGCGTGACCATGGCGCCGACGTTGGTGCCGGCGTTGAACAGGCCGGTGGCGATGGCCCGCTCGCCAGCCGGGAACCACAGGCGTACGGTCTTCACGCAGGCCGGGTAGTTGGCGGCCTCGGTCAGGCCGAGGATGAAGCGGCAGACCATGAAACCAGCGGCAGAGGTGGCCAGGCCGTGAGCGCCGGTAGCCAGGCTCCACAGCAGCACGGCGAAGAAGAACGCGCGTTTTACCCCGACCTTGTCGATCAGCCGGCCCTGCAGCAGGAAGCCGACCGCATAACCGACCTGGAACCAGAAGTTGATGTTGGCGTAGTCCATCGCCGTCCAGCTCATTTCCTTGGCCAGGACGGGCTGCATGATGCCGAGCGCAGCACGGTCGATGTAGTTCAGGGTGGTGGCGAAGAACACCAGGGCGAGCATGCCCCAACGGGTCTTGCCGACGCCGAAGGCGCCGCGAAGCTTGTCGCCGATCGAACCCTGGGGCATCCGGGGGGCGGCGGGGGTGATCTTGGAGTGGTTCATAAACTGCTCGATTCTTGAAATTGTATTCAGCTGCGGTGCTACGAGTACGTGACCGATTCCCAGGCAGGGGGACACGCAAGGCCGGTGCATGGTGAGCAGTGAAGGCAGCAGCGTCAATTCAAGGGAAGGGCTAGTGTTCGGTTACCGAACGGTTGCGTTGGGCCTGCGGGCGAGGCAAGGGGCAACGCATATTCAGGGTAGACGGCGTTGCCCTTCGTTGCTCGCTACCGCAGGCCGGTGAGGTGCTGGAGGGAAGCGTGGTGTTGCGCGCTGGGCATGAACTGTCTCTGGAGCAACCAGAATCATACAGTTGCCCAGCGTTCGACCTCCGCGCGGCAGCATTGCTGAATCCACATTGGAAGGGTTTTGTGCAGGTTGCTTTTCGCTTCTACCATCTCGCCGATGTACACGTTCATGTAGTTCTTGTTTTTGCGAACTGTGCACGTCCTGCCTTTGCAGCATTTGTTTGGCTTTCAGTGCATTTTGTAAGTCATGTCCTACGCGAAAGTTACATTGAAATAAACACCGAGTGTATTCATGCATTTTTTGTCGGCGGGATCGATGTCCCAAGGAGCAAAGAGCACCTGAATAATGTATCGAGTTGAAAGAACATGTAGGACGTTTCCTAGTTCTCGATGAGGGGTGGCGAAAGATAACGATGTGCGTCATTGTTGATGGGCACGCACGGAAAGGGCGCTCAGCTTAATGCATGTGTGCAGCCGGTTCCAACCTCCGGCAATGTGGGTCTACGTTACGGGGCGAGTATTGCTCGGTACTCTTGTTTCAGGAGGGATCATGGCGTCAAACAGTTTTCAGAATGAAGTGCCTAAGGCGAGGGTCAATATCAAGCTCGACTTGCATACAGGCGGTGCTCAACGCAAGGTGGAGCTTCCGCTCAAACTCATGTTGATGGGCGACTACAGCAATGGCAAGGAGCAGCGTCCACTATCAGAGCGGCCGAAGGTAAATATCAACAAGAATAATTTTGACAGTGTGTTGGCTGATCTCTCTCCGAGTATCAAGCTTATTGTTGAAGATACGCTGTCGGGCGAGGGTGGTGAGACGCCTGTCGAGCTGAGTATTCAGCGCATGAAGGACTTCGAGCCAGAACAAGTTGCACGGCAGATACCGCAACTGCGCGCTTTGCTGGCGATGCGAAATCTACTGCGTGAGTTGAAGGCCAATCTTTTGGATAACGCAACGTTCCGCGCTGAATTGGAGCGGATACTCAAAGACGAGGCTCTGAGTGACGAGTTGCGTAAGGAACTGGCGGCCCTTGCACCTCAACACGAGCGCTAGAAAACCATCTTCTCGACTTACAGGAAACTAACCAATGCCCGAAGAGCTATCTTCTGCGCAATCGCGTGGCGCCACCGTGCCGGTGGAAGAAAATCAAAGTGTCTACCACGCGCTATTTGAAAGAATTGACCTCGAGCCGCTTGACCGCATGGGAGGCATTGAGGCATTCCAAAGTGTGGATGCTTTGTCAGAAGCAACGGCTAATGAGCGTGTTACTGCGTCGGTGAGCGTTTTCCTGGACAGGCTCAAGCAAGTCTCCCCGAAGGTGGAGCGGCTGGACAGGGCGTTGCTGGATGAACACATTGCCTCGATTGACGCCCAGATCAGCAGTCAGTTGGACGCGGTAATGCATCATCCGGATTTTCAGCGGGTCGAGTCGATCTGGCGCGGCGCCAAATCGTTGATTGACCAGACGGATTTTCGTCAGAACGTCCGAATCGAACTGCTGGATATCAGTAAGGAGCATCTGGCGCAGGACTTTGAAGACGCACCGGAGATCTCTCAAAGCGGTATGTATCTGCATACCTATACCCAGGAGTACGACACGCCTGGCGGTGAGCCCATCGCGGCGGTGGTTTCGAATTACGAGTTTGGGCGAGGGCCGCAAGATATAGCGCTGTTGCGGAATATTTCGAAGGTGGCTGCCGCAGCCCATATGCCCTTCTTGTGCTCAGTGGGTCCTGCATTCTTCGGGAAGAACACCATGGAGGAAGTGGCTGCTATCAAGGATATCGGCAACTACATGGATCGTGCGGAGTACATCAAATGGCACGCTTTTGCTCAGAGCGATGACGCTCGTTACGTGGGCGCAACGACGCCCTGTACCCTGGGTCGTTTACCTTACGGGCCCGACACCAACCCGGTTCGGTTGTTTAATTATGTAGAGCGAGTCAAGGGGCCGGACCATAGCAAGTATTTGTGGGTAAGCTCGACATTCGCGTTCGCGGCGAACATGGTTAAAAGCTTTATCGCCAATGGCTGGTGTGTGCAAATTCGAGGCCCGCAGTCGGGAGGAGCTGTTACTAACCTGCCGATCCATTTGTACGACATGGGGACAGGTAGTCAAGTCAAAATTCCTTCGGAAGTGATGATTCCAGAAACTCGCGAATTTGAGTTCGCCAATTTGGGCTTGATTCCGCTCTCCTACTATAAGAATCGTGACTACGCTTGCTTCTTCTCGGCCAACTCGGCCCACAAGCCTGCTATTTATGATACAGCAGAGGCAACGGCGAATAGTCGCATCAACGCGCGGTTGCCCTATGTGTTCCTGCTTTCTCGCATTGCGCACTATTTGAAGCTGATCCAGCGGGAGAATATCGGTACAACCAAAGACCGTCGCCTGTTGGAGTTGGAGCTCAATAGGTGGATAAGCGGCCTGGTCACCGAAATGACCGATCCAGGAGATGACCTGCAGGCCTCTCATCCATTGAGGGAAGCAAAAGTGGTTGTCGAAGACATTGACGACAATCCAGGCTTCTTCAGGGTCAAATTGTTTGCTGTGCCTCATTTCCAGGTTGAGGGTATGGACATCAACTTGTCATTGGTTTCGCAGATGCCAAAAGCGAAATCTTAAGTGCGGTCACAGGAGTACATGACGTGAAAATCGACCGGCCTTTGTGGGCGCACGGCGTGGTGTTATCTGCTCAGCAGTTTCAGCAGCAGGCCCGCTTCGAGTCCTGGACTAATCAAAGTATCGCCTCTCGGGTCTTGGTCCATCCCTGGGGTATCCAGCATGTAGCGTTTGATGCGGATGCACTGCAGTTGGGCAAACTTGTGGCCACCCGGCTTCAGTTGTGCCTGCCCGATAGTACTTTGATTGACACAGATCGGTTGGATCGACTTCCTGGTGCTCTTGAGCTGTCTCGGGTATTGCCCGGTGATATCCAGACTGCCACGGTCGTGCTCGCTTTGCCGCTGGAACAGGCCAATGGTAACAACTGCCTGTTCGAAGACGGCAGAGCTGAGCGCCCCGTCAGGTACCGCCAAGTCTGGCGGGATACCCAAGATCTCTACTCAGACGAAATGCAGTCAATCAGCGTACTCGAACATGCGTTGAGCCTGCGTCTGGATGAAGACGATAACTCAGATTACCTCACGTGCCCGGTGGCTCGCTTGGTACGCGCCGGCGCAGATGGGTGGGAGATTGATGATAGCTACATCCCGCCGCTGCTGAGCTTTGATGCGCATGCAGGTTTATTGCTTCAACTCGACAACTTGCTGACTCAGCTGTCAGCCAAACGTGAGCGGTTGATGGGGATGCGCCGAGAGAGCAACCAGCGCATGGCAGACTTTGCTGTGGCAGATGTCACGTTGTTTTGGCTGCTCCATGCATTGAATACCTACCAGCCTGTGTTGGCTGATCTTAAAGCTCATCCTGCGCGGCATCCGGAGCAGGTATATCAGCAGTTGGTGAAGCTCGCAGGTGGCCTGCTCACCTTCTCGTTGGACCATGGCATCGAGGGTATCCCTGCCTACCAGCATGAAGACCTGGAGGCCGTTTTCCCTCCGTTGATGCGCACCCTTTCCACGTTGCTGGAGGCAAGCCTGCCGTCGCGCGTTCTGGCGCTGGTGCTGGAGGCGCGTAGTGCCAACCGTTGGCAGGTTTCCCTAAGTGATCCACGCCTGCTCGAACCTGAAGGAGCTGATTTCTACCTTTCTGTTCGCTGCCGGCTTCCAGCAGTCCAGGTGCAAAGCCAGTTCCCGCGACTGTGCAAGATTGGTTCCCCCGACGATGTGGACCATCTTGTAAATGCGGCACTCGATGGCGTTCCTCTGAAGCCTCTGGGTCACGTCCCGGCAGCGATACCGCTACGCCTGGAGAATCAGTACTTTGCCCTCGACCTCAGTCATGAAAAGGGCCGTGGCATGTTGGCTGGCGGGGTCTGTGCGCTTTATGTCCCGAGTGTGTTTCAGGAGGTCAAGCTTGAACTATTCGCGGTGCTTCGCTCATGAGTCGTACGGCACAGAAGAGCGCCCCAGCCAAGGTGGATATCGATGCGTTGCTGCAGGACACCTATCTGCTGGTCGTCGAACTGCGACACGGTACCGAGGCGCACAGTAGTCCGGAACTCTGGTCACGTTGCGTTGCTGATGTCGAGCATGTACGCGCCACGCTTCATGAGGATGGTCTGGATGGTCGTAGCATCGACCTGATCAGTCATGCGCAATGTGCGTTGCTGGATGAAACGGTTCTCGCTTGCGCCGAAGGTCGGGCTCATGAGGACTGGGCGATGGAAACACTGCAGGCAAAGTTTTTCAGTAGCCATCAAGCAGGTGAGTCGCTCTACGAAGATATGCGCACTGTGCTGCGTGAAGCCTCCGTGCACCCTTACGTGCTCACTGTCTTTCAGCGGGTGCTGATGCTTGGCTTCCTGGGGCGCTACCGAGAGGTCAATCACCCGGAGCGGCAGCAGTTGTTGGCTGCAATATCCGCACAGGTGGCGCCTCTCGATACAAGCCAGTCGCTGGTCATCCAGGTAGGCAATGGTCCACGGATACCGATGTGGGGTTGGTTGCAGTCGCCTTTGCTCCACGTCGTGATGGCGGCAGTCCTGTTGGGGGGGGCCTGGTGGTGGCTAGATCACGCGTTAGGTCAGGCAGTGGCCTCACTCTTGCCGGTGCAGGAGTGAGCGTCGTGCCGCAGATACAGAAGCAAGGGCTTTGGCTATGGGCCGGTGCTTTGTCCTTGCTGCTGATTGCCACGTTGCCGTTGGCTATCGAGGGGCAGGCAGTGGCTGTTCTGGTAGTTATTGCCGTGATGGTGATGCATTGGCGCCGCAGCCAGCATGCTGGCGATAAAAGTACAGAGATGCAGCGGGTTAGTGGCGTCACCCTCCCTGTCGCGTCCTACCGTCATCCCGTTGTTCTGGTGGTCGGCGATTGCCTGGCTGAGCTGTTTGACACCTCGCCTACTGAGCCATTGATGCTTCGGGTAACAGCGCAGGGGTGCTATGTACCAGTACCCGACCTTCTGAAGTTGCCCGCAACGGTCGCTGATCTGTTGTTGGAGCGTCCAGAGTGGGACGGGCAGCTTAGTGTGATGTGGGTTGTAAACCCGAGAGCCCATACTGATCGCGCAGTGCTTGCGAACCAGCTACACAGCGTATGCAACCAGATTGCGATGTTGGGAAGGCGAGGCACACCGCTGTCGCTGCTGATTGTGGGCTATTTCCAGAGCGCAACCGGAGCTTCCCCCTGGTTTAGTTGGGAGCCTGATGAGTCGGGTGTGCGAGTGCGAGATTCGGGGGAGTGCCTGGTTCTCTCCGAATGGCAGCGAAGGAACACAGATCAGGGGGAAGAAGCCGCGCGGATGCGAGCGACGGTGCAGTTGAATGCTGCTGTGGGTTGGCTGAATGAAGTGTGCTCGCCGGAAATGAGCGTACGCGTTCCCCGTCAGAGGATGGTAACGGCTGTCGCCGTTGCGGTTGCGCTCATACCTGAGGCAGGGCGATCTCGAGAAGGCAACCTGTGGCGCCGTTGGTTGCAGGAGCATACCGGGCTCTCCTTCATTTGTAGTGGGGCTGATCGTGCAAACGCGCCGTTACCGTTTCCGGACCCTTTGCTCAACTTGCTGCCCGGTAGGGCTCTGAACAGTCCGCGAAGCAGGGCAGTGCTGATTGGGATCTGGTTGTTTGCATTGACGGCCTCCATCGCCCTGATCAGCTCTGCCAGGCAGAACACACTGCTGATACGTCAGGTTACCGACGACTTGCGACGCTATAGCACTGCTTCGCTCAGTACTGAGGCACACAACATATCGCAGCGCGAGGAGGCATTGGTTGTGCTTCGCCAGGATGCGCAGCGTTTGGATTACTACTATCGCCAAGGTGAGCCGTGGTCGCTGGGTATCGGGCTGTATCAGGGCGAAAGACTACGACTGCCACTGTTGGCTGCGATCAACGGCCACCGCATCCCGACGATGCCCCGGGGTGTACCGGACAAGCCTCGCACGATTCGCCTGGACAGCCTGTCGCTCTTCAGCAGCGGCAGCGCGCAGTTGAAACCAGCGTCGACCAAGTTCCTGGTAAATGCGTTGGCGGGCATCAAGGCCCAGCCGGGCTGGTTGATCGTGATTACGGGCCATACGGATGCGACAGGTAGCGACGAACAGAACCTGCGCTTGTCGCGAGCGCGCGCTTCCGCGGTGCACGACTGGATTCGCCACATGGGTGACATCCCCGACAACTGCTTCGCAGTGCAGGGCTTGGGGGCAAGCCAGCCCATCGCGAGCAATGATACGGAACAAGGACGGTCGGCCAATCGCCGAGTTGAAATTCGCCTGGTACCGGAGGTGGGGGCTTGTCAGCCCTCGGCTACGGCCTCGGGTCTGCAACCCCTGTCGCACTCCGCGACGCCCAATACTTGAAATGAGGAACTTCTACATGGCTATTCCTGTTTATCTGTGGCTGAAAGACGATGGTGGTGCTGATATCAAAGGTTCGGTG
Organism: Pseudomonas sp. PsB; assembly: GCF_043658375.1. Classification (NCBI taxonomy): domain Bacteria; kingdom Pseudomonadati; phylum Pseudomonadota; class Gammaproteobacteria; order Pseudomonadales; family Pseudomonadaceae; genus Pseudomonas; species Pseudomonas sp. PsB. Next base: position 36,477 of record NZ_JBIGLU010000034.1, on the reverse strand, counting down.
GACGTGAAGGATCGTGAGGGCAGTATTGAAGTTGTCGGTCAGGACCACGATCTGTATATCCCTACCGATAACAATACTGGAAAGTTAACCGGCACGCGCATTCATACGCCTTTTGTTTTCACTAAGGAGATAGACGCTTCGTCCCCCTATCTCTACAAGGCCGTGACCACCGGGCAGACGCTTAAAGTGGCCGAGTTCAAATGGTACAAAATCAACGATGCCGGGCAGGAAGTTGAGTATTTCAACACAAAGTTGGAAAACGTCAAGGTCGTGAAAGTCGCACCAAAAATGCACGACGTCAAAGACCCAGCGAAAGAAAAACACAACCATCTGGAATTGGTCGAGCTGCGATACGAAAAGATTACTTGGGCATTCAAGGACGGAAACATCATTCATTCGGATTCCTGGAATGAACGACCTAGTGCTGCCGCCGCTGGATGAAATTTGGTTGTCAGCCTTGGTGGGTTGACGGCCTCCAGTGTCTTGGGTTGAGCGTCCGTGCGCGGGCGTTCAGCCAAATACACCTCATATATTCAGGTACGGTCGAATGCGTGGCGACACGTTGACCATTGACGACAAGGATGCCCTGTATGGCACACGATCCTACTCGCTTGCTTCGCCGCCTCAACTCATATTGCGCTCAGGCACTCACGGCGGCGGCATCTCTTTGCCAGGCACGTGGGCATAGTCATGTCACTATTGAACATTGGTTGTTGAAGCTTTTTGAGCAGGGACAAGGTGATCTGGCGGTTATCGCCCGCCGATACGATTGGGATATGGACGCCATATGGCAAGGGTTGCTTGAGCACTTCGATTTGTTGCCGCGCAGCGTAGTCAGCAAACCTCAGTTGAGCGGTGAGGTGCAACAGCTGATTACCAATGCCTGGTTGCTAGCGTCGCTGGATCGCGACTGTGAGCAATTGCGATCCCTTCACTTGCTGGGGGCGTTATTTGAAACGCCAAACTTGCTCAGGTGTTCAGCCGCTTGGCCTCTATCGAGCATCGGCCCAACGCAATTAAGGCAAATGGAAGCGCTGCTTGAATTCGATTCGGAAGAACGTCAACCGGAGCATTCATCACTGTTCAAGCCACAAGTGTCAGGAGAGGCCAAGGCAGCAGTCGCCTTGAGGGATGACGAAGCGTTGGTCGCTGTCTTGGACCAGTTTAGCCATGACGTTACCGCCAAGGCAGCAGCGGGGCAGATTGACCCGGTGTTCGGCCGTGACGATGAAATCCGCCAGGTGGTCGATGTACTGAGCCGTCGGCGCAAGAACAACCCTATTCTGGTGGGCGACCCAGGCGTTGGAAAAACAGCCTTGGTCGAAGGGCTTGCTCTGCGCATCGCCAACGGAGACGTCCCTGACAGTTTGAAACCGGTGAGCATCCGTACGCTGGATTTGGGGTTGCTGCAGGCGGGTGCAGGGGTCAAAGGCGAGTTCGAGCAACGGCTGAAAAACGTCATCGATGCCGTCCAGCGGTCAGAGACACCGGTGCTGTTGTTCATTGACGAAGCACATACCTTGATCGGCGCTGGCAACCAGGCAGGGGGGGCAGATGCCGCGAATCTGTTGAAGCCCGCCTTGGCGCGTGGGGAACTGCGCACCATCGCTGCCACTACCTGGAGTGAATACAAGCAGTACTTCGAGCGCGATGCGGCGCTCGAACGGCGCTTCCAGATGATCAAGGTCGATGAGCCGGATGATGCGACTGCATGCTTGATGCTCCGAGGGCTCAAGGCCCGCTATGCCAGCTACCACGGTGTTCACGTTCAGGACGCCGCAGTGCAGGCAGCCGTCAGCTTGTCCAGGCGGTTTCTGACCGGGCGCCGTTTGCCCGATAAAGCTGTAGATCTGATCGACACTGCCTGTGCGCGTGTTCGCATGAGTTTGGATTGCGAGCCTCATGCTCTGGTCCTTCTGAAGTCTCAGAAGGCGGCGCTGACCGCAGAGCGAACGGCGCTCGAAGAGGATGCCCAGCTTACCGGCGACGCGTGCGAGCCTCGCCTTGCGAAAATCAAGGCCCAACTGGTTCAACTTGAAAGTCAGCAGTCCGCGTTGGAGCTGCAGTACCAGCAAGAGCTCGACCTCACCCACCAGTTGCTCAATGCTCGTCAGGCCGAGCAGGTCGATACAGCCGCCTGCACTCAGCTTCAACAAGACCTCAGCTACGTGCAGGGGAGTCGACCACTGCTGTCGCTCGACGTATGTACCCGCAGTGTGGCCGAAGTGATCGCAGACTGGACGGGCGTGCCTCTCGGCAATTTGCTGAAGGACGAACATGCAAGCTTGTTGAACCTGGAGGACCAGTTGGCCGCGCGTGTTGTCGGGCAAGAGCCAGCCCTGCTTGCACTTGCCCAACGGCTACGTGCCGCTCGAACGGGCCTCACTGACGACAAGGCACCGATGGGCGTCTTCCTGTTGGTGGGCACCAGTGGCATCGGCAAGACGGAGACGGCGCATGCATTGGCCCACAGCCTGTTTGGTGGCGAAAAGTCGTTGATCACGCTCAACATGTCTGAGTACCAGGAGGCGCATACCGTCAGCCAACTCAAGGGCTCGCCGCCTGGCTATGTGGGTTACGGCCAGGGGGGTGTACTCACCGAGGCCGTGCGTCAACGCCCCTATAGCGTCGTGTTGCTGGATGAAGTCGAGAAGGCCCACTGTGATGTGGTCAACCTGTTTTATCAGGTGTTCGACCGCGGCTTCATGCGCGATGGCGAAGGCAGGGAGATCGATTTTCGCAACACCGTCATCCTGATGACTTCCAACCTGGGCAGTGACCTGCTGCAAGGTTGTATCGAGCAGCAGCCAGACGCTTCGGAAGCGACACTGCATGAACTATTGCGCCCGGTATTACGCGAGCATTTCCAGCCTGCGTTGCTGGCGCGTTTCCAGACATTGATCTTCCGGCCACTGGGAGCTGATGCGCTTAAGCGCATTGTTGCGATCAAGCTCGATCAAGTGGCCAGACGCCTGTTACGGCATTACGGCCTGCAATGTGAAATTGAGGACTCGCTTTATGACGCGCTGGTCGCCGCCTGCCTTTTGCCGGATACCGGTGCCCGCAACATCGATAGCTTGCTGAACCAGCAGATTCTGCCGGTGCTCAGCCAGCAGTTGCTGAAGCGTCAGGCCCTTTGCCAGCCGACTCAATCCGTGACGCTTGGGTATTGCGAAGATGCTGGGATCAGCTTGAGCTTTTCGGATGAACACGATCCAGCGCTGCTGGCTGTCGAGAGGGCCTGAGCATGGCATCTCCGATAGTTGGCTCCATCCACAATCATTACCAGCTTGAAGTCGAGGGGCTTGCCGTTGAACTCGACGTGCTTTCGTTCAAAGGCGAGGAGTGGCTGAGCCAGCCGTTCAAGTACACCGTTGCGTTTACCTCCACGGAGCAGGATATCGACGCTGCGCAGATCCTCGGGAAGGATGCCAGCTTCCATCTGGGCGCTTCACGACTGACTGCGCAGCTTCCGATCTCGGAGGGGGGAGCACGCACACTGCATGGCGTCATTACGGGGCTCAAGCGCGTGTCCGGCTCCAGGGATGAAGCCCGCTACGAGGTAACGCTCGAAGCGCGGCTGGCATTGCTCGGGCGTGGCAAGCAGTACCGGATCTACCAACATCAGTCGGTACCGGAAATCGTCGAAAGCATCTTGCGTAGTCGCCACCAGTTCGAAGGGCAGCACTTCTTGTTTGAACTGTTGCGCGAATACCCCAAGCGCGAGCAGGTCATGCAGTACGGTGAGAGCGATCTCGCCTTCATCAGCCGTCTGCTGGCGGAGGTCGGGATCTGGTATCGCTTCACCCACGATGATCGCCTTTCCCTTGATGTGGTCGAGTTTCATGACCATCAACGTCATTACCAGTTCGGCGTAAAGCTGCCGCATCGTCCCCTGTCGGGATTGACCAGTAACGGGCAGGAAGGCGTATGGGCATTGCAGGTTCAGCATCAAGTGGTGGAGCAACATATCAACGTGCGTGCCTACCACCACCGGGATGCGGCTGCCTTTCTGGATGGCGAGGTGGATCACAGCCGGGGGGCAACCACCACTTACGGCGAAGGCTATCACTACGGCGAACCCTATACCGCGCTGGGTGACGCAATTGACCAGGACGAGGACCTGCTCAGCGAAAGTGGCTACTTCTTCGCACGCTTGAATCATGAACGCTTTCTCAATGACCAGACCCGTTGCAACGGTGCCAGCAGCAGCGTGACGCTGGCCCCAGGCCAAGTGCTGACGGTCACTGACGGGGCGCCGCAGGTCTTCGAGCCCGGGGTGGTCATCACCCATTTGACCGTCGAGGCAGCACGCGACCGTAGCCTGGAAGCCAGGTTCGAGGCGATTCCCTACTCGGAGTCAGTAGGTTTTCGGCCAAGATTGCTGGGCAAGCCACAGATCGCCGGTACGGTGCCGGCGCGGGTCACCAGTACGCAAAAGAACGATCCTTACGGCCATATAGACATGGAGGGGCGCTACCGGGTCAATTTCCTGTTCGACCGGGACACCTGGCGAGCAGGCGAGGAGAGCGTCTGGCTACGACTGGCACGCCCCTATGCGGGTGACACCCATGGTCTGCATCTGCCGCTGATCTGCGGTACTGAAGTGGCGGTAGCATTCGAACAAGGCGACCCGGACCGTCCTTACATCGCCCATGCCTTACACGACAGTGAACATCGCGACCACGTGACCCTGCGCAACTACAAACGCAATGTGCTGCGGACCCCGGCTAACAACAAGTTGCGCATGGACGATACGCGTGGTCAGGAGCACATCAAGCTCAGTACCGAGCACAGCGGCAAGAGCCAGCTCAATCTGGGGCATGTAGTCGACGCGGAGCGCAATCGCCGAGGAGAGGGGGCAGAGCTGCGCAGTGATGGACATGTCTCCATACGCGGTGGCAGCGGCATCTTCATCAGCGCCGATGCGCAGCCCGGGGCCAAGGGAAGCATGCTCGAAATGGCTGCGGCCCTGGAGCGACTTGACCAAGCCAACGAGCAATTGGAAGGGTTGTCGGATGATGCCCAAGCGTGCAAGGCGGATCCTGCGGATGTCCAAGCCCAACTGGACCTGCTTAAGCAAGACTTGGAGCAACTCAAATCCTCGGTACTGCTGCTCAGCGCACCTCAGGGGATCTCACTGACCAGTGGTAGTCATCTCCAGCTGGCTGCCGAGAAGAACCTAATGCTCAACGCTGGTGGTGAGGCGGATGTGAGTGTGGTCAAGCGCTTGTTTGTTGGGATAGGGCAGGGACTGAGTCTATTCGTGCGCAAATTGGGCATCGAGCTCATTGTCAACCAAGGGCCAGTCAGTATCCAGGCGCAAAACGATACCTTGTCGCTAATCGCACGGCATGGTCTAGAAATTTCTAGTACCGAAGATGAAATCCGGATCACGGCGAAGAAGAAGATTACGCTCAATGCGGGTGGCAGCTACATCGCCATAGATGCCTGCAGTATTGAATCTGGCACTGAGGGAGACTACCTCGTCAAGTCTGCATGCTTCGAACATGTAGAAGAGCCCACCAAACACGCTGTGGAAGCTTCTTCCCTTCCGCCACTGGCTGACCATGATCCCGAAAGGTTGTCACTTACGGTTTTCTCGGGTTAAACCCTCTGCACAACCAGGAGTAAATAGGCCATGGCAGTTAGTGCTTTCAAAAGATTAATTGATATGTTCAAAGAATCGGAAGAGCCGGAAGCGGCGAAGCCCCGGGAGGCATTCTATCCAACACCTGATGGGAAGCCTATCAGTGCCGCATCTGATGAAAATCTGCCTGTAGTGGATATTCAAGGGCTTCAGCCTGTTAAGAACTGGAGTCACCCATTCAGGGTAAAGGAGAAGAGCAATCCATTGCTGCAACTCACGAGTTTGGCCAATGCCACCGCGGGATTTTTCCCGTTGGGCGCAGGTGGCCTTTGGCATGGTGGAGTTCACTTCGACAGCGGCACCGCTGGAGTTCTCGAACAGACAAGCGTGCATTGTCTGGCCGACGGTGAAGTGGTGGCTTATCGAACTGATAAACACTCAGCGAAAACCGTCTATCGCGTCAATAAAGTTCCGGTAATGAAACCTTTCTCCCGAAATTTCGTGTTGGTCCGCCATCGTTTGGAACCACCGAGGATTGAGGGTAGTGAGAAAAAGCCGCCTTCGTTAGTATTCTATAGCCTCTACATGCACTTGCAGGATGGCTCGGCTTATGAGGAAAAGCCCACCGTGGAGCGTCCGCCTTTCTGGCAACAGAAGGCTACCTATGTTGTTCCAATGACTGCAAAAGATAAAAACACCGTATCGCCAGAGGCAATTGGTCTGAATGTGCGTCACCAAGTGAAGAAAGGCGAAGTCATGGGCCTTTTGCCACGAGGAACGGCAGTTGTGGTGAGTGGCGAGGGTGACTATCGCAGGTTGGAGAACATTCCGGGCCCTTTCCATCTACTCAGCGATACTAGGACACTGCTTGGCTACGTCCGAATGGATCAACTGGAGCTGGCAGAAGACCATTACCGAGCTAAGGTCAGTCTAAGTATTTATGCCGAAGCAGTTGCGACAAGCAAGACGCTGGGGCCAAAGCTACCGAAGGGGACGCAGGTAAAAGTCAGCGGTGAGGGTGAATTCCGTAAGCTGGAGTTTGTTGCGCAATTTGTTCATTTTAAATCGTTGCAAGCTCTGCGCGAACCTCAGGTGTTTGATGAAGTGGTTGTTCTCGAAAAGCCGGAGTCTATCCGGGCCGGTGATTTGATTGGGCATATTGGAAAGTACCAAGACTACACTGCGGAACACCCAGAGGAGAAGCTCCATCTGGAGATTTTCAGTGGCGAAGATGTGGAAGCTTTCATTGCGGAATGTCGAGCCTGGGAGCGGGAGCTCCCGAGCAAAGAAAGAACATGGCTGAAGTTGGTCAAAGGCACTGTGGTTGTGTCACATCAGGATCGCTTTAGTGATAAGCACCCGCCTACAGCGAGCAGCGCGCATGCGTTAAGTGATGCAAATTTATTGGTTCCAAAAGTCGTTCTCGATGGCTTACCGCCTACGCACAAAATTGTAGTGCCTGCGAGTGATGGGGACAAAGCATGTAACTGGTACCGCCTTGACGTGCTGCTCAATGATGCAGCCAATAATCTGTTGAATGGCTGGATAAAGGAAGAAGTCGGTGTTACGCCGTGGGTTAGCCCTTGGGCCTGGGACGGTTACGAAGTCATTACGGATTACACGTCACCGCCAGAGTTCATGGCTTCATTCCTGCGGTCTCTTAAGCGTCTCACGGACGAGCAATTGGAGCACTACAGTCCAATGGCGGATGTCGGTGACAAGGGGCCGGTTAAGGCACGCCTGCTCGATATTGTCGATCGCGATGGTGATAATAAAATCACCGCAGAGGAACTGCGAGCTGTAATCCGAGTTCCCGCTCTTGCGCAAGCAATGTCTCAGTTGATTGTTTGCTATGAGAGTGAATGGCTTTACAAACCACAAAAGTGGGACGGTCTAGACGGAATTTTTGGTCATGGTGGTTCGACGCCGCATCTTAATTGGTTGGCGGAGAAAGAGCGGATCAAGCAGTTGAGTTGGTGGGCTGAAGTGGCTGGCAAGGTGGGGTTGCCTAAGGATGGCAAGGTCCATCATCTGCATCCGATAGGACTTGTAGGGAAGTTCAACTATTTAAAGAAGCATCCGGAAATATTTATAGATGGGGTAAAAATAGAGCTTGGGTTCTTGGATTTGTATGATGGAACAGTAATTGAGGAAAGTGACTATGTTGCCGCGGCGGATGTGCTTGGGTGTGAGGTTGAGGCAATAAAAGCTGTCGCAATAACAGAAACTGGGTCCATTGGTAGTTATTTTGCGCGGGCGGGTGATGATAAGGTTGCGGCTATATTGTTTGAGCGACACTACTTCCATCAGTTGACAGGTGGGCGATTCGATGGTTCAAATCCTGATATATCATCCCCCGTAAGGGGAGGGTATGGAGTCCACTCGGCACAATACAGAAAAATGGTTAAGGCCTATCGTTTAAGTGCTAGTGACGCTCTGAAGTCGGCGTCATGGGGAAGGTTTCAAATTATGGGGAGATATTTTTCCAATGCTGGGTACTCCTCTGTTGAAGATTTTGTACGGGATATTAACCGCTCTGAGAAAAATCATCTAAAGGCGTTTGTGAGTTTTATAAGGGCTGACTCAGTTTTGTCTTCGGCAATCGTGAAGAAAGACTGGCTAAGGTTTGCTCTTAGGTATAATGGCCCTGCTCAAGATGGTTGTGATGAAAAGATGAGGTTGAACTATAATGAGCTTAAGGGTATCTGAATTTAGTATTGTGGGTGCGGTCTGTTCCTTTGTGGTGTTCTGGGCTGGTCCGATTGAATCAGCGCCAGGGCGAATTTGCGGCGGTGAGCACACACTGTTTCAGTGTAGTGTCCGAGGGGGGGAGGTGGCGCTATGCTCAAACTATATTGACGGGGAGTTGAGCGGGGTTCAATTCCGTTTTGTTCGGGAAGGAGGTGAGGGATTTATGTTTCCCGATTCTGGTTTTTCTTTTGATGGCTTCAAGTCGAATCATTTTTTTAGATATCAGGTTGATTATAAGCTCGTCAAGTTTTCTGTTGGTTCACATATTTACAGTCTTTACAGTAATTATGATGGAGGTGATGGTGAAGGGGGGCAGAAAAATGCAGGGGTGCTGATTTCTGACTCGTCTGGGAAGGCAGTTGATGAAATGCCTTGTTTGCAAATAGTTGCAGATAATCTTGGGGAGGCGATTCTCCGTATGAAGTGCGATATGGATGATGCATTGGGTTGTAAATAGGTAGGTGCGGCGCTAATTGTTGAGACTTCTGGCTTGGCAGAGACGTCGGCGGTATTGAAAGCCGTAAGTGATGTTGGTGAATAGTGCTTTAACCGGCGCTGTCGTGTGAGGTATTGCGTTATTGGCGAGGGGGCGAATTCTGTGGTTCGCGAAATTGATGTAAGGGGCAGGCTGATGAGGTACGTGAGATGAAGTGCGTTATCCGTATTGGCGATAGAACGACAGGGGGCGGTACCGTTCTTTCAGGCTCCACCGCCATGTACTTCGACGGTATTGGAGTGGCTCGTGAGGGTGATCCCGTAGATTGCCCCGTCTTGGGACATGGGCGCACCGTCATCGCCGAAGGACACGCGGCCTTCAAGGACAATGGTGTGCCCGTCGCGTTCGATGGGCACCGCTGTGCGTGCGGATGTGCGTTAATTTCGTCGATGCCCAGTGCGGGCGTGAACTAATCATGGCCGTAGACCTTGATCAAGTCCCTTCTCTGGCGGAGCGACCGAAGCCTCCTAGGATATGGCTTTGGCTCTGTCTGATGTTGCTCTCCCCACTCCTGGGCCTGTTTGCGCTACTCGTGTTTTCCAGTGAGCCGTTACGCCACCAACCGACGGAAATTTTGGGCGCAACGTTGGTGGTGCCGCTTCTCGGCTTGTGCATAGTGTGCGTTGTACGGGGGCTGCACTACGTTGGCCAACAACACACCGCTGACGGTTGGGATGACGCGCGCGCGAATGACCTCGCTCACAGAATTCGCCGAGGCCAACGTTATCAGCAACTGTTGGCAATCGGTCTCTATACAGGGCTGCGCACAGATCAAGCGGGCGCGGAGGCTCAGTTAGATGCCATTTTGAACGGTACTAAAGTACTGAAGGCGCAACCGTCTAGATTGGGAAAATCAACGGTGCGCCATAGTCGATTGTCTGGCGATGTGAATGAAGACCCCGAGCGTGCACTTCTGTGTGTCATGAAACGAGTGCTGATGGACTTGGCATGTCCGCTCTCGCAAGTCTCCGATGATGTGCCACTCGCATTGTTGTTGGAGTTCGATAGTCAGCTGCAAAGTAACCAACTGCATCGGGTTTGGCAGAGGGCATGGCTTGAGTCCGGGATCCGGCAACCCTTGGTACCCATCGCCTGGAGTGGGCTTGATGCAGTGGATCAGTGGCTCGATCAGCGCAGTGACGATCAGGCTCTGCTCTTGGTTGTCGCAGTTCAGTTTGCACCGGAGCGGCCTGAGGGTACAGCGGAAGCGGCTGTAGGACTGTTGCTGGGCAATCCGGTAACTCAAACCTCGTTGCCGTTGATCGCTAACCTGCATAGACCTGAGCAAGTGCGTGGCGATACTGCGGACGCGGTGCTCCATGCTGTCCGTCAGGCACTGAATTGGGTTCCTCTAGAAGCGAATGCTGTGGAGCATGTCTGGCAGGTAGGCATTGGGCAAAAGCATAAGATGGCGGTCACCAGTGTTTTGAATGACCCCATGCTGCAATTGGATGGTAGTAGGCAGCTTCACAATCTAGACGGTTTGCTGGGACACCCTTGCAGGGCGGCGGCGTGGGTAGCTATTGCCGCCGCGGCGCAGACGATCCAACACGGCGCCGGCCCGCAGTTCATTTTTAGCGGTGAAAGCTCCGCCAAAGCAGCGCTTTGGGGCACGGTGTTGACGCCTGTGTCAGTCACTTCGAAGTAGGGTTTTCGAATGCAGTTTAGACGGACGTTGGTGCTGGGTGTTTTGGCTGCGTTTTTGTTGCTTGCAGCTTTGTTGATCGGTGTACTGGTTTGGCGTCATCCCCAGATGCTCAGTGTACGTCTCGGTAGTGAATTGCAGACTGATCTACTGATGGCGTTGAGTGTTTTTGCTGCCCTAACGGTTCTGGTAGGGGGCGGCTACGTGCTGTTTGCCCGTCGCTTCGGCAATTTGGCGTATCGCCGTTTGAATACGGATAGTTCGACTCAACCGTCTAACGCATTCGAGGCCAGTTCCCGCAGTGACGTTACCGGGAAAGGCGCGAGCTCCGTTCGCGCGCTCCTTCGCCAGCAGTACGGTTGGTTGTGGCGGCGTAAGGTAAGGCTGTTGTTGATGGTTGGAGAATCCGCCCAGATCAAGGCTATCGCACCAAAGTTGAACGATCAGCACTGGTTGGAGCGGTCTGAGGCGGTGTTGCTGTACGGCGGTAGCGTAAAAGTCGTACGGGATACGGTGCTGCCCGCTGAATGGCAGCGGCTGATTCGTTGGCGTGGGCTTGATGGTGTCGTATGGGTGCTGAGTGAACGCGAGAGCGTTGATACCGCCTCGATGGGAGTGGGTGTTCACCGATTACGGAAAATGAGTTCTGACCTGGGATGGGAGCTTCCGCTGCATGTGTGGCAGGTCCGCGAGAGTGGCGGGGTTCAGCCTGCACGTGATGTAAAGTCGGCAGGTTGCTTGCTGTCATCCCGGTTCACCGCAGCTCAACTGAACGAAGGTCTGTGTACGCTGCGGCGGAAACTACGTGAACAGGGACTGGTACAAGTACAACATCAATTCTCCCATGACTCCTTGTTGCGTCTTGCGCGTGATTTGCAAGTAGAAGGGGCCGCTCGATGGTATCGCCTGATTGAGTCCCTTTCGGGAAGGGCGACACGTGGCATCCAGGTCCGTGGTTTGTGGTTCAGTTTGCCAGTTCAGAGGGCAGAGTCTGCGGCGGCAGGTGACCACGATTGGCCCGAAGACCCTGCCTGGTCAGGAATACTCAACGATCCGCCTGTCCGAGCACGAAGGTTGGGTTGGCACCCCGGCAGAGTCGCATACGTTTCAGCGCTTGGCCTCGCTGCACTCTGGGGTATCGGCTTGCTGATGTCGTACGCTAGCAACCGTGCCGAGGTCAGTCAAATAGCGGCGGCGTACAGAGCGCTGCAGCAGCCTGTGGCAGGCGCCGACACCAAGCAGGCATTGGGTGAGCTTGTGCGCGAACTCTCCCGCTTGGATTACCGCGGTGAACATGGGGCGCCGTGGTATCAGCGTTTTGGTCTGAACCGCTCGAACGACCTTGGCAAGGCGGTGTGGCCACTCTACGAACAGGCCAATAATCGGTTGCTTCGTGACCCGGCAGTGTTTGAGCTGGAAAAACGGCTTAATGCATTGGTCAAGTTGCCTCCAGCAAGCACTCAGCGCGCCGAGCAAGCGCGGGAAACTTACGGTTATCTCAAAGCGTATCTGATGCTGGCGCGCCCGGAAAAGGCGGATCCCGCCTTCTTGACCGAGACTCTGGGCAAAACTGAGCCGGCACTGTGGACGTTCTTCGGCCAGCATCTGCCCTATCACCCTGACTGGGCGATCAAGCCCGACCTCAGATTGATCGCCCAAACACGCCAGGTGCTGCTGCGTGAACTGGGTCAGCGAAACGCGGAAAGCAGCCTGTACCAGCAGGTGCTCGACAACGCGGCAAATCACTACCCCGCGTTGGGTCTGCAAGAGATGGTCGGTGACACGGATGCGAGCGCCCTGTTCTCCAGTGCTGAACAGGTCCCCGGTGTATTCACCCGCCAAGCGTGGGAAGGGCAGGTCCAGGCAGCCATCGAAGACGCGGCGCAGGCGCGGCGCGAAGAGATCGACTGGGTACTCAGCGACAACCCCAACGACATTGCCAAGGAGTTGAGCCCCGACGAACTCAGGGACCGGTTGACCACACGTTACTTCCAGGATTACAGCAGTGCCTGGCTGGGCTTCCTCAATAGCCTGCGTTGGCGTCAGGGCCATGGCCTGAGCGATGTGATTGCACAGTTGACGCTAATGAGCGATGTGCGTCAGTCACCTCTGATCGCCTTGATGAACACGTTGAGTTACCAAGGCCAGGCCGGCGTCCGCGGCCAGGCCCTGGCCGATTCCCTGATCGAATCAGCACAGAAGTTGGTAGGGCAGAAAGCAGCGCCGATAGTCGATCAACTTCCCCAAACACCCAGCGGTCCGCTCGACAGTACCTTTGGCCCGTTGATGGCGTTGCTGGGAAAGGAGACTGAAGGCCGAACGGGTGATGACCGCCTGAGCCTGCAGACCTTCCTCACACGGGTCACTGCCGTGCGCTTGAAGCTTCAGCAGGTGGCCAGTGCGCCCGATCCTGAGGCAATGATCCAGACCTTGGCCCAGACCGTATTCCAAGGTAAAGGAGCGGACCTGACCGATACCCAGGCCTATGGCAACCTGATCGCCGCCAGCCTGGGTGCCGACTGGGGCACAGCGGCCAACACACTGTTCGTGCAGCCGCTGGATCAGGCATGGCAACAGATTCTGCAGCCGTCGTCGGCGGGCCTCAACAGGGCGTGGCAGCGTTCGATCGTCGATGAGTGGCAGGGGGCATTCAGCGGCCGCTATCCCTTCGCCGCCACCAGCAGTGACGCCTCGTTGCCCATGTTGGGGCAGATGATTCGGGCCGACTCCGGGCGGATCGAGCAGTTTCTGGCACAGCAACTCACAGGGCTTCTGCGCAAGGAGGGCAGCCGCTGGGTGGCCGACTCGCGTCAGAGCCAGGGCCTACGTTTCAACCCGGATTTCTTGAAGGCGATCAATCAGCTCAGCCACCTGGCCGATGTGTTGTACACCGATGGCGGCATGGGTTTGAGCTTCGAGCTGCAAGGCAAGCCTGTGCGGGATGTGGTGCAGACCACCTTTGTGCTCAACGGCGAAAAGCATCACTACTTCAACCAGCGGGAGAGCTGGCAACGCTTTCGGTGGCCTGGGCAGGGCGACTACCCGGGTATCAGCCTGACCTGGAGCAGTGTCTACACCGGGGAACGCCTGTTCGCAGACTACCAGGGCACCTGGGGGCTGATTCGACTGCTCGAGCAGGCAACTGTCAGCGCTTTGGACGACGGCGACAGCCGTTTTCGGGTCGTGTTGAGCGCGCCGGATGGTCTAAGCCTGACATGGCACTTGCGCACGGAGTTGGGAGAAGGCCCGCTTGCGCTGCTCAAGTTGCGAGATTTCAACTTGCCTCGGGAGATTTTTCTGGTGGGTGACCGTGACTCGCAGCGCTACACCCAGAACGGGAGCTTTGAATGAGTCTGAAAAGCCTGATCGAAAGCTGTTTGCCCGGTGTCGAACCAGTGGCCTTGGCGCGTAAGCACAGTGGCAGCTGGGACTCATGGTTGAGGCCCATCCGCGATGACCTGCCCGTCGGAGAAGATCCGGGGTATGACGACGATTTCCAGCGCATGCGCGAAGAGGTCAACAAGCTCTCCGGGGCGGATGTGGACCTGGTGGCGCAACTGGCGCAGAAGCTGCTAGAGCAGTCCTGCAAAGACCTTCGTGTTGCTACCTACTACCTATGGGCACGTTTGCACAGGGATGGTGAGGCAGGCTTGGCAGAGGGGTTGAACTTGCTGGCTGCGCTGATGGAGCGTTACGCCTGCGATATCCTGCCGGTGCGTGCCAATAGCCGCAAGATGGCCTTGGAGTGGCTTGCTGGCAGCAGAGTGTTGGCAAGCTTGTCGCTGTACCCTCAGGTGGTCAAGGCAGAAGCCGAGCGGACGGTAGCTGCCCTGGTATGGTTGGAGCACGGTTTCAGCAATTGGCCGGAAGACCAGCGCCCGCGACTGGAGGCCTTGTACAGTGCTCTCATTGCTCGCCTCGCTGTGTCGGGTGGCGTTGATGCAATCGTCCCGCAGGTCAGTACTGATGCACCCGTGGGCGGTAACGCCACAGGCCCGAGCCCATCGCCCATCAAGTCCGGACGAGATTTGCTGGACAGTGGCCGGGGGCTGGCAAGCTACCTGCGTAAACAACCAGAGGGGTGGCTGGCAGCGCATCGGCTGATGAAGAGCTTGCGTTGGGACACCGTGCATCAGGTGCCGCCGCACGATGCACAAGGGATTACCCGGCTGGCACCGCCTCGCGGCGAGTATCGCGCGCAGCTCAAACGCCTGCACCTGCAGCAAAACTGGACCGAGCTGATTGACCAGGTGGAGGGGATGTACGCCGAAGGCGTGAACCACTTCTGGTTGGATCTGCAATGGTATCTCCACCAGGCCCTGAGCAAATCAGCAGAGCCCCAGAACAGCTGGGCGAATGTCCTCAAACATGATCTGGGCATGCTTCTGCTGCGTCTGCCAGGGCTGGAAATGCTCCATTGGAATGACGGCTCGGCATTCGCCGATGAAGCCACGCGTGAGTGGATCAACCAGCAAGTCAGTGGTAACCGCCCGGAACAGTGGCTGCCCGCAGCTGCGCCTGCCACCTCGACGGGGGCATGCGAAATACTCGCCTTGGAGCCCGAAGCACTGGCGCAAGCGGATGCCGACGGCGTGGAGCAGGCGCTGGCCTGGTTGGCGAGCCGGCCGGATGTACAGACCGGGCGGCAGCGCTGGCTCCTGCGTTTGCTGATGGCGCGAGTGGCGGAGCAGTGCGGCAAGGCTGAGCTGGCCATCCATCTGTTCACGGAGCTGGATACTGCTGCGCAACGCCACACCTTTGCCGACTGGGAGCCGGACCTGCTCTTCGAAGTCAAGGCGCGTTTACTCAAATTGCTGCGTTTGAAAGCCCAGCGCAACGACGCCGACAGGCCCGCCTTAACGCGACAAATGGAACACCAGCTCGCTGCGCTCGTATCCATCGACCCAGTACGTGCTGCGGTGCTGTGCAGCTGACCCACTTTGATCAGGAATCTGTTTTGAGTACGGACAACCCAACCCTGCGTTACTTCGACGCTGAAATGCGCTATTTGCGAGAAGCGGGCAAAGAGTTTGCCCAGGCATTTCCAGACCGTGCGGCACAACTCAATCTGGACAAACCCGGCGCTGAAGACTCCTATGTGGAGCGCTTGTTCGAGGGCTTCGCATTCTTGATGGGGCGTCTACGCGAAAAACTGGACGACGACTTGCCTGAGCTGACAGAGGGGTTGGTGAGCCTGTTGTGGCCGCATTATTTGCGCACCATACCCTCGCTGGCCATCGTTGAACTCATGCCTGATGTCAGCCAGATGAAAGGCAGTGAGGTGGTCGCAAGTGGCTTTCAGGTGTTGTCACAGCCGGTAGGGCAGCATCGCACCCGTTGCCGCTACTCCACCACGCAGGATTTGACCCTGCGGCCACTTCAGCTCGATACCGTGCGCCTTGATCATGAGCCTGACGGACGTGCGGTGCTACGCCTACGATTTGCGTGTGGAGCGTTGATCGATGGGAGTCAGCTGGACCTTGCGCAGATACCGTTGTATCTGAATGCGGATGCCGCGCTTGCCAGTGTGTTGCACCAAGCACTGACATTGAACGTGCAATCGCTCTACATACGCGTGCCGGGCAGGGCGCAGCGCCAAGCATTTGTGGGGCATTTCAAGCCAAAGGGCTTTGCTGACGATGATCGGCTTTGGCCTAAGGGCGAGAGTGCCTTCAGCGGTTATCAATTGCTACTTGAGTACTTCACGTTCCGCGAAAAATTCATGTTCGTGACGCTCTGCGGCCTGGAAGCGGTAACGTTGCCTGCGGGCACGCCGTGGTTCGAGCTTGAAGTCGTGCTCGGCGAGTCCTGGTCACATGCTGCTACGCCCACAGCCGAGCACATTCGTTTGCATGCGGTCCCGGTGATCAACCTGTTTGCACTGGAAGCGGATCCCCTCACCTTGGATCCCCTGCAGAATGAATACCTGCTCAGGCCAATGCGGCTGCAGGACGGCCATACCGAGATCTACTCGGTTGACAGAGTTTCAGGGGCAAAAGATAGCGTGCGTCAGGACTACGTGCCTTTCAGCAGCTTTCGCCACAAAGGGGGGATGCTTCGCGACGAGGCCCCCGAGCGCTACTTTCATACACGCCTGAGGCGTGGAGCCAATGGCCTTCATGACACCTGGCTGATTCTTGGCGGGGAGGGCTTTGACAAGGATGTGTTGCTCAAGCGCAAAAGTCTGTCGCTGCGCCTGACCGGTACCAATGGTCAGCTGCCGCGCAAAGCGCTGCGCAGTACGTTGCTCGATTCAGCGGCGCAGTCCACACAGGCAGGCTTGCGCGTACGCAATCTGACTGCGCCGACCCTGCCGTGTTACCCGCCAAACCGTGATCGTTTCCACTGGCGTGTGCTCAGTCACCTTGGATCGAATTTTCTGCCGATGCTCAACAGTGCTGAAGTACTGCGCGGCACCCTGGCCTTGTACGAGTGGACAGGTAGCGAAACGAATCGACGGCGCCTGGAGGCGATTGTCGACGTCAAGCATCACCTGATTCAGCGATTCGAAAAGGGCTTTTTGCTACGAGGCGTGGATATCGAGGTGACTGTCGATAGCAATGGTTTTTCAGGGGAGGGGGACATTTACCTGTTCGGTGAAATGCTCAGCCGGTTCTTCGCCCTGTATGCGGATATTCACTTGTGCACGCAACTGACCATGATTCTGCAACCAACGGGGAGGTGCCTGCGATGGAGCGAACATCACAGTCAGCGTATTCCCGGTTGAAGGCGGAGGGCATTCTGCAGGTACTGGCGGAGCAGGCGTCAACGGCGAACGTCTACCGCTTCTGCCAAGTACTGGAGCAGGTGCTGGACGAACAGCCACCGTTGGGGAGTACAGCGCACCCGGGCGATGACCGGGTTCGGTTCCGGCCGGACCCTGGAATGGGATTCCCGGCAGGTGAGTTGAAGGGCCTCGAAATCGATGAGGCGTTTCCTGACCAACCCTTGACGGTGCGTACTCGGCTGCTGGGTTTGTATGGGGTCGACTCCCCTTTGCCAACGGCCTATCTGGACGATATCGCCCAGCGGCGCGAAGGCCACGAGGCGTTGGAGCACTTCCTCGACATCTTCAACCATCGGATATTCACCCAGTTCTACCGAATCTGGCGCAAGTACTCCTACCCGGCAACGTTCGAGCCGGGCGGGCGCGATGTTACGTCACAGTGCTTGTTGGGTTTGATCGGGCTGGGAATTCCCGGTACGGCCGAGCGTATCGCCACGCCCATGTCACGTTTCCTGGCCTTGCTCAGTGTGATGCGGCTTCCCACGCGCAACGCGGAGGGGATTTGCGCACTGGTGAAGTTGCTGGCGCCGCAGACAGAAGTGCATGTAACTGGGCATTGGCCGCAGAGGGTACTGCTTGCGCAGCCTGCCAGCCTTTCACCCGAACGCCCGGTAACGCTGGGCCAAGGCATGCCGTTAGGTGCTGTCGGGCACGATGCGAACAGCCAGCTGCGCCTGCGGCTGTGTACCGCGGACCAGGACGAGGCGCGTGAGTGGCTTCCTGGTGGTCGGCTGATCGCCGATTTGCGCGTGTTGCTGGAGGTGTACTTGGGGTGGCGATGTACAGCACTGCTGCAACTCATTATTCCGCGAGAAATGGTGCCGGTTCCGGTATTGGGGCGTACCCAGTCGATGCTGGGAATGACCGCTGTATTGAAACGGGCAACGGGCCCTCACGCACTGGCTCAAGAAGACATGATCACGATCAACCTGGGCCGATACCAAGGCCTGCAACTACACCCTTGCAGCAGAGAGGTAGAGCATGTGGCGTACTGGTTTTAAGGCCTTCACCGCATCCACTCTGATCGGTGTATTGGGAGGGTGTGGCCTTGCACAGAAAGTGGCGGATGGCACGGCATCCACTGCACATGCAATTTTTTACAAGCAAGTCAGAACGCTGCATCTGGACCTCAATGGCCGGTCAGCGATGAACACCAATGTCGAAGAGATGAGCGGATTGTCGGTGCCAGTTCTGGTGCGGGTCTACCAGTTAAGGGGCAGCCAGGCACTGGAGAACGCCACCTATGACAATCTGGTGAGCCAAGGTGAGCGAGTGCTTCGCGATGATCTGCTTGATGAGCGCGTCGTGGTGATCAAGCCCGGTGAAGCGGCGCAGCTGAGTACACCACTGCAAGGCGAAGCCCAGTATGTCGGTGTAGTCGCTTTGTTCAGAAGTCCGGATGTTCTGCAAGATACGTGGCGGCTTGTGCTGGACCGTGACGACCTCGACCCGGATCAGGCTCGCGTGATTGAGTTGGGCGATAACCGATTGACGCTTCGACCGCGTGCGGAGGACTGAGAGCATGTTCCCGACCAGTCCCTCTCTCTACGAGATCCTGTTGCAGAACTTCAGCGGTGAGTTGGAGCTGGACCAGGTCAGTGAAGAAGACCAGTTGACCCTCTCGGTGCTGGACAATGTCCAGCGCATTCTCAACAGCCGTGCGGGTTCGCTCTCGCATCTGCCGGATTACGGCTTGCCGGACATGGGCACGGTACTGCAAGGGTTACCTGCCTCGGCCCATGGTTTAATGAATGACATCGCACGAACATTGCGTCGTCATGAGCCACGCCTGGCCGAGGTGAGCATCGCGCTGCTACCTCAGTCTCGCCCTGGGCACCTTGAGTACGCCCTTCAGGTAATCATCAAGGGCGGCGGCCGGGTGACCTTTGGAACCACACTGGGTGCTGAGGGCCGGGCTGTGGTGCGTCACCTCAAGCAGGAAGGCTACCTGCCCAAGTACTAGACAGACAACCGAGGGGGTCGGATGACGGCGCTTTTTGAAATGCGTGTTCGCCTGGGCGGGGATCCGGGCAATCTTGATGAGTTCAAGCTGCTGCACGGTGAGTTGGCGAAGCTCAATCACCCTGCCTGCCCAGACGTGGATTGGGCAAAGGTCGAGGGGTTGTCCTTGCGGCTTTTCGAGCTGAACGGGGTTGAGCTGCAGACGGCGGTGGCGTTCGTGCTTGCGCGTAGCTACCGCACGGGACTGACGGGCTTGACGGAAGGGTTGGCACTGCTCTCTACGCTGACCGATGAGTGGCCACGCTTGTGGCCGGTGCAGGCGTTAGCTCGTATCGATCTTATGGCATGGCTGTTTGCTCAGTTGCATCCCTTGGTTCGCAGGGTGGAATGGGGCAGGTCAAGTTCGGCGGCGTTGAGCGGGCTGGTTGTTGAGTTGAACTGTCTGGAGCACCGTTTGGAACGCCTTGGTCATGCGCCATTGGCTTCGCTACAGGTCTTCCGAAACCAGATACTCAGCCTGCTGCAACGCATATCTGGAAGCATGGCGGCGCCGGTGCCGCTTCTGTCACAGCCATCGATATTGTTTGCTGAACCATCGGTCAGTCCTCATATCGCCTCCGTTGTGCCTGCGCCGTCGACCTACACATTTGTAGTCGAGCATCCTGCGCAGAAGCGCGCTGTACTGCCGTGGCTGCTGACTTTGACGGTCACGTGCGCATTCGTGGGTTGGCTAGGCTGGCAGGAGTGGGTGTCCAGGCAAATCAAAGAACCCTCTACGCCCAAGCCAATCCAGCTCGACAGCTTGAACCTGTTCGACCCTGGCAGTTCCGAGCTCAAACCCGGCTCAACCAAGCTATTGATCAATGCACTGGTCGGTATCAAAGCCCAACCTGGGTGGTTGATCGTTATTTCCGGTCATGCGGATGCGCAGGGCGATGCTACCAAGAACCTTGATCTCTCTCGTGCCCGCGCCTCTGCTGTCCGCGACTGGATGCAGCGTATGGGAGATATCCCGGATGGTTGTTTTGCTGTTCAGGGGGTCGCGGCCGGTCAACCGATTGGCAGCAACCATACGCAGTCTGGTCGAGCAGCAAATCGGCGTGTGGACATTCGTTTAGTGCCGGAGTCTGGTGCATGCGCAGAACTGGAAGCAACAGGGCGTCTGATTGGAAGCGGCGAGGGCGTGTAAGGAGCAAGGTGAACGCTTACCAATAGGCGGCGCTCACCTTATCCTCGGGAAAAACTAACCGCATTCTCCTAGAAGCTGCTCAATACCCTGCCGGCCAGATAACCGAATGTCATCCCCGGCCCCAAGGTAATACCGCCACTTGGGTAATATCCGCCCATCACACTGTCCATGTCGTTGCCCACCGCATACAACCCGGGGATCGGCCGCGCCTCGCGGTCCAGTACCCGGGCCGAGGCATCCGTGCCCAGGCCGGCGAACGTACCCAGGCTGCCCGGCAACAGTTTCACTGCGTGGAACGGCCCGTGCAGCAGTGGCCGCAGCGATGGATTGGGGGCTTGCAACGGCTCGCCCTGCGCCCGGTTGTAGGCCGATACACCGCGCCGGAAAAGCGGATCTTCACCCTGGGCTGCATGTTGGTTGAAACCGTCCACCGTGCGCTGCAACTGCGCGGCGTCGATCCCGCAGCGCTGTGCCAGTTGCGCCAGCGTGCGACCGCTGTGCAGGTAACCGCAGCGTTGATAGTGGCGAGTGGGGAAAGGGAAGGGCTTGGCCCAGCCGATGCCATAGCGCCGTTGCGCAGCATGGTCGCAGATCAGCCAGGCTTCCGGCGCTTCACCCTGCGGCGTGGCGGCGAACAGCGCGTTCATGAAATCGTGGTAGCAATCGGCCTCATTGACGAAGCGCCGGCCATCGCGGCGCACGGCGAGGAAACCGGGTTTGGCGCGATCGATCAAGTGCGGGAAATGGCCGAAACTGCCATCGCTGCGCGGCACCCGCGACACAGGTGCCCAGGCCCCCGCATGGGTCGCAGTCGTCTGGACCAGGCCACCGGCCTGTTCGCCCAAGCGCAGGCCGTCGCCGCTGTTTTCCCATGGCGCGGCGGAGTAGTGCTGGTCACCGTCCGGCGCATGCGGCATCAGTTGCGCGATGCGCTGGCGATCATGCGCAAAGCCACCGCAGGCCAGCACCACACCGCGGTGGGCATGGATCAGCTGGCCGTCGGCAAACTGTGCGCCGCTGACCCGGCCTTCGCCCAGCAGGCGATTGGCCGGCTTGTCGGTCAGCAGCGTCACGCCAAGGTTCAGGGCGCTGCGCAGCAGCCGTGCCACCAGGGCGTTGCCATTGACCAGTTGCAGGCCGCGCCGGTGCAGCAGCAGGTCGCGGCCATGGCGCAGCAGGCGTTTGCCCACATGCAGCGCTGCCGTGGGCGAGCGCGTGGCGTTGAAGAAGGCGGCCATGTCGGCGCCGCCGGCAATGCCCATGCCGGCCAGGCTGACGATGTCCAGCGGTGGGCGCAGCTTGTGCAGCCAGGGCCCGAGTAGGCGCCCGTCGTATGGCAGTGCGCACAGTGAACGGCCACCGCACGCGCTGCCGTCGCCTTCGCGCATGTCGGGCATGCGGCTGCCGCACTGGAACTGTACGGCAGTGTGTTGCTGGAAGAACGCCACCATCTCCGGGCCATGGTGCAGGAAGGCGCGCTGGCGCGGGTCCAGTTCGCTGACCTGGGTTTGCGCGCGCAGGTAGCGCTCCGGCGCATCGTCGGTCTCGACGATGCCTTCGGCAATGGCCAGCGGGTTGCGCGGTATCCACAGCCAGCCCCCCGACCAGGCGGTGGTGCCGCCCAGTTGGCTGGCTTTTTCCGCGACGATCACCTGCAGGCCGTGATGGGCGGCAGTAACGGCGGCAGCCAGGCCAGAGGCACCGGAGCCGATGACGAGTACGTCACATTCGAGGGGTTGCATCGTGGGGTCCCGCTCAGGCGTTGGAGGAAGGTTTTACTGCAGCGGCGAAAAACCGGTGGGCCGCAGCATTCGCGACTGCAAGTGCAGTACCGCGCCCAGCTCGCGGTTGCGCCGTGAGAACTCGGCCCAACGCGGGTCCGCTGCCATGGCTGCGCGGCGTGCCATGCGCTCGTCGAGGCTGGCATAACCCCAGATATGCACCACTTGGTTGACCTCGCCGAACTCGCTGGTGAAAAAGCCGACCAGGTTACCGAGATGCTCGCTTTGCACCTCCAGCGCGTGGCTTTGGTACAGGCTCAGCCAGTCGGCCATTTTCAGTGGGTCGAGGGTGTAGGTTCTCAGTTCGTAGTACATGCTGGATTCTCCATGTGGGTGGTTGGCGCCTGCAGGCGCGCGGCGATGTGGTTGGCAGCGAGCCAGCCGAAGGTGAGGGCAGGGCCCAGGGTGATACCGGGGCCGGGGTAGGTGCCTTTCATCAGCGAGTTCATGTCGTTGCCGACTGCATACAGCCCGGCAATCGGCTGGCCATCGCGGTTCAGCACGTTGGCCTGGGCGTCGGTCACCAGGCCGCGGGCCGAGCCGAGGTCGCCGGTGTGGATGCGGATGGCGTAGAACGGGCCGCTGGTCAGTGGCGCCAGGCATGGGTTGGGCGTGTGTTGCGGGTCGCCCATGTAGCGGTTGTAGCTGTTGCCGCCTTTGCCGAACGCACGGTCGATGCCGTTGCGGGCGTCGACGTTGAACTGCTCCAGGGTCTGCATGAACACCTGTCGGTCGACGCCAATAGCCTCGGCCAGGGCTTGCGCTGTTGCGGCGCGGTGCAGGTAGCCGGCATCGATCAATGCCTGGTTGTCCACCGGCTTTGGCCGCGCCAGGCCCAGGCCGTAGCGGTTCATCGCCTCGGCATCGCAGACCAGCCAGCAGCTGGCAATGCCTTTGGCGAACATGGTTTGCACGAAGTGGTGGTAGGAATCGGACTCGTTGACGAAGCGTCGCCCGTCCGGGCCCACCGCGATCACACCCGGTTTGGCGCGGTCGGTGACCAGGTGCGGGAAGCGCTCATGCTCGCCACTGGCATGGCGCAGTTCAGAAACCGGTGCCCAGAAGAAGTTGGCCACCAGGCCCTCACCCTGGGCTGCGGCCACGGCTTGGCCAAGGCGCAGGGCAGCGCCGTCATTGCTGGGCGGTGACATGGTCAGGTGCGGCGCTTGCCGGGTCGGCCGGTAGCTGTCGGCCAGCGCGCCTGCAGCGAACCCGCCCATGGCGCACACCACACCGCCCCGGGCCAGCACCCGTTCACGGCGCCCTTCGCGTTGCACCACCACGCCGGTGACCACGCCGCGTTCGACGATCAGCTCCAGGGCTTCGCTGCGTAACCACAGCTGCGTGCCATGGGCGAAGGCGCTGCTGGCCAGGCGGGCGATCAAGGCGTTGCCGGTGGTAAGCCGCGTGCCGCGCGGGTGATGCAGACGGTCCCGCGCATAACGCGCCATCAGCTTGAGGCAATGCCACAGCGACCGGGGCGAGCGGCGGATACTGAGGAAATGCTGGATATCCACGCGGTTGACCATCATGCCGCCGAACAGCAACATGCCGGGCGGCGGCATCTGCAGGTCCTTGAAGTACGGGCCGAGCTGCTTGCCATCGTACTCGACCATCTCCAGCGCCCGGCCAAACTGGGTGGCACCGGGGGCATCCGGGTAGTAGTCCGGCGAGTGCGGGCGCAGGGCGTAGCGCAGTTCGGTATTCTGCTCCAGCCAGCGCAGCGCCTGGTGGCCATGCTCGATGAAGGCGTCGACCAGGGCGGGGTCGTAGCCGTCGCCGATGACCTGCCTGAGGTAGGTACGGATGGCTTCGGGGGAGTCCACCGCACCAGCGGCGCGGGCTTGATCGGTACCGTAGAGCCACACCGCCCCGCCGGAAATCGCCGAGGTGCCGCCAAAGTGTTCGGCCTTTTCCACCACCAACACTTTCAACCCATGGCGCGCGGCCGTGGCGGCAGCGGTAAAACCACCGGCGCCGCTGCCCAGCACGACCAGGTCAAAGTTGTGTTGCGCGTGTTCATGCGTCGGCATGGCTTCAGATCTCCAGCGGCGTGACGCCCATGAAGGCGCCTAGGTGGCCGAGTTGGGCGAAGGCCATTTCCGGGCCGGTCTGGACCGCGCAGCCAACCTGGCGTGCCCGCTTCAGCAGCGGGGTGATCTCGGGCGAGGTGACCACGTCGGCGACCAGGGTTTCGGCTTGCAAGGTGGCGAGCAGGGCGGCAGGCAGCGGCAGTTCCGCGCTGCCGCCCATGCCGACAGGGGAGGCGTTGACCAGCAGGTCGAAGCCTTCCAGCCCGTCGACCCGGGTGGCGAGTTCGACCGCGGGGAAGGCATTGCCGAGCAACTCGCACACAGCGCCCATGCGCGCGGTGCTGGGGTCGCTGAGGGTGATGCTGGCGATGCCGGCCTCGCCCAGCGCATAGGCAATGGCACTGCCGACCCCGCCACAACCGATCACCAACGCACGCTTGCCCGCCGGCTCGAAGCCATGTTTGCGCGCAGCACCGAGGAAGCCGGCGCCGTCCACGTTGTCGCCCAGCAGGCGACCGTCTTGCTCACGGCGCACTACATTGACCGAGCCCAGCGCGGCTGCGCGCTCGCTCAGGCCGTCCAGGCGGCTGGCCAGGGCCTGCTTGTACGGCACGGTGACCACGCAACCGCGCAGGTTCTGCCAGCCGCGCAGGGTGCCGGCGAAGGTATCCAGTGCGGCCTCATGCAGGTCGATGGGCAGCATGGCGAGGTCGCAGTTGTTGTTGGCGAACCAGGTGTTGAAGTTTTCGGGGGACTTCACCTGGGCAATGGGCGAACCGACGATGGCGACCAGTTCAGTGGAACCACGAATCATGCTGACCTCCTTATTGGCGTTGTTATGCAGGCCAAGGGTGAGGCAAGGGGGCGTGGGTAACAATGCGCTGATCGGCCGTTTGATGCGATAATCGCATCACTGATCCGGTTATCGCGGTAATCGGCTGTATTTGCCCTGCTTGCGAGTCGAATAGATGAACACCCCCGCTATCCACCCCCGTGACCTGATTGCCGGCTTGCAGAAGGGCCTGGCGCTCATGCAGCTGTTCAGCGCCGAGCAGCCGCGCCTTAGTGTGCCGCAGGCGGCCAGGTTGTCCGGCCTTACCCCCAGTGCCGCGCGGCGGTTTCTGTTGACCTTGGTGCACGAAGGGTTTGCCGAAACCGACAGCCGTGAGTACTGGCTTACGCCCAAGGCGCTGCGCCTTGGCCAGGCGTATGTGGACTCGGCGCAACTGCCGCGCATGCTGCGGCCGATCGTCGAGCAGGTGGCGCGGCAGACCCAGGAACATGTGTCGGTAGGTACCCGTGATGGTGACGAGATCATCCACCTGGTACGTAGCCGCTACAGCCATGTGGCCTCATTGTCGATCCGGCCGGGTTCGCGGGTGCCGATGTATTGCACCGCCGGCGGGCGCGTCTGGCTGGCCTGGCTGGATGAGGGGGAGCGGGATGCCTACTTTGCGCGTAACCCGCTGCGAGGGTTGACGCCTTATACGCAGACGGACCGGTTACAGCTGGAGGCGGAGTTGCTGCGGGTGAAGGAGCAGGGGTTCTGTATCGTGGACCAAGAGTATGAAATCGGCATGCGCGTGCTGGGTGTGCCACTGCTGGACCGGGCTGGCCGGCTGAAAGCGACGTTGACCATCACCACCCATGCTTCGCGGTTGAGTGTGGATGAAATACGCTTGCGGTATCTGCCGACCCTGTACGAGGCCCAGGCGTTGTTGCGGCCGGTGCTGGATTGAAGCGGTATGGTCCGGGAATCGTGCTGCCGTCTTCGCGGGTAAACCCGCTCCCACAGGGATCGCGCCAGGGCAGTTGATTCTGCAGGAGTGCAGAAGTCCCTGCCCTGGCGCGATCCCTGTGGGAGCGGGCGTGCCCGCGAAAGCAGGCGACGCGGTACCTGATCCCACCTCCTGCCTACTCCATCGCCTCGGCCACGCCCTGGTCCTCACCCAGGAACCCGCCGCTCTGGTGCTGCCACAACCGCGCATAAGTACCATTCTTCGCCAGCAGTTGCGCATGGGTGCCTTGTTCGATGATGCGCCCTTCATCCATCACGATCAGCCGGTCCATGGCGGCAATCGTCGACAACCGGTGGGCGATGGCGATGACGGTCTTGCCTTTCATCATTTCATCCAGGCTTTCCTGAATGGCCACTTCCACTTCCGAGTCCAGCGCACTGGTGGCTTCGTCCAGCAGCAGGATCGGCGCGTTCTTCAGCATCACCCGGGCAATGGCGATGCGCTGGCGCTGGCCACCAGACAGCTTGATGCCGCGCTCTCCCACCAAAGTGTCGTAACCGGTGTTGCCCTGGCGGTCGCTGAGCTGGCTGATAAAACCATCGGCCTGGGCATTGGCCGCAGCGGCGCGGATCTGCGCTTCGGTCGCATCGGGGCGGCCATAGGCGATGTTGTCGCGAATCGAGCGGTGCAGCAGCGAGGTGTCCTGGGTGACCATGCCGATGGCGCTGCGCAGGCTGTCCTGGGTGACCTTGGCCACGTTCTGCCCGTCGATGCGGATTTCCCCACGGTCCACGTCGTAGAAGCGCAGCAACAGGTTGATCAAGGTCGACTTGCCAGCGCCGGAGCGGCCGACCAAACCGACTTTTTCGCCCGGGCGGATGTGCAGGCTCAGGTCGTCGAGTACCTGGCGCTCGCCGTTGTAGTTGAAGCCGACCTTGTCGAAACTCACCGCGCCCCCCTTGGTTACCAGCTCGGCAGCGCCGGGCGCATCCGTTACCTTGGGGCCGCGGGTGAGGGTGGCCATGCCGTCCTGCACGGTGCCGATGTTTTCGAACAGCGAGGTTATCTCCCACATGATCCAGTGCGACATGCCGTTGATACGCAAGGCCATGGCGGTGATCGCCGCCACCGCGCCGGTGCCGACCTGGCCCTGGTGCCACAGCCACAGCGCATAGCCACCGGCAGCAATGATCAAGCCCACCACCAGCGCCTGGTTGACGATTTCGAACTGGCTCACCAGACGCATCTGGCGAAAACCGGTCTGCTTGAAGTCCTCCATGGCTGCGCGCGCGAAGTGCGCTTCGCGGTTGGCGTGCGAGAACAGTTTCACCGTGGTGATGTTTGTGTAGGCGTCAGAAACCCGCCCGGTCATCGATGATCGGGCGTTGGCCTGCTCCTGGCCGACCTTGCCCAGGCGTGGCACGAAATACAGCATGGCCAGGCCGAACAGCACGACCCAGGCAATGAATGGCAGCATCAGTTTCAGGGCAAAGCCACCGGCCAGGGCAATGATCGCGATGAAGTACACACCGATCCCGGGCAGGATCTCGATGAGGGTGAACAACACATCGCGAACCGCCAGCGCCGTCTGCATCACCTTGGTGGTGACCCGGCCGGAAAACTCGTCAGAAAAGAACGACAGGCTCTGGCGCAGCATCAGCCGGTGAAAGTCCCAACGCAGGCGCAGCGGCAAATTGATCGCCAGTACCTGGTGCTGAAGCATGGTGCGCAGCGCCACCAACCCGATGCTGACCAGCAGGACGATACCGATGCCCCACAGCACCCGGGTTTCTTCGGGGCCGACGGCACCGCCGGCCTGCCAGTCCGAGAGCAGGTCCACGACCTGGCCGAGGAAGGCGAACAGCCAGGCTTCGTAGATCGATACCCCGGCACTGAGCAGCGCAAGCGCCAGGATGTAGCCGCGCGCGCCCCGGGTGCAGGCCCACATGAAGCGCAACAGGCCAACCGGTGGCGGTGGTATCTCGTCAGGGGGGAAGGGGTCGAGCCATCGTTCAAAAATACGCAGCATGCTTGTCTCCGAAAATCAGCTTTTGCCTGGCGCTAACCATACAGATCACTCAGGTCTGCGGGGGTTCGTGCAGTGTGCGGCATAACCTTTTCTCATCAAGTCGTCGCCCGAAATGTCGCTGTATGCACAGTGGATGAGACTTTAGCCTTTTGCATGGAGCCGCAGCACGCTCAATGCCTTGGCTGGACCGTCCAGCTGAAAACAATAAGGAGTTACCCCAATGTCTGCATTCAAGTTTTCCGGCGTAAACCTGGCCATCACCACCCCGTTCGATGCACAGGGCAAGATCGACTACGCGCGTTTCGAGAGCCTGATCGAGCGCTACATCGCTGCAGGTGTGCATGGTTTCGTACTCAGCTCCGGAACCGGGATGCACGTTTACCTGAGCAAGGATGAATCGAAGGAGCTGGTGGCCTTTGGCGCCAAGGTCATCAACGGCCGCGCCCGCGTCATCGCGCAGACTTCGGCGCTGCTGGTCGAGGAAGTGGTCGAGCGCACCCGCCACGCCAAGGACTGCGGTGCCGACGGTGTGATGGTGCTGCCGCCCTTCTTCGAAGGCCCCACCGACGACCAGGGCATTGTCGACTTCTACTCGAGCGTGTCCGAGGCCGGCCTGCCGATCATCGGCTACAACGTGCCACAGGCCGTCGGTGTCGAAGTGACACCGTCGCTGTTCAAGCAACTGAGCGAGATCCCCAACTTTGTCTCGGTCAAGGACAGCAGCGGCGATCTGGCAGCCCAGGCGTCGTTGTCGCGCACCGGCCTGCCGACCATGAACGGCGCGGACCCGCTGGTACCCTACGCGCTGTTCGCCGGCGCGGCAGGGCTGATCTGGGGTGGCGCGAACATGGCGCCGAAGACCTGCGTTGCCGTGGCCAATGCTGCCAGCGAAGGCAATTGGGCCCAGGTGCAGCAGATCTGGAAGAGCCTGGCCCCGGTGATGTCGCTGATCTGGCAGGGTGACTATGTGCAGTCGGTGTACGCCGGCGCGCAGATCATGGGGTATGACGCAGGCAACCCGCGCCGTCCGTTGGCCCGCCTGGCCGAAAGCAAGCTGGGTGCGTTGCGTGAGGCACTGGCTCCGTTGATCGAACGCGAAGCATCGGCTTCCTGATTTCGCAGGGGCGCTCACTATGTACACTGCTTCGAAATTGCCCAGCAACAATGGCAGCTCGGGTTGGGTGGAGATGCTGCCACGCCGCCAGGCCAAGGCCGTGCTCAACCGTGCGGTCACGGCGGATGTCGCCATCATCGGGGGTGGCTTTGCCGGTTTGTCGGCGGCCCGCCAACTGGTCCGGCGTGACCCAACGCTGAAGGTCGTGGTGCTCGAGGCCGGGCTGGTCGGCGAGGGGGCCTCCGGGCGCAACTCCGGCTTCATCATCGACCTGCCGCATGAAGTGTCCGCCGAGGGCTTGGGTGGTGGTTCGCTCGAGCGCGCCCGGCGTGACATCAAGCTGTACCGCACGGCCATCGACCTGGCCAGGGAGCTGGCCGACCTGCATGGCTGGGGCAAGGAAGTCTTCGACCCCTGTGGGCGCTTCAGCGTGGCCCGGGGCACCCAGGGGGACGAGCACATCCTGTCCTACGGCAAGCAACTCGACGCGCTGGGTGAGCGGTATGAGCTGCTGGACACCCGGCAGATTGGCGAGGTAACGGGCAGCCCGGCCTACACCTCGGGCATGTTCATGCCGGGCACGGTGATGATCCAGCCGGCGGCCTACGTCAGGCGTTTTGCCGATGCCCTGGCTGACCCGGTGCAGGTGTATGAACAGACGCCGGCCCTGTCCTTCAAGCAGGTGGGGGGCGCGTGGGTGATCAAGACGCCAAATGGCATGGTCTCCGCGGGCAAGATTATCCTTGCCAACAACGGCCATGCGCAGAGCTTCGGCTTCTTCAAGGGCAAGCTGCTGCATGTGTTCACCTACGCTTCGCTGACCGAGCGCTTCGACCCCAGACTTCTACCGGGCCAGCGTACCTGGGCGGCCACCCCGGCGTTGCCCATGGGCACCACGGTGCGGCGGATCAGCGATGGTGACAGTGACCGGATTCTGGTGCGCTGGCGCTACAGCTACAACCCGAGCCTGACCATTGGCGATGGCCAGGTGAACAGTGCGGGCCGTGTGCATGACGGCAAGTTCGCGACGCGTTTCCCGACGCTCAAGGGGTTGCGCATGGAGTACCGCTGGGGCGGCCCCATGGCACTGACCTGGAACAGCGTGCCAGCGTTCGGTGAAGTCGATACCGGAGTGATCGCTGCCTGTGGTTGCAACGGGCTGGGTGCTTCCAAGTCGAGTGCGGCAGGCATCGCTGCGGCGGACCTGGCAGTGGGCATCGACAGTGAACTGGTGCAGATACTCAGCGCCTATGACAAGCCCAAGCCGTTGCCGCCACAGCCGTTCCTGACCATCGGCGCCAAGGCCAATATGAAGTTCAAGGAGCTGCGTGCAGGCGATGAATAGCGCGCGCCAGTCGTGTCGATGAAGTACCGAAGGGCCTCGATCGAGGCCCTTTTTTTGTATGATGGGCCAGCGGCGACTGCCCCCTGTTTCCTGATAACTGGTAGAGGTCAATGGTCAAGCACACAGAGCCCGATCAGGCGCTTATACAAATGCCTTCGCTGCGCGCCGTAAAGGCGTTCGTCGCGGCGGCTAAGTACCTCAATTTCACCCGCGCGGCAGAGTCGCTGTGCGTCACCCAGGCGGCCATCAGCAAACAGATACGTGAGCTGGAAGGTTTCATGGGCGCCGAACTGTTCATCCGCAACGGGCGGGCGGTGGCGCTTACGCCCGAAGGCGCGATCTTTTTCGATGCCGTACAGCTGTCGCTCAGCAACATCGCCCAGGTCTCGAGCCGCATACGTCGGCAGAACAAGGGCAAACGGGTGGTGACACTGTGCTGTACACCGGCGTTTTCCGGCTTGTGGTTGACGCCGCGGTTGCCGGAGTTTCTGGCAGCGAACCCGGACATCGACCTGAACCTGGTCATCACCCAGAATTTCGTGAACATGGAACCTGGGGTCCAGCCTGACATGTTCATCAACAAGCTGTCGAAGATCAGGGAAGGCTACAGCAGCCACCCTTTGGCCTATGACGTGATCTACCCGATCTGCAGCCCGGGCTACCTGGCACAGCACCCGGAAGTGGCAACGCTGGACGGTATCAGCCAGGGCTCACTGCTGAACCTCAGCCCTTACGGCCGCTCGCAGATTGCCGAGCACATCGACTGGTACATGTGGTTCGAGTACCACAATGTCGACTTGAGTGCACGGGTGGCGGCAGGTGCGCAATTGCTGCATTCCAACGATTACGGCTCGCTGGTTCAGTTGGCGATCAAGGGCCAGGGGGTCGCCTTGGGCTGGCATTACCTGATCGAGCCGCTGATCGAGGAGGGGGTGCTGGTACGGCCGGTGGCGCAGGAGTTGGTGCACAAGGACAGCCAGCACTTCCTGACCTTCAACGAGCAGAAGAAGGACGACAGCGCGTGTTGCCGCGTGCGGGACTGGATCTTGTCGAAGTTCTGAGCAGGCCCCGGCAATTCGTGCATCTGCATTAAAATCCTGGGGCTGCTTCGCAGCCCTTTCGCGATACAAGGCCGCTCCTACAGGTACTGCACAGGCCGTGAAGACTGTGGGGTCCCTGTGGGAGCTGGCTTGCCGGCGATAGGGCCAGCAAAGCCACCACAAAAGCGGCCAGGTGCCGAACTCCGTCAGAACAGCACCGGTCTTGCTCAGGTCACGAAGCGTTGATCCAGATGGTCTTCAGCTCCGTGTACTGGTCATGGGCCCAGATGGACTTGTCGCGCCCACCGAAGCCGGACTCCTTGTAGCCACCGAACGGCGTGGTGACATCCCCTTCGCCGAAGCAGTTGACCGTAACCACGCCCGCGCGGATTTCACGCGAAAGGCGCAGCGCATTGCGCAGGCTGCCGGTGTAGGCCGAGGCCGCCAGGCCGTAGACGGTGTCGTTGGCCAGCTCGATCGCCTCGTCGATGGTCTCGAAGCTGGTCACGCTCAGCACCGGGCCGAAGATTTCCTCGACGAACAGCTTGTTGTCGCGGCCAACGTTGTCGACGATGGTCGGCTGCACGAACACGCCGTCCTCGGTCTCGCCACCCTGGACGATACTGAGCTTGTGCTCGGCGGCGTATTCCAGGTACGACTTGACCTTTTCGAAGTGCGACTTGCTGACCATGGCGCCCAGGCGGTTGTCCGGGTCCAGCGGATCGCCCAACTTCCAGTCCTTCAGGTGCTTGGCGATCAGGCCCAGCAGCTGGTCCTTCACGTCCTTGTGCACGATCAGGCGCGAGGAAGCGGAGCAGTTTTCGCCCATGTTCCAGAACGCACCGGCGGTGACGAACTGGGCCACTTCGTCCAGGTCCTCGCAGTCGTTCATGACCACGGCCGGGTTCTTGCCACCCAGCTCCAGGACGATGCGCTTGAGGTTGGACTCGGCGGCGTACTTCAGGAACAGGCGGCCGGTGTCGGTGGAGCCGGTGAAGCTGACCATCGGGATGTCCATGTGGCGGCCAATGGCCTCGCCCACTTCACGGCCACCGCCAGGCACCAGGTTGAACACGCCTGCAGGAATGCCCGCCTCATGGGCCAGTTCGGCCACGCGCAGGGCGCTGAGGGTGGTTTCCTTGGCCGGCTTGACCACGATCGAGCAACCGGCGGCCAGCGACGGGGCAATCTTCCAGGCCAGCATCAGCAGCGGGAAGTTCCACGGCAGCACCAGGCCGACCACGCCGATGGCCTCGCGCACCACCATGGTCACGGCGGCATTGCCGGTCGGCGCCGTGGCGTCGTAGATCTTGTCGATCAGCTCGGCGTGCCAGCGGATGGTGTGGATGGTTTCCGGCACGTCGACGTTCTGGCACTCGCTGACCGGCTTGCCGCTGTCCAGCGCTTCCAGCACGGCAAGTTCGTGGGCGTTGTCTTCCAGCAGCTGGGCGAACTTCAGCAGCACGTGCTTGCGGTCGTTCGGCTGCATCTTCGACCAGGTGCCCTGTTCGAACACGCGCTTGGCGGCGGCCACGGCCACGTTCACGTCGTTGACGTCGCAGGCGGCGACTTCGGCCAGCTGCTTGCCGGTGGCCGGGTTGGTGGTGACGAAGGTTTTGCCCGAGATGGCATCGCGGAACTCACCGTCGATGAACGCCTGGGTACGCAGTTGCAGTTCGGCGGCGAGGGCCGCGTATTGTTGCTTGCTCAGCAAATCAGCCATTGTGTGTTCCCTTTGACAGTGTTGTTTCAGATCAGCCCAGCGATGCCGCCTGCTGCAAGTTCAGCGAGCGTGTTTCCGGTGCCAGGGCCCAGGACATGAACAGGCCGACGAACGAGACCAGTGCGGCGATGTACATGGTTTGCGCGATCCCCAGCGAATCCAGCGACAGGGGCACCAGGTAGGTGCCGACTGCCGCACCGATGCGTGACACGGAGGTACCGACGCCCACGGCGAAAGTACGGATTTCGGTCGGGAAGATTTCGTTGGGGTAGACCAGCACCAGTACCTGGGCGCCGCCGATGAACAGCGCGTAGGCGGCAAACAGCATGAGAATGACCAGGCCTGGGCTCGCATGGAAAATGCCCAGGCACAGCAGGGCCAGGCCTGAGAGCAGGAAGCTGCAGTTGAGCATGGTACGACGGTCGATCAGGTTGATGATGCGTGTGGCTATCATGCAGCCGAAGACAAAGAACAGGGTGATCAGTGCCGAGCCCAGGGAGGCGATATCACCTTTCAGGTTGAGTGCGCCGAGTACCTTGGGGGCGAACGAGTACACCGCAAAGACCGGAATGATGGAGCATGTCCAGAAGCTGACGATGAACAGCATCCGCTTGCCGTAGCCCGAGTGCAGCAGGTTGGCGAAGGTCAGGCTGCGGGTGTTTTGCTCCTCGGGCAGGTTGTGCAGGCCGAAATCGCTGCCATACACCGCCTTGATCACGGCCTCGGCTTCGGCATCGCGGCCTTTGCTCAGCAGCCAGCGAGGTGATTCCGGGGTGCCCAGGCGCACCACGAACAGGAACACCCCCACCAGCGCGGAGCTGGCCAGCACCAACGGCCAGGCATCGGCACCCAGAGTGCGCAGCAGCAACTCCCCGAACAGGTAGGCCGACGCAGCCCCGGCGAACCATAACAGGGTCAGCATGGCCAGGCGTGAGCCGCGGTACTTGCGCGGCATGAATTCGACGAGCATGGACGTGGCCACCGGGTATTCGATGCCTACGCCAATGCCGATCAGCAACCGCAGCAGGAACATGCCCATTGCCGTATCGACCCACAAGTGGGCGAGCGAGGCACCGATGAACAGCAGCGGACCGATGAAATACACCTTGCGCCGGCCCAGGTGGTTGGTAAGCCAGCCACCGAGAAACCCACCGAAGAACACGCCAATCAGGGACGCAGCGGCGATCAGGCCTTCCCAGAACGTACTCAACTGCAACGTCGCCGATATATGCGCCAGGGCGACGCCAATCACGCACAGCACATAACCGTCGGCAAAACCGCCACCGCCTGAACGGACAGTCAGCGACTTGTGAAACTTGTTGAGGGGTACATCTTCAACCGTGAGTACAGGACTTATCATTCTTGTCTCCTTTGAAATTCATGGCAGTTGCAATGTTCGGGGTGCCCGGGTTGCACGCGACAGATGTTGTGGTCTTGTTTCTGTCTTGCCCGGGGAAAAGGCTTGGCTCCCATACAGCGGGTCAAGTTGAAAAGTGGGGGCGAAGTGTGGGCAACGGCCGTTGCGCCATTACGGCGTCAAATTTCGTAGCCAACTTCTGAAATGGTTGGCGGCCAGTGCCGAGGGGATGCGCCAGGAAGCTACCGTCGATCCGGTAGACCGGCTGGGGCCGGCGGAGGGCAGCACCCTCCGCCGTGGGCGTCAGAGGATCCTGTTCGACGCCGCTTCGGTCAGCCGCCTGGTCATCAGGTCGCAGTACCAGTCGACGAACTGGCACACGCCACTTTCGATGATCGAAGAGAACGGGCCGGGGATGTAGGCGGGGGAGGTCACGCCCACCTGGGTACCTTCGACCAACCGCCGGTCCTGGTCGTTGGTCGCCATCCAGACCTTGGTCAACCGGTCAATGTCGTAGTCGACACCTTCCTGTGCGTCCTTCGGCACCAGCCATTTGGTGGTGACGACGGTTTCACCGGGGCCTACCGGCAGCACGCGGAAACTCAAGGCGTGGTCGCCGAGGAAGTGGTTCCAGGTAGAGGGGTAGTTGAAGTAGAGCAGGGCGCCAATGTTCTCCACGCCACTGCGGTCCAGGCGCCGGGCCACGGCCGGCTTGCCGTCCATGGTGTAGCTGCTGGCACCTGGGTTGAGCGGGATGCGGGTCATGCGGAACTGGCCATTGGGGTCCATGACCAGGCGGCTGGCGAGGCCGGCTGCCTCGAGCGTATTGCAGTACTCGGCAAATACCGGGTCTTCTGCATTGCCGTCGCCGCGTACGGAGGCCAGCTCCGTATAGCTGCACAGCAGTTCGGGGTGGGTGCCGTCGCAGTGATAACACTCGCGGTTGTTTTCGAAGACCAGCTTCCAGTTGCCCTTTTCCACCAGGTGGGATTCGAACGCGACCTTGCAGTCTTCAAGGTAGTGAGGGCCAATGAACGGTGAAACGGCACTGCGGAACTTCTCGAAGTCCGGTGCTTGCCTGGCGACGCAGACATAGATGTAACTGTGCACGATCTCGCAGTGCACAGGAGCAAGCTCATGCTCGGACGGGTCGAAGTCGGTACCCATGTTGCCGGCATACAGCAACTTGCCGTCCAGTTCGAATGTCCACTTATGGTATGGGCATACCAGCTTGGCCACTTTGCCCTTGGCTTCGGTACAGACTTTGGAGCCCCGGTGGCGGCAGGCGTTATGGAAGGCACGTATTACACCGTCCTTGCCGCGCACTACGAGAACCGGGTATTCACCGATTTGCAGCGTCAGGTATTCGCCCGGCTTTTCCATTTCGAAAGTGTGGCCGGCGAAGATCCATTCCTTGTACCAGATGTGCTCGAGGTCCTGCTGATAGAGCACCGGGTCCATATAGGCGGCGCCCGGCAAACCGTGTTGCGGCTTGCGTTGTTTGATCAAGTCTAATCCAGCGGTGTGATTGTGCATTTTTATATGTACTCCTTAAACAACAACGCTTTGCAACAAGCCTTATCCACGACGCGCACGAGCACGCCAGCGAATGAACTACCGGGGCGGTTGAACATGCGCTGAAAACGTTGAGTTTTATCGTTGCCTTTATTCAGTCTAGAGAGCAGGTCATGACAGCGAAATCAATTTTTAGTGGGGCGCTTTGATAACCAAATCTCATGGTGCCTGTGAGATTGAGCACCGCGTCGCCTGCTTCGCGGGCATGCCCGCTCCCACAGGTCCGGCGCAGGCTTCGGGCTCGCGCTGTACCTGTGGGAGCGGCCGTGGCCGCGAACACCGGCGCAGCCGGTGCCATCCACCGCGTCGCCTGCTTCGCGG
>NZ_JBIGLU010000033.1:0-47622 GCF_043658375.1 Pseudomonas sp. PsB | reverse complement strand
AGGAATAATTGGCCCGAAACAGATGTAGGAGCAGCCTTGTGCTGCGAAGCGCCGCGCGGGCGGCGCTCGATCTCACAAACACCGCAAAACGGGCGACGAACCCTCAGCGCAACTGCGGCCCCTGGAACCCCATCCACATCGCCAGGCGCTCAGCCACGCTGGCCCCAACGCGCTTGGAGAAGCGATCGAGCGCAGACTCCTGCACGGTGAAGTCCACCAGTTCCTTCTCGCCCACGATCTCGCGCGCCACATAGCTGGCACTGCCCAGCCCGTCCACCAGGCCCAACTCCTTGGCCTGCTCGCCCGACCAGACCAGGCCACTGAACAGCTCCGGATGCTCCTTGTCCTTCAGGCGTTCGCCCCGCCCCTGCTTGACCATGGCAATGAACTGCTGGTGCGTGGTATTCAGCACGCCCTGCCAGAACTCGGTCTCTTCCGGCTTCTGCGGCGAGAACGGATCGAGGAAGGCCTTGTGCTCGCCTGCAGTGTAGGTACGCCGCTCCACACCCAGCTTCTCCATGGTGCCGACAAAGCCATAACCGGCCGCCGTCACACCAATCGAGCCCACCAGACTGGCCTTGTCGGCATAGATCTCGTCCGCCGCACTGGCAATGTAGTAGGCACCGGAAGCGCCAAGGTCGGCGATGACCGCATACAGCTTTATCGCCGGGTATTCGGCCCGCAGACGGCGGATTTCGTCATACACGTAACCCGACTGCACCGGGCTGCCTCCCGGGCTGTTGATGCGCATCACCACAGCCTTGGTCTTGCTGTCCTTGAACGCCTCGCGCAGGCTCTTGACGATATTGTCGGCGCTGGCCGGCTCCTGGTCGGCAATCACCCCGCGCACCTCGACAAGCGCGGTATGGCTGGCACTGCGCGACGCGGTCTTGTCCATGTCCATCAACGGTGTGAACAGGATCAGAATGCCGAACAGGTAGACGAAGGTCAGCAACTTGAAGAAGATCCCCCAGCGTCGCGCCCGGCGCTGCTCCTGAACGCCTGCCAGCAGGGTCTTTTCCAGCAGTTTCCAGCTCTTGCGCTCTTCGCGCTCCTCGGGTTCGGCCTCGGGGGCTTTCCATTCGTCTGCCATGCTTACCTACCTTGGAAATGGAATTGCGGAACCACCCAGCCACTCACGCAACTGGGAAAAATGATCGATGCACACCTGCGGACCAAACTCGGCCAGCGCCTGCAGCGACATGGCACCATAGCCCACGGCCACCGAGTGCATGCCAGCATTGCTGGCCATCTGCAGGTCGAATGCCGAATCGCCAACCATCAGCGCACGCCCCGGTTCGACACCGCAATGACCGAGAATTTCCTCGAGCATAAGAGGGTGCGGCTTGCCGCGGGTCTCGTCGGCGGCGCGAGTGATATCGAAGAACTGCTCCCAGCCATTGGCCTTGAGCACCCGGTCCAGCCCGCGACGCGCCTTGCCGGTGGCCACCGCCAGGCGGTACCCCTCGGCACGGAAGGCATCCAGCGACTCGACCACGCCCTCGAACAGCGGCGAGGGCTGCTGGTCCAGGGCCATGTAGATATCGGCATAGTGCTGACGGAAGCTTTCGACCTGAGCAGGCGCCAGGTGCGGGTACAGGGTGTGGATCGCCTCGCCCAGGGCCAGGCCGATGATGCCCTTGACCGCATCCTCGCTGCTTTGCGCCTCACCGGCACGCTCGGCGGCGGCGTTCATGGCCTCGACGATACGCCCGATCGAGTCGGCCAGCGTGCCGTCCCAGTCGAAGATCAGTAGCTCATAGCCTTTTTTCATGGATCAGGACGCACTCAGACGTTCAACGGTTTTCGCCCAGACTTCATCCACTGGCGCCTCGAGCTTCAGCTCGCCACCATCCGGCAGCGGCACGGTCAGTGCGTAGGCATGCAGGAACAGGCGCTTGCCGCCCAAGTCACGAATTTCACGACTGAAATCTTCGTCGCCGTACTTGCTGTCGCCAGCGATCATATGCCCGGCATGCAGGGTGTGCACGCGGATCTGGTGGGTACGACCGGTGATCGGGCGCGCCTCGACAATGGTGGCGAACTCGCCGAAGCGGCGCAGCACGCGGAACAGGGTCAGCGCCTCCTTGCCCTCGTCGTTCACCTCGACCATGCGCTCGCCGGAGCGCAGGTTGCTCTTGAGCAACGGCGCGTTGACCTGCTTCTTCGAGGTCGGCCAGTGGCCGCGCACCAGCGCCATGTAGCGCTTGTCGACACCGTCGCCGCGCAGCGCGGCGTGCAGGTGGCGCAGCATGCTGCGCTTCTTGGCGATCATCAGCAGGCCGGAGGTGTCGCGGTCCAGGCGGTGCACCAGCTCCAGTTCCTTGGCGTCCGGGCGCAGCTGGCGCAGCGCCTCGATCACGCCGAAGCTCAGGCCGCTGCCGCCATGCACGGCGATGCCGGCCGGCTTGTTCATCACGATCAGCGCCTTGTCTTCGTAGACGATGGCCGCTTCCAGGCGCTGCAGCAGGCCCTGGGCTACCGGCGCCGGCTCGTCACGTTCCGGCAGGCGGACGGGCGGTACCCGCACGATGTCGCCGGCCTGGATCTTGTACTCCGGCTTGACGCGCCCCTTGTTGACCCGTACTTCACCCTTGCGCAGGATGCGGTACACCAGGGTCTTGGGCACGCCCTTGAGGGCCGTGATGAGGAAATTGTCGATGCGTTGGCCGGCAAGCTCCGGCGCGACTTCGATCAGCTGAACGCCGGAAGTCGGAGGGGTATTGGTCGTCATGGCGGGATCATAACAATTTTTTATGGAATTGAAGCACTTAATCATTGCTGCTATAGTCGCGAACGCCGCCAAAAGCGGCAGGCCAGCGGCACCAGGCTCCTAGCCGGTCCCTGACCAACGCAATTCTCCAGGACGCGAGGCCGTCCTACGGGGTTTTCGCCAGTTTACCGAATTGCCTGGAATCGCCACCAGCGCTGTGTAGAGAAGACCGAAAAAAAACGACAAGTGCGGTGTTTCACCTGCTTACCCGATTCTTTTCGCTGCACCTCTGCCCGCCCCGTCGCTTCCACGCAACGCCCGGCGAATGCTTCGGAAATACCTGCCTTGGACATGAATGGCGCCAGCGCAGAACCTGCGTTGGCGAAAAATGCAACCCGTTGCGGATTCAGCGCGCGGCAGCACCCGAATTATCAGGGATACGTGCAGGGTGGAGATGCACAGCCCTCGGACCGTGTAGCACCGCGTCCGGCCCACCAGCCCACTGAACGGCTGGCGAGCGGATAAGGTCCTGAACAGATGCCTCCGGGCGTCCACGGCTGACGGTTGATTCCTCCTCCTGACTGAGTGCACAAGGCCCGCTTGGTTGATTCGGATTCCAATTCGAAGCCACCGGGGCCTTGTTGGCACCGCAGCAAACAGGACGCGTCGTCGCGACAACGGCAGGCTGGGCAACCGGCTGGTGCCGAACGTCGCTCGACACGGGGGTGGCCCGGCCACCCTTTGCGCACCTTGGCACCGACCATGAGACGTCGTGTGTGCCGAACGCCGTTTCCGGCAGCCCGGAAACCGACGGTACAACATGAAAAGAATGCTGATTAACGCGACTCAACCCGAAGAGTTGCGTGTAGCCCTGGTGGACGGCCAACGTCTCTACGACCTGGACATCGAGTCCGGCGCGCGCGAGCAGAAAAAGGCCAACATCTACAAAGGCAAGATCACCCGCATCGAACCCAGCCTCGAAGCCGCCTTCGTCGACTTCGGTTCCGAACGTCACGGCTTCCTGCCGCTGAAAGAAATCTCCCGCGAATACTTCAAGAAAGCCCCCGAAGGGCGGGTCAACATCAAGGAAGTACTGAGCGAAGGCCAGGAAGTCATCGTCCAGGTCGAGAAGGAAGAGCGTGGCAACAAAGGCGCCGCCCTCACCACCTTCATCAGCCTGGCCGGCCGCTACCTGGTGCTGATGCCGAACAACCCGCGCGCCGGCGGCATCTCCCGCCGCATCGAAGGCGAAGAGCGCAACGAACTGCGTGAAGCCCTGAACGGCCTGACCGTGCCGGGCGACATGGGCCTGATCGTGCGCACTGCCGGCCTTGGCCGCAGCAGCGAAGAAATGCAGTGGGACCTCGACTACCTGCTGCAACTGTGGACCGCCATCAAGGAAGCGTCCCAGGACCGCGCCGCGCCATTCCTGATCTACCAGGAAAGCAACGTCATCATTCGCGCCATCCGCGACTACCTGCGCCAGGACATCGGCGAAGTGCTGATCGACAGCATCGATGCCCAGGAAGAAGCCCTGACCTTCATCCGCCAGGTGATGCCGCAGTACGCCAGCAAGGTGAAGCTGTACGAAGACAGCGTGCCGCTATTCAACCGCTTCCAGATCGAAAGCCAGATCGAGACCGCCTTCCAGCGCGTGGTCGACCTGCCGTCCGGCGGTTCGATCGTGATCGACCCGACCGAAGCCCTGGTGTCCATCGACATCAACTCGGCGCGCGCCACCAAAGGCAGCGACATCGAAGAAACCGCCCTGCAGACCAACCTGGAAGCGGCCGAGGAAATCGCCCGCCAGCTGCGCCTGCGTGACATCGGCGGCCTGATCGTCATCGACTTCATCGACATGACCCCGGCGAAAAACCAGCGCGCCGTCGAAGAACGTGTTCGCGAGTGCCTGGAAGCCGACCGCGCCCGCGTCCAGGTCGGCCGCATCTCGCGCTTCGGCCTGCTGGAAATGTCCCGTCAGCGCCTGCGCCCTTCGCTGGGCGAAAGCAGCGGCATCGTCTGCCCACGCTGCTCCGGCACCGGCATCATCCGTGACGTCGAATCGCTGTCGCTGGCCATCCTGCGCCTGATCGAAGAAGAAGCCCTGAAGGACCGCACCGCCGAAGTTCGCGCCCAGGTGCCGATCCCAGTGGCTGCCTTCCTGCTCAACGAGAAGCGCAACTCGATCACCAAGATCGAACTGCGTACCCGTGCGCGCATCATCATCCTGCCGAACGATCACCTGGAAACCCCGCACTTCGAAGTCCAGCGCCTGCGCGACGACAACCCGGAAGTGCTGAGCAACCAGTCCAGCTACGAGATCGCCGCCGCCGAAGCCGAAGAAGCGCCGCAGCCGACCGCTACCCGCACCCTGGTTCGCCAGGAAGCCGCGGTCAAGACCGCCCCGGCCCGCGCCAACGCGCCGGTACCGGCCACTGTCGAAGAGGCGCAGCCTGCCGCACCGGTCGCCCCTGCCCCGGTCGCTCCGGAGCCAAGCCTGTTCAAGGGCCTGGTGAAGTCGCTGGTAAGCCTGTTCGCCAGCAAGGAAGAGCCTGCCGCCGCGCCGGTTGTGACTGCCGCCGAGAAGCCAGCCGCCGAGCGCAGCCCACGCAACGAAGAACGCCGCAACGGCCGCCAGCAAAGCCGCAACCGCAACGGCCGCCGCGACGAAGAGCGCAAGCCGCGTGAAGAGCGTGCCGAGCGCGCACCTCGTGAAGAACGTGCCCCGCGCGAAGAGCGTGCACCACGTGAAGAACGCGCCCCACGCGAAGAGCGTGCACCGCGTGAAGAACGTGCACCACGCCAGCCACGCGAAGACCGCCGTGGCAACCGTGGCGAAGAGCGCGTGCGCGAACTGCGTGAGCCACTGGACGCTACCCCTGCCGAGCGTGAGGAACGTCAGCCGCGCGAGGAGCGTGTAGCCCGTGAAGAACGTGCCCCGCGTGAAGAGCGTGCACCTCGCGAGGAACGCGCCCCACGTGAGGAGCGTGCTCCACGTGAAGAACGCGCCCCGCGTGAGGAGCGTGCTCCGCGTGAAGAACGCGCACCTCGCGAAGAACGTGCTCCTCGTGAAGAACGTGCTCCTCGTGAAGAGCGCGCACCTCGTGAAGAACGTGCTCCACGCGAAGAACGTGCTCCTCGCCCACCACGCGAAGAGCGTCAGCCACGCGTAGCCGAAGAAGCCGCCGAGCAGGCTGCCGAGCTGGCTGAAGAGCAACTGCCGAACGAAGAGCTGCTGCAGGACGAACAGGAAGGCACCGATGGCGAGCGCCCGCGCCGCCGTTCCCGTGGCCAGCGTCGTCGCAGCAACCGTCGTGAGCGTCAGCGCAACGCCAACGGCGAGCTGATCGATGGCAGCGAGGAAGAAGGCAGCGAAGAGCAGCCACAACCGCATCAGGCCACCGAGCTGGGTGCCGAGCTGGCTGCCGGCCTGGCCGTGACTGCCGCTGTCGCCAGCAGCAACATCAGTGCCGACGCCGAAGCCCAGGCCAACCAGCAGGCCGAGCTTGCCACCGCCGAAGTCGCCGCCGTAGCGGAAACCGACAACAGCGAAGTCGCCCAGCCGGTCGAGCAGGCCGAGAAGGTCGAGCAGGTCGAAGCTACTGCCGTGGCTGAAGAAGTGGCTGTGGCCCCGGTGGTCGAGCAGCCGGTCAGCGAGCCTGTGGCCGTGGTCGAAGCAACTGCCGAGCCAG
The DNA here is from genome assembly GCF_043658375.1 of Pseudomonas sp. PsB. Taxonomy (NCBI): domain Bacteria; kingdom Pseudomonadati; phylum Pseudomonadota; class Gammaproteobacteria; order Pseudomonadales; family Pseudomonadaceae; genus Pseudomonas; species Pseudomonas sp. PsB. Next base: position 41,217 of record NZ_JBIGLU010000033.1, on the reverse strand, counting down.
TGGTCGAAGTCGCTCCGCAGCCAGTGGTCGACGAAGCACCTGCTGCCGAACCGGTAGTGGTTGCCGAAGCACCGGTAGAAGCGCCTGCCGTCGAGGCCGGTGAAATCGAGCAGGCCCCGGTCGTGGTCGAAGCCGCTCCGGTTGCCGAGCAACCTGCCCCGGTTGTCGAGGCCCAGCCAGAAGTGGTGGCAGAGCCTGCCCCAGTGGCCGTCGAGCCTGCACCGGTCGAAGCCCCTGCGCCGGTGGAACCTGCCACTGTCATGCTGGCCAACGGCCGTGCGCCGAACGACCCGCGTGAAGTGCGTCGCCGCAAGCGTGAGGCCGAGGCTGCCGCCAAGGCCGCACAGGAAGCTGCTGCAGCCACCGAGGAGCCAGCCCTGGAAGCCACTGATGAGCAAAAGCCTCATCACGGTTGATAGCCAAGGCTGAATGAAAAAGCCCCGCCAGTGCGAACTGGCGGGGCTTTTTCTTGGCTGGACGTTTTGGACTTCACTACCCTCAAGCCCTGCGAACTCACTGTGGGAGCGGGCGTGCCCGCGAACACCGGCGCAGCCGGTGCCAGCCACCGCGTTGAATTCTTCGCGGGCGCGCCCGCTCCCACAGGACCGAGTGAGCCCGAAATCAGTGCTGCACCTTTAGGGTTTTAGCCGCGAAAAGGCCAGCCCAGGCACTGAATCAGTAGAGGTTAGGCTCCATCTCCAGCTCGACTCCGAACCGCTCGAGGATATCGCCCTGGATCCGCCGCGCCAGCGCATGCATCTGCACCCCGCTCGCCTGGCCGTAGTTGACCAGCACCAGCGACTGCAAACGATGCACCCCGGCATCCCCCTCGCGATGACCCTTCCAGCCTGCCTGTTCGATCAGCCAGCCTGCCGCCAGCTTCACCTGGCCATCGGCCTGGGGATAAGCCACCACCCCCGGGTACTGCGCACGGATACGCTCGACCAGTTCCGCCGAGACCACCGGGTTCTTGAAGAAGCTCCCGGCATTACCCAGCTCTGCCGGGTCTGGCAGCTTCTCGCGGCGAATGCTGCAGATCGCCTCGCTGATCGCCTGCGCGGTCGGCTCGGTCACGCCCTGCTCTGCCAACCGCTGGCGCACCGGGCCGTAATCCAGGTGAGCCTGCAGCGTACGGCTCAAGGCAAAACGCACACGCAGGATCAACCAACGCCCGGGGTTGCGCTTGAACAGGCTGTCGCGATACCCGAAGGCACATTCAGCCAGGCCGAAGTCACGCAACTCGCCGGTCTCACGGTCCAGGGCGGTCAGGCCGACGAACACGTCCTTGATCTCAACGCCATAGGCGCCCACGTTCTGCATCGGTGCGGCGCCCACAGTGCCGGGGATCAGGCTGAGGTTCTCCAGCCCGCAATAGCCCTGCGCCAGTGTCCACTGCACGAACGGGTGCCACGGCTCACCGGCCTCGGCCTCGACCACGATACGTTCGCCATCGTCGCTGAGCACGCGCCGGCCACGGCTGGCCATATGCAGCACCAGCGCATCGATATCGCGGGTCAGCAGCAGGTTGCTGCCACCGCCAATCACCAGCACCGGCACGCCGCCTTGCTGCGCCTGGGCCAGCGCCTGGCGCACCTCCTGGTCATCATGTGCCTGGGTGAAATACCGCGCCTTCACGTCGATGCCAAAGGTGTTGTAAGGCTTGAGCGATACCTGCTCCTGCCACTGCACTGTCATAGCCGCCCCTTGATTTCCAGGACCAGCGCCTGGCACGCCGCTTCAACCAGGTCGAGCACCTGCTCGAAGCCATCGGCGCCGCCATAGTACGGGTCTGGCACTTCATCCAGCGCTGCGCCATAGCGGCGCAGGAACAGGTCGAGCTCCCCCACTGCCGTGTGCGGGCGCATCGCACGCAAATGGCCAAGGTTGCTCTCGTCCATGGCCAGGATCAGGTCATATTCGGCAAAGTGCGCCGCCTTGACCTGCTGGGCGCGTTGCTGCGAAAGGTCATAGCCACGCGCCAGCGCTGCCTTGCAGGTGCGGCTGTCAGGCGCCTTGCCGACGTGCCAGTCGCCGGTGCCGGCCGAGGCCACATGCACCCGGTCGGCAAGCCCGGCAGCCTGCAATTGATGGCGCAGCACGCCTTCGGCGGTGGGCGAGCGACAGATATTGCCGAGGCAGACGAACAGGACGCGCATCAGGCCTCCAGCAAGCGCCGTACGCGCTCCAGGTCTTCAGGGGTATCCACGCCCACGGCAGGCGCCTCGATGGCGTCTTCGACGTGGATGCGCACGCCATGCCACAGGGCACGCAGCTGCTCCAGCGCTTCGGTCTGCTCGAGCCAGCACGGGCCCCAGCTGACGAAGTCCTGCAGGAAGCCGACGCGGTAGGCGTACATGCCGATATGGCGGCGATACGGCACGCCTTCTGGCAACAGGTTGCGGTCCTTGGCAAAAGTATCGCGGGCCCAGGGCAGCGGCGCACGGCTGAAGGTCAGGGCCAGGCCGTTCTTGTCGCTGATTACCTTGACCGCGTTGGGGTTGAACACGGTTTCCGGCTCATGGATCGGTTCGGCCAGGGTGGCGATACCGGCTTCCGGGTGCGCCGCCAGGTTGGCTGCCACCTGGTCGATGATCACCGGCGGGATCAGCGGTTCGTCGCCCTGCACGTTGACCACGATGGCATCGGCAGGCAGGCCGAGGTGCGCGGCCACTTCGGCCAGGCGGTCGGTGCCGGACTCATGGTCGGCACGGGTCAGCAGCACTTCGGCGCCGAAGGCCTTGCAGGCCTCTACGATGCTGGCGTCGTCGGTGGCGATGACCACGCGGCTGGCGCCGCTCTTGCGGGCCTGTTCCCACACATGCTGCACCATCGGCTTGCCGGCGATCGGCAGCAATGGCTTGCCCGGCAGGCGCGTGGAGCGCAGCCGGGCGGGGATCACCACGGTGAAATCCAGGCTCATTTGTCCAGACGCTCTTCATCAGTCAGGGTGCGCGCCTCGCTTTCCAGCATGACCGGGATGCCGTCGCGGATCGGGTAGGCCAGGCCGGCGCCCTTGCTGATCAGCTCGGTCTTGTCGGCACTGAGCTTGAGCGGGCCCTTGGTGATCGGGCAGGCCAGGATATCGAGCAGTTTGGTGTCCATTTGAGGCTTCCTTTAGGCCAGGTGGCCGGGAATTGAAAAAGGGCTCAGGGCTTGCGCAGCAAGCGTTGCAACTGGTTGTCGAACCAGGCACCGAAGGCCGGCGTCGGCTGCGCCTCGACGGCCAGGTACCACCAGTCGTCAGCGGCGAAGGCCCGGCATTTCACCGCATCCTTCTCGGTCATGACCAGCGGCAGCGGCGGGCTGAAGGCCAGGCTCTGGGCGCTGAACTGCGCATGGTCGGCAAAGGGGTGCGGCACCGGCTGCCAGTTTAGCCCCAGCAGGGTATTGAAGAAACGTTGCGGGTTGCCGATACCGGCCACCGCGTGCAGGCGTTGGCCTGCGGGGAAATGGTCGAGCGCGCGGCGCTCGCCGCTGCGCAGGTTGACCAGGGCGGACGGCTTCAGGCAGAAGCCGAAGCCATCGGCGCGGTCTGCGCTGGCGCCGTTGTAAAGCACCGCGTCAGCCTCGTGCAGGCGTTCGGCCGGCTCACGCAACGGCCCCGCCGGCAGGCAGCGGGCATTGCCCAGGCCGCGGGCGGCATCGATCAGCACCAACTCCAGGTCGCGGGCCAGGCGGTAGTGCTGCATGCCGTCGTCACACAGGATCAGGTCGAGGGGTTCGCTGGCCAGCAGTGCCTGCACCGCGCGCGAGCGGTCGGGGTCGATCATCAGCGGCACGCCGGTGCGCTGCACGATCAGCAGCGGCTCATCGCCGGCCTGCTCGGCGGCCTGGTCGGCCTGCACGCGCCAGGGTAGCTGCGGCGGCTTGGCGCCATAGCCACGGCTGACCACGCCCACCTTCAGCCCCTGCTGGCGGCAGTGCTCGATCAGCCAGAGGATCATCGGCGTCTTGCCGGTACCGCCCACGGTGATGTTACCCACCACGATGACCGGCACCGGGGCCCGGTAGCTGGCACTTTCGCCACTGAGAAAACGCGCCCGCTTGCGCGTGACCACGCGGCGATACAGTGCCTCCAGCGGGCGCAGCAGCGCCAGGGCCGGGTGCCCGGCGTACCAGGCGGCGAGCAGACGGTCGGCGAAGGCCATCAAGGTGTGCCCTGGGCCGCCTCGACAGTGGTCATGCGCAACTGGCTGAAACCGAGCTTGCCGGCGGCATCCATCGCAGTGACCACGGCCTGGTGCGGGGTCTTGCCGTCGGCGCTGATGGCCAGCGGCAGCTTGTTGTCGCCGCCCGACTCACGCTCGATCGCTTCGCTCAGGGTGGCCAGGTCGCTTTTGGGCAGCAGGTGGTTGTTCACCGAGTACACGCCTTCGGCGCTGATGGTGATTTCCACGAGTTTGCCCTGGTCGGGCGCCGCCGGCTCGGCGCTGGCGGCTTCAGGCAGCTCGACGCGCAGCTGGGTCTCGCGGGTGAAGGTGGTGGTGACCACGAAAAACAGCAGCAGGACGAACACCACGTCGATCAGCGACGCCAGGTTGATGTCGACGTTCTCCCGCTGGCGATTGCGCCGGAACTTCACGCCTTGCCTCCGGCCACTTCCACTTCACGGTCGCCCTGGATCACTTCCACCAGCTTGATCGCTTCCTGTTCCATGCCCACCACCAACTCGTCGATGCGGCGCAGCAGGAAGCGGTGGAAGAACACCGCCGGGATACCGACCATCAGGCCGGCCGCAGTGGTGACCAGGGCCTTGGAGATACCACCGGCCAGCACTGCGGCGTTGGCGGTCATCTGCGAGCCCATGAAGGCGCTGAAGATGTCGATCATGCCCAGCACGGTGCCCAGCAGGCCCAGCAGCGGGGCCATGGCGGCGATGGTGCCGAGGGTGCTGATGTAGCGTTCCAGTTCGTGGATGACGCGCGAGGCGGCCTCCTCGATGCATTCCTTCATGATTTCGCGGCCATGGCGCGAGTTGGCCAGACCGGCGGCAAGGATTTCGCCCAGTGGCGAATCGGCGCGCAGGGCCTTGAGCTTGTCACTGGTCAGTTGCTTGTCCTTGATCCACATCCACACCTGGCCCAGCAGGTGCGGCGGGCTGACGCGGCTGGCGCGCAGGGTCCACAGGCGCTCGACGACGATAGCCATGGCAGCGATGGAGCTCAGAATGATCGGCAGCATCATCCAACCACCGGACTTGACCAATTCCCACACAGTAAACGCCCCTTCGGAAAAAGGCCGCCACTCTACCATAGGCGCGCCGGGGGCTCATCTGCCGGAGGTCAGGGAAATGGGTTGGGGGGGTGGGGGTTCGCCATGACAGTTGCAGCGCCTGCGAGATCGAGCGCCGCCCGCGCGGCGCTTCGCAGCACAAGGCTGCTCCTACATCTGTTTCGGGCCAATTATTCCTGAGGCAAAGGCGCGCGGCCCCTTGGTGTCCACCTCGATATCGTGCCGGACAAGCAAGGCGGTCGCGCGCATTGGCACAGGCGTTACTGGCCCGAAACAGATGTAGGAGCAGCCTTGTGCTGCGAAGCGCCGCGCGGGCGGCGCTCGATCTCACAGGCGCTGAAAATGTAATGGCAAGCACCTGCAAGCCACTACACCTCACTGCGCCCGAACCCGCCAAAACCGCCGCTGACCCCGCACACCCTCCACCTCCCCCTGCCTCCCCAACACCAACCGCAACGCCCCCTGCTCCGCTGTGTCATGCATCACCACCCCATGCCGCCGATAACGTTCGACCACCTGCGCGTGCGGGTGCCCGAAGCTGTTGTTGCGCCCGCGCGAAATCAGTACCCCGCGCGGCGCCGTGGCGCGGATGAAGGCCTCGCTGGACGAACTGCGGCTGCCATGGTGCGGCGACTGCAGCCAGTCGATCCGCGGCGCTTCTGTGGCCGCCAGCCAGGCCCGTTCGGCACCGGCTTCCATATCTCCCGCCAGCAACAACCGCTCACCCTGCGCCTCGACCAGCAACACGCAGGAGCGGTCATTGCTGCTCTGCCCATCAGCCCAGCGCCACAGGGAAAAGCGCACGCCATCCCACGTCCACTGGTCGCCACTGACACAAGGCTGCAGTTGCATGTCATCCAGCACTTCGCCGCCGATCACCCGTTCGACCGGCAGGCCACGCATGATTGCGCCAGCACCACCGGCGTGGTCGGCATGGGCGTGGCTGACCAGCATCAGGTCCAGGCTGCCCACCCCTAGCTTGCGCAAGGTCGGCAACACCACCCGCTCGCCCAGGTCGCTCTCCCCCCTGGCCGGCCCGGCGTCGTACAGCAGGTCGTGATGCCGGGTGCGTAACAGCACCGCCAGCCCCTGGCCGACGTCCAGCTGCCAGACCTCGACCTGGCCGAACGGCACCGTCTCCGGGGGTACCCACAGCGCCAGCAGCATCACGCCACCCAACCCGCGCAGCGGTACGCCACGGGGCATCAAAACCAGCAACGTACCCAGGCACACCAGCAGCCAGGCCCACAATGGCAGAACTGCTGGCAGCCACGCCGACTGCTGTTGCGCCACCAACGCCAGCAGCCGGAAAAGCCCATCGAGCAGACCACCCGCCAGCCACAACAGCACCTCCCCTACCCCGCCCAGCGGCAGCAGCAAAGTTCCCAGCAACGCCAACGGCAGTACCGCCAGGCTGACCCAAGGCACCGCAACAAGGTTGGCCAGCGGCGCACTCAGGCTCACGGGCAAGCCCGTAGCCAGCAGCACCGGTAGCAAACCGATGGCAATTACCCATTGCGCCCGCGTCCAGGCCTGCCAGGGCCGCCAGCCGCCCAGGCGGGCACTGAAGCAATAGCCAAGCGTGGCCACGGCCGCGAACGACAGCCAGAACCCGGGCAGCAGCGCGGCCAACGGCTCCACCAGCAGCACGGCAACCAGCGCCAGCAGCAACGGCAAGGTCGCACCAAGGTGGCGAAAGCGCAGGCGCCAGAACATCACCACGGCCAGCATCAGGCAAGCACGCTGCACCGGTACACCACCACCTGCCAACCAACCGTAGGCCAGTGCCGCAGCCATGGCCAGGCCACACGCCCAGGGCAGCCAGGGCAACCGAGCGGGCCACAGCCCCCAACGCGCCAGCCCGGCAACCAGGCCATACAGCAAGCCGGCAACCAGGCCGATGTGCTGGCCAGAGATCACCAGCAGGTGCACCGTGCCGGTGGCCTGCAACGTTTGCCAGTCCTCCCGGGCCAGGCCCGCCCCGTCGCCAAGCACCAGCGCCACCAACGCTGCCTGCCGGCCATTGGCCTCGACTGCCAGCAGGCGCTGGCGCAGCGTGTCGCGCCAGCCGCCGGCAACCGGCGCCAGCAACTGCCCGGCCTTGACCGTACCGGTCGCACCGACGCGCCGCGCCAGCAATTGCGCCTCACGGTCCGGCCCATGCGGGTTGAGCAGCCCCGCCGGGCGCTGCAAGGTCACCGCCAGCCGCCACTGCTCGCCCGCGCGCAGCGGCGGGCCGTCGAACCAGCTCAGTTGCAGGCGCTGCGGCAGCTCTGCCCGCCGCGAGCGGGCCGCGTCCAGCTCGAAACGCACACCCTGCGCAGTCCGGGTCGGCAGGCCGACCACCTGGCCCTCAAGCCACAAGGTGCGGCCATCCAGCCCGGTGGCCAGGCGGTCATCCAGCGCCTGCTGCGCCGACCAGCAGGCCCAACACAGGCCCAGCAGAAAACAGCCCAGTGGCCACAGCCGGGTGAACAGGCCGAGGCCACCGACTGCAGCCAGCAGCACCAGCCATCCGACCGATGGCAATGCGGGGAGAAAGCCCAGGCACAACAGCCCGAGCGCGAGCGCAAACATCCCTGTGCGCATGAAGTAGAGCTCCAGAAGCGAAATCACCTTCTGAGGCATAGCCCAATTGCCGGCAGCGCTTGCTCAACAATTGTCACAAACTCTAAACGAGGCTGAGCGGGAATCAGGGCATACTGCCCGGATCAACGCTCCGGGAGCCTACATGCCGCGCCGACTTTTCAAACGCTACATGCCGGACCCGACCAGTATTCGGGAACACAAGTCCTTACGCTTTTTCGGCAAGTTGCTGCATGACCCGAACCTCTGGCACCTGAACCGCCATTCGGTGGCGAGGGCCATGGGCGTTGGCCTGTTCGCGGCGCTGATCCCGATGCCGGCGCAGATGCTGCTGGCCGCCGCGCTGGCCATTCCGCTGCGCGGCAACCTGCCGATCGCGGTCAGCCTGGTATGGCTGACCAACCCGCTGACCATGCCACCGGTGTTCTTCGTCACCTACATGACCGGCGCCTGGCTGATGCAGGTACCGCCGCGCACCCTGCCCGACGAGCTGACTTTCCAGTGGATCACCGACCAGCTGTCGACGCTGTGGCAACCCTTCCTGCTCGGCTCGGTAGTGTGCGGCGTGGTGCTGGGCATCCTCGGCTACTTCACCACCATGCTCTACTGGCGCTGGTGGGTGGGCCGGCAGTGGCGTCTGCGCCAATGCCGGTGCAAGGTGTCAGGCACGCATGCCGCGGCCGCTGACCAGCAGGCGAACGCACACCAGGTAGAGCACCGCGGTGGCGACCAGCATGAAGGTAATCGCCGTGCCAATGCTGATATCCGACACCCCTAGGATGCCGTAGCGGAACGAGTTGACCATGTGCAGCACCGGGTTGGCCAACGACACGGTCTGCCAGAACGGCGGCAGCAAGTTGATCGAGTAGAACACCCCGCCCAGGTAGGTCAGTGGTGTCAGCACGAAGGTCGGGATGATCGAGATGTCGTCGAAGTTGCGCGCGAACACCGCGTTGACGAAGCCCAGCAGCGAGAAAATGGTGGCGGTCAGCAGCACCACGACCACGGTCACGCCCAGGTGATGCACCTGCAGATGGGTGAAGAACAGCGACAGGAAGGTCACGATCACGCCCACCGCCAAGCCACGCAGCACGCCACCCAGCACATAACCGACGAGGATGGTGTGTGGCGATACCGGCGACACCATCAGCTCTTCGATGGAGCGCTGGAACTTGCTGCCGAAGAAGCTCGACACCACGTTGCCGTAGGAGTTGGTGATCACCGACATCATGATCAGCCCCGGCACGATGTATTCCATGTAGGTGAAGCCACCCATGTCGCCGATCTGCCGGCCGATCAGGTTACCGAAGATGACGAAGTACAGGACCATGGTGATCGCCGGCGGCAGCAGGGTCTGCGGCCAGATACGCAGGAAGCGCCGCACTTCGCGGTAGACGATGGTGTTCAGGGCGACCCAGTTGGTGCGTAGTTCCACACTCATACGGCCACCTTCGACAGGTTTTTTTCCACCAGGGACACGAACAGCTCCTCGAGTCGGTTGGTCTTGTTGCGCAGGCTCTGCACCTCGATGTTCTGCAGCGCCAGCTGGCCGAACAGCGCGGTGATGCCGATGTCCTTTTCCACCTGCACTTCCAGGGTGTGCGGGGTCAGCAACCGGCACGGGTAGCCCTGCAGCACCGGTGCAGTGGCCAGGTCCTGCTTGATGTCGAGCACGAAGGTTTCGACATGCAGCTTGCCCAGCAACTGGCGCATGCTGGTGTTCTCGACGATGGTGCCGTGGTCGATGATGCCGATGTTACGGCACAGCTGCTCGGCCTCTTCCAGGTAGTGGGTGGTGAGGATGATGGTGATGCCCTTCTGGTTCAGCTCGGTGAGGAAGCTCCACATCGAACGGCGCAGTTCGATGTCCACACCGGCGGTGGGCTCGTCGAGAATCAGCAGGCGCGGCTCGTGGATCAGTGCACGGGCAATCATCAGGCGGCGCTTCATGCCCCCCGACAGCGAACGCGATTGCACGTCACGCTTGTCCCACAGGCCGAGCTGGGTCAGATACTGCTCGGCACGCTCCTTGGCCACCTTGGGCGGGATGCCGTAGTAACCGGCCTGGGTCACGACGATGTCGAAGGTTTTCTCGAACTGGTTGAAGTTGAACTCCTGCGGCACCACGCCCAGGCAGCGCTTGAGCGCCGAGGGCTCGCGGTCCAGGTCGTGGCCGAACACGTTGACCGTGCCGCTGGTCTTGTTGACCAGGGTGGAGAGGATGCCGATGGTGGTGGACTTGCCCGCGCCGTTGGGGCCGAGCAAGGCGAAGAAGTCGCCTTCGGCAACATCCAGGTCGATGCCCTTGAGGGCCTGGAAGCCGTTGCCGTAGGTCTTGGTCAGCTGTCGGATGGACAGGGCGGAACTCATAGCGGGTCACTTACCGAGAAAAAGGTGCAGGACACGCCAGGTAAAGGCACTGGCGCAGTGAGTGCGGCCAATGGTGCTTGGCCTGGCCGCACAAGTACAGTCATGTGTATTGATAATGACTATCGAAGTAGCCGTGGTGTTCGATCAGGTCAGCGCAGTCATTACCGCTGCCTGGTACGCAGGGCGGGCCTTGAGGCGCTCGTACCAGGCCTCCAGGTGACGCATGGCCGGGCGCTCGATGGGCATTTCGAACCAGGCATAGATGAAGCTACCCAGTGGGATGTCGCCCATGCCGATCTGGTCACCGGAAAGGTACGGTTGTTTGGCCAGGGCTTCGTCGGCAATGGCCAGCAGCTGGGCGCATTGCTTGTGCGCAGCGTTGATCGCCACCCAGTCGCGCTGGTCTTCCGGGGTGCGCAACAGGCCCCAGAACATTGGGCGGAACGGCGTGGCGAAGGACGAGGTGGTCCAGTCCATCCACTTGTCCGCCAGGGCGCGCTGACGCGGGTCGTCCAAGTACCAGCCCTGCTCCGCACCGTATTCGGCGCACAGGTAGCGAACGATGGTGTTGGACTCCCACAGGGTCAGGGCGCCGTCTTCCAGCATCGGCACCAGGCCGTTGGGGTTGCGCGCGCGGTAGTGCGGCTCGTTGACCACGCCGAAGGCGCCGCCGGCATCGATCGACTCGAAATCCAGGCCCAGTTCGTGGGCGATCCACAGCGCCTTGCGCACATTGCTCGAATTCTTGCGGCCCCAGATCTTCAGCATGGCAACGTCCTTATGAATGCGGAGGTGGTGCAGTCTACTCCAGACTTTCGTCGCCTGTACCGGCCTCTTCGCGGGTAAACCCGCTCCTACAGGGTTCTGCGCCAGACCTGAGAGTGATGCAGTACCTGTGGGAGCGGGTTCACCCGCGAAGAGGCCGGTACAGGCACACACCGGACTGAAACTCCCGCCGCCATGCCCTGTCACTGTTCTGACCCGGCCGTTCGCAGCGTTGCGTCTAAGCTGTCTGGGACGGCTTACCCCCCTGGTTCCAAGGAGGACCGATTATGTTGCTGTTGTGGTTGGTAGTGCTGGTGATCGGCGCGGCGTACCTCACGCACCGGCGCCTGGCGCCCTTGCAAATTCTCGGCATCATGGCCGCTTATGTGCTGCTGATGGGCATTTTCAGCAGCGCTCCCGGCTGGCTGCTGACCCTGCTCTGGATAGCGCTGGCACTGAAAGTCGCCCTGGTGGCGCTGCCGGAATGGCGCCGCAAGGTATTCACAGGCCCCGTGTTCAACTGGTTCCAGCGTACCCTGCCGCCGATGTCGCAGACCGAGCGCGAGGCGATCGACGCGGGCACCGTATGGTGGGACGGCGAACTGTTCTGCGGCCGTCCCGATTGGCGCACCCTGCTCGCCTACCCGGCGCCGCAGCTGACCGAAGAAGAACAGGCCTTCATCGACGGCCCGACCGAACAACTGTGCGCCATGGTCAGCGACTGGCAGATCGGCCAGGACATGGACCTGCCGCCCGAAGCCTGGGCACATATCAAGCAGCATGGCTTCTTCGCCCTGATCATCCCCAAGGAATACGGCGGCAAGGGCTTTTCAGCCTACGCCCACTCCCAGGTGGCGATGAAACTGGCCACCCGCAGCGGCGACCTGGCTTCCACCGTGATGGTGCCCAACTCGCTCGGCCCGGCCGAACTGCTGCTGCATTACGGCACTGACGAACAACGCAACCACTACCTGCCACGCCTGGCGCGTGGCGAGGAAATCCCCTGCTTCGCCCTCACCGGCCCGCTGGCCGGCTCCGACGCAGGCGCCATGCCTGACACCGGGGTGGTCTGCAAGGGGCAATGGAACGGCGAAGAGGTCATCGGCCTGCGCCTGAATTGGGAAAAGCGCTATATCACCCTCGGGCCCGTCGCCACCCTGCTGGGCCTGGCGTTCAAGGCCTACGACCCGGACCACCTGTTGGGCGAGCAGGAAGAACTGGGTATCAGCCTGGCGCTGATCCCTACCGACACGCCCGGCGTCGAAATCGGCAAACGCCACCTGCCACTGGGCGCCGCGTTCATGAACGGCCCCAACAGCGGCAAGGACGTGTTCGTGCCGCTGGATTTCCTCATCGGTGGCCAGGCCATGCTCGGCAAGGGCTGGATGATGCTGATGAACTGCCTGTCGGTAGGCCGCTCCATCTCCCTGCCGGCAGTGGGCACTGGCGCAGCCAAATACACCAGTCTGGTCACCGGCCAGTACGCCAACATCCGCGAACAGTTCAATGTCCCGCTGGCTGCATTCGAAGGCATCCAGGAGTCGCTGGCACGCATCGGCGGCAATGCCTGGCTGATGGACAGCGCGCGGCTGCTGACCGCCAAGGCCGTGGACCTGGGCGAGAAGCCTTCGGTGCTGTCGGCAATCCTCAAGTACCACCTCACCGAGCGCGGCCGCGAATGCATCCAGCACGCCATGGACGTGCACGGCGGCAAGGCCATCATCATGGGACCGAACAACTACCTGGGCCGTAACTGGCAGGGTGCACCGATCTTCATCACCGTCGAGGGGGCGAACATTCTTTCGCGCAACCTGATGATCTTCGGCCAGGGCGCCATCCGCTGCCACCCGTTCGTGCTCAAGGAAATGGCCCTGGCCGCGCGCGAGGACCGCGATCAGGCATTGAGGGAATTCGACGACCTGTTGATGAAACACATCATGTTCGCCGCCGGCAATGCGGCCAGCACACTGATATTCAGCCTGGGGCTGGGGCGACTGGAATCCGTGCCCGGCGATACCCTGAGCCAAGGCTACTTCCGTGCACTCAACCGCCAGGCAGCGGCCTTCGCTCTGCTGGCTGACCTGTCGATGATGCTGCTGGGCGGCGCGCTGAAACGCCGTGAAAGGCTGAGCGCAAGGCTGGGGGATGTGCTGAGTTACCTGTACCTGTCCAGCGCCGCGCTCAAGCGCTATCACGACCTGGGCTCACCGGAACACATGCAGCCTTTGCTGCGCTGGGCGATGGAAGAGAGCCTGGGCCAGGCCGAAACAGCCCTGGACCGGTTGCTCGACAACTTCCCCAACCGCTTTGTCGGCTGCGCGCTACGGGTCTTGGTGTTCCCCTTCGGTCGCCGCCATACCGGGCCGAGCGATGAACTGGATGCCGAAGTGGCGGCGCTGATCGGTAGCAGCAAGGGCAACCCAGCCCTGGAGGAGCTGCTTGCAGGTTGCTTCCGCCCGCAGGCCGATGGCGACCCGGTAGCGGCACTACAGCGGGCCGCCGACTTGCTGGATGGGGCGGCCCCACTGCACAAGGCACTGCACCAGGCTATCAGGGAAGGCAAGGTTCGGCCTGCAACGGGGCAGTCGATAATCGATGCGGCAGTGGAAAGCGGTGCGCTACAGCCTGGCGAGGGGCAACGACTGCAGGAGGCAGAGCACGCCCGGCGGGCAGTGATCGATGTGGATGCCTTCGACAAGACACAGTTGCTGCCCGAACCAGGCAAGGTACGCTGAGCCAAGGGGCCGTTTTGCGGCCCCTTCTGTAACCCGCGTATACTCCGCCCCCGTTTCAACCACCCCGAGGACCGCCCCATGGCCACCCCCCATCTGGAATACCACCTGCAACTGCTCAACCACCTGCGTACCATCCTGGTGGCCCTGGGTGAAGCCGAGCAGGTACCGGAGGAAAGCCACGCCCTGTTCCTCGAGCGCTTCGACGAGCTGTTGAGCTTGCTGCCGCAAGACCCTCTGGAAAGCCAGTACCTGGGCCAAGACCTGATCTGCCAGGTAATCCAGCGCTACCCGCAAATCGCCCACCTGGTGCCACGCGACCTGCTTTGGTTCTTCGGCGGCGACTGCCTGCACTACATGCCGGATGAAGAGCTGAACCTGTACCAGGCCCTGGAAGAGCGCCGCTACGAATGCGAGCAGCGTGGCGAGGCGTTTGACTGGCTTGAGCAAAAGCAGCTGCTGGCTTCGGCGGCAGCCGATACCCGCCACTGATCCCGGGCTGCCCGGGCGAAGGGGTATGGCGCCCCTTCGGCCAGCCTGTTTCCCCCGGCATGTGCAACCTTCGCCTACAGACCCCCTGTGTTGCCCTGCGTACTCTGCCTGCGCGCTGAGATACATGAGTTCGCAGCCACTCAACACAGGGATCATCCAATGAAAAAAACACTATCCGTACTTGCGCTGAGCCTTTGCAGCAGCGCGGCAATGGCAAAACCCATCAAGTTCGAAGGTACTGTCAGCGGGCCTGGCACCTGCCCCATCCAGGTCGTTACCCCAGGCGGCCCAAGCCTGCCGCTGATCAACCTGGGTAACTTCAATACGTTCGACTTCACTGCAGTCGACCAGGAAACCCCCAAGGTACACTTCGCACTACGCGTACCGGGAAGCTGCGTGACCGGCACACAGAATGCCTATGCCACCTTCCAGGCGGGCTTGGGTGCGGATCCCGTCAACTCCGATCTTTATGCCCTCAAGGACGGCCTCGAATACAGCACCGGCCTGGGTCTGGCAATCAACGACCTCACGAGCCGCCTTGCGCCCAATACCGAGTCGATGGCCTATGAAGTAAAGGACACCGGCGATACCGAGATGGTCTTTTCCGCCCGCCTTGTCACCACTTCGGCAACGGTGACCGAAGGGCAGATCGATACCAACATCTCCTTCAATGTCGATATTCGCTGATTCAAGCCCCCCTGGCACCACCAGGGGGGACCAACCCGTTTCACCTCTCATGCCGGTCCCACCATGTCCATGACCCTGCTGCGCAAGTACGTATTCAGCTTTGCCTGCCTGGCAACGCTTTCCTCAACCACTGAAGCGGCATTGACCATCAGTGCCACCCGCGTTGTCCACCCCAGCGACAAACACAGCAGTTCGGTGGTTGTCGCCAACCCAAGCCAGGCACCTTATGCGGTGCAGGCCTGGGTAAACACGGCGGCCGACGACACCAGCACCGTAGTGCCTTTTGCCGTATCCCCCACCCTGTTCCGGCTCGACCCCAAGCGCGAGCAACTGGTCAAGATAAACGCCCTGCCAAACAACCTGCCCACCGATCGCGAATCGCTGTTCTACTTCAATGTGCAGGAAATTCCCCAGGTCGATAGCGCGCAGCAAAATGTGCTGAAGATCGCCATGCGCACCCGCATCAAGCTGTTCTACCGGCCCAGCCAGGTGCAAGGCGTGCCCGAGCAGCACCTGGACAGCCTGCAGTGGTCGCTGGCCAGCGAGAACGGCAAGACCTTCCTGCAGGTTCACAACCCCACGCCCTACCACTTTACCTTCGGCCGGCTGGAAGTGGGCAAAGCAGGCACAACCGAAAAGATCGACACGGCGCTGATGGCGCTGCCCATGCAAAACCAAGCCTTTGAACTGAAGACAACCCGCCCCGCAGAAGGATTGCAGGTACGCTTCAGCACAATCAACGACTACGGTGGCAGCACCCGGCTGGTGGAAAAACCGCTGCCCGGTTCGTCGATATGACGCAGCCGCTCAGTCGTGCAAGTCCAGGTCAAGTATTGGAAAGTTGGGCGATGGCGGCCAGGTCAGGCCTTGATCGAAACTGACAGAAACCCGCACAGTGAGCAGGTCACGCTTGAGCGAAAGCAGAAAAGCCTTGGTCGCCTTGAGCGCATCATCAAACCCCAAGCCGTTTTCCACTTCCTCCAAGGTCAAGGCATGGTCTTTCAGCACCTCCTGGATCATTGGCTTACCCTGGTCATCCACACCGCTGACGACCAACGTGACCCGGTGATCCGTATGGCTATAGCGCCAGGCATCGAGGGTGATGGTCAATCCCTCTTCAGGGACATTGGACAGAAAAACCGTTTTATGGCTGGAAGGGCTCACGTTTGGCGTCGTAAGCCCTTGAGTGAGCGGCAAGAACGATACCAGGCGTACATCAGACGGATGAACCTTGCCATTCTTGTCCGTCACCTGATAGTACACTTTCAGCACTTTGCCGCTGTGTTGTGCAATCAGGTTCAGCGGAATATCGTACTGCCCGGGAAAACCGGGGGCTTCTTCTGTCGCCAGGTAGCTGCCGACACCACCCGGCTCCCCCCATGAAACCTCGACCTTCTCCCCTGGGAATACAGCCCCCGATGGCACAGTCACCCGCATGTAGTTCAGCTTCTTGTTGGGGTCCAGTTGCACCTGTTGCCCGCTTCCCGTGGCATAGGTAATTTCCGGCCAGGTCAGGTCCCTGGGCACAGGCGCGGTATCAACCTTCAGCTGAACCACTTTCGGCTCTTCGGGTGTACTCTTGTTACCGGCGTAATCGTTTAACCGGTAATGCGCAAAACGAGTTCCGTCCCCCCGCTCACGGACGGTATCGCCAGGGATTTCCACGATGACGGGAAAGCCCTCCTGTTCGATTACCTTCTCGGCAACAAGGTTGTCGTCGTATAACTGCGCATCCCAAAACCAGCGAATGCGGTCTCCTGGCACAAAGGTCTGATAGTCCGGCACCCGTGCGACAAGCACATCATCGTGTCGTTCCAGGTAATCCGCCGTTACGCCCTCAGTGAGCACTTCTGCGTCGAATATCAGGCTACCGCGATCGCCGCCCAACGTGGGCCCGGTCAAGTCCAAGGTTATGGTCCGCGGCTCCGAGCACCGTTCCGCCCCGTTGTAACCTTTGACCCTGTAGGTCAACTCAGGCGTGCTGTCGTCCTTGAGGTACTCCAGGGGAATCTCGACGTAGTAATCGTCCGGTGCAATGGGGGCCACCCATTGCCTGGTTTCGCCTATCTGCACACCATCGCACAACAGCACCAGTGTCTCCGGCATGTCATGGGAGGGGTTGGAACCCGGCCATGGCGTGACATTCACACGCAGGGGCTTTTCCAGCAGGCCCAGAGGGATGACGTTTTGCGCGCCCCCCTCCAGGTTTTCAAGCGAGCCTTCCACCCAAGGTGGAGGAAAAAGCGGATCCGACTTCCCGTTTCGCATAACTCAACCTCCAACGTGTCCAGTCCGGCGCAATGAACGGCTCGCCATGGTTTACCAGCTGTAACGCACTCCCAGGTTGACGCCCCACGGCTGCTCCAGTCCCTTGCCGTTGCTGTAGTCGAAGTCGGCATGCAACTGCAGGCGGTCCATCAACGACACCGCCACCCCCATGCCCAGCTCCCCACGCGAACCCGAGAGGTCATTGTCGAACTGGTGATCGTTGACCTTTACCTGGTTGTTGTTGGCAAACTCGTGCACATAGGCCAGACGCACATAGGGTTGCAGCCACTGCCCACCCTCGAGCGTGATGGTGCGGCCCGCCGTCGCGCCGGCCTTGCCCAGTACGGAACGCGTGGCATCACCGTCGGCCTTCAAGCCGTTGTCCAGGTGGTAATCCGCCGACCACCGACAACTGCCCGAAAGGCTCGACGAAGTAGCCATCGTCCAACGCCAGGTGGCGCCCGAACTCCACCGACGCCCCCAGGCCGACGTTGTCATAATCGCCTTCGGTTCGCTGGCCATCGCTGAGGCTGACCTTGGCCTGGTTGTCGAAGCGGTTTAGCTTGACCACGCTGTCCAGGTAATAGCCGCTCTGGGCATCCAGCCAGGTGGCATACAGCCCCAGGTAGTAGCTTTTCACCTCACCCGAGGCGCCACGGGTCAGGTTCAGGTCCGAGCTGCTGTAGCCGGCCATCACCCCGGCCAGCCATTGGCCGTCACCCCACGGCAACGGGGTATCGGCACCCAGCGAGAAGCCCTGTTGCACCTGGCTGTACGGCGTACCGGTAGAAGAAGAAACGTTGTACTTGTTGCCATAGCTACGCGCCCACAGGCCTGATTTACGCTCGTCGAGGCGCAGTTCCCCCATGCGGCTGCGCAGGGATGACAGCTCGCCATACCACACGGTCGGTGCGGTATTGAACAAGGCCATGGCCGCCTCGGTGCTTGGGCTTACCACCTTGGTCGCGCCATCCAGGTACCAGTCATTGCCACGCTGCACCAGGTCATAAGAGAACGCCCCCAGGTCCACCGGCCCGTTAAGCAGGGAGAACTGCGCATCCCCCGCCGCGGCGTGAACCAGGTGCAAGCTGTTTGCCTGGGTGGGTTCGCTGCCGCTGCTGCCCACCAGCAGGCTGTGGTTGCCGGTGGCCGTGCCGGTAATGTCGAGGAAGTCGCTTTGGGCGCTGCTGAAGTCGGCGTCCATGATGAACGTACCACTGCCCGACAGGCTGCCCAGGGTAAGGCGCTGGTACTGCGTGGCCTCACCGAACCGCACCGAGCCCCCCGCCATGGTCAGTTGCCCGAGTTCACTGTCCTCCACCATGTTCCAGCGGCCGCCATCATTCAGCGCCAGGCGTTCGACATTGGTCAGGCGCCCGGTCAGGCTGGCCTGGTTGCCCAAAGTCAGATTGGCACTGGAACCGGCCTCCACCCACACATCACCCACCAGGTTGCTGCCCTCGACCTGCATCGTGGCATTCGAGCTGTTCGCCACTTCCAGCAGGTTGCCATTGCTGCCGAGCAGCGTAGTACCGCCCGTGACGATGATCGTCGCATCGCCGGGCGCCTGGTTTGCACTACCCACCCGGATGGCGGCGCCATTCTGGCCTTCCACGTGCGTGCCCTGCAGATTGATCAATGCAGGTTTAGTCGAAAGGCCATCGCCAACCACCCGGATGCCATCCGTGGCGCCGGTCAGCCGGCTGTTGGTCGCATCCAGCCGGGCATCGCCAAACAGCAAGGCAGCACCGGCCGCCCCTTTACTCACCAGCGTACTGTCAGTCAGGGAAAGATGAGAACTGCCGGCCACTCTGGCGCCGCCTATACCCCCTTCGATATGGCTGTCATTTACCGACACCCTGGCGCCAGCCGTCGCACTGCGCAGCACATCGAGGCCGAACAGGTTGCTGGTAAGGCGCGAGCCACTGGTGATGGTTGCCGAAGCACCGCCGTTGACCATGACCGCAGCGACCCCGGTGGCTGACACCGTGGAGCCCTCAAGGTGCAGACCACCGCCTGTACGCACGTCGATCTGCTGTGTGGTAGCGCCCTCGGCTACCAAGCGCCCGCCGTCAGTGACCCTGTAGCTGTCAACAGGGGTGCCGGCACCGATAGTTTTCTCATGGTCCACCAACGTCAAGGCATTTGCCGGCCCGACAAGAAATACGGTCGAAGCGCCCAGTAATAATTGCCCAAAGGCTAGCGCCACGGGGGTCTGGGTAAAACTGCGTTGCTTGATCATTGCACCTTTGCCTCATCGATTTACCCGTGAACGGGCAGCAGAAACGTGAGCAAGGCTATTAAGAAATCGCCTAAAACCATGTAGGAAAAGCCTGATGATCAATGCGACTTTTCAACAGCCATGCTCAATATGCTGTGCCGCCAACGCTCAAGGGCGAACGAGAGGGCATTCCTCACCAAAACTGTGCATTGATACCACCGCCCCGGCAGGGTCGGATGTGACCGTTTTACCACTGCGTTCAAATGCATAAGTAAATGACGCCAGCCCGTCATAACTGGCTCCAGGATCGAATTCGATAATTGGCTTCAGGCCGTCAGCGTAAGGGATACGCCACACGAACCCGGTCGGCGGATTGTCCGTATCCAACTCGATAGTTTGCTCGTATTTGGCACCTGGTATATCGGGCCCACCGGGAGACGTACCGTGCGTCACCGTCCAGGTGAGCGTCAATTGCGCACCAACGGCCAACCACTCGCTCAAGTCAGGGATATCAATACGTACACCGGGTTGGGTATCCGTTGGATCTGCAAGATCAAACAAGGCGGTACAATTCAGCCAGACGCGCCCTCCGCTATTGAACCCACCCTGGAACTGCCCAGCTTCAGGGTGCAGGACAATAGCCTCCACCTGAATAGACTGAGGGTTGGATACGGCTTTGTTCGGCACGTCTTTACGGCTGACCACGTAGTGAGCGGAGCGGTCGCCATTATCGTGCTGCCAAATGTATACCCACGGAATCGTCACTTCTATTTCGTTGCCGAGATCAGCCGCCTTGAGTACATAATCCGCCTCGGATACATGCTCATCCGAATAGTAGAACTCGACCAGATCACCTTCCATGAACGCGGTATCGATCGTTACTTTAAGTGCGGCATCGGCCAGTTCATCCGCCTCGGTCAGCCGGTTTTTCAGGTTCTCGTTACCCCCATAAACATCCGGCAGGACCATTTCCGGGTTCACAGGCCCCGGCCATTCCGGGTCCGGCTCAGGCACGACTGGGCCAATGCGCTCAAGGTTGACGCCGAATGAATCCTTTTCACCGCCCAACAGGTAGTCACCGCGGTGTACCTCATACGTGACTTCGACCGGTTTCACGCCGGTAGAGCCTTTTCCATAAATAGCCAGGACAACGCTGGCAGGGATGGCCAGCTTGACCGGGAACGTGCCGACAGTCCGCGTTTCGAAAGTATGCGTACCCCACTTGATCGTGATCAGGTCAGTCGCCTTGAAATGCAGGAAGGCACCAATTTCCACCGTAATACCGTTGAACACGGCATCCTGGTCCACCACTCCGCCGTTCATGCCCAAGACCAGGGGCCTTTTGAAGTCCGCCGGGGTAGGCAAATTGCCAGTCGCCACCGTAACGCGCGTGGGCACTGACACGGCACTCACATTGCCGGCAATGTCCTTTAAAAGGTAGGCAATATGGATGCCGCCATCCCCTGCATCCCGAATGACCTTCTCAGGCACCGGTATCGACAATGGCACTGCAGAGACAGGCGTGAAGCCGTCAGGCACCAGGTCGCCCGGGTCGCTGGGCACTTCCCTGCGCCAGATCCACGCCACGATGTCTCTGGCATCCCAATCCGGATAGGCGGGCAACGCAAGCTTGACCGCACCAATATTGGCATCCAGCACAGCGGCAATAGCCGGGAAAGCTGTCGGAAGTCGATTTGGATAAGGAGCCACACGATCGAAAATCAGGTTCAACGGGAGGAAATCAACAGGCAAGGGACTATTGTAAGGAATCACCCTGATAAAAAAACCATGTTTGCCTTCACCCCATGATTTTACCTTTGCCTTATCCAACTTCACCTGGAAGGGAAAAGTACTGTCCCTATCATATTGACCACTGTGGAGCTCCTCCTCCACCCCGCCCTCTGGCAGGTGATACAGCCACATCTGGTCAAACTCTCCCATGGTGGGATCACCTGCGGCCTTCCAGTTCTTGATCGTCAAAGAAATCTCGATGGCATCGTCGGTCAAAACCTCACTGCGCATCGTACCGTCGGATGTGTCTGCCAAGAGCGTCAGGTCGATTTCAGGTGAGACAGGCGCAAATACAACATCAGCCACGGTCACGCTTTCTATTTTCATTTTGGCGCCTCAGCAGTTCGAGAGGGAGTTGTCGAAAAACACATGAATATTTAGAACCGAGGCTACCCCCCACACAACTGACAGTTTTATCAGTTGCCAGAAAGACCTCCTTGCTTTCCATGCACAGACTGGAAATTAAAAAGCTCGCGCTAACGCGTAATGCTGTTCACTCAAGCGATTGGGGCCGCCTTGCGGCCCTTCGCGGGCAAGCCCGCGCCTACAGGATTGTGCGTACCTTGAGGCTTGCACCGTACCTGTGGGAGCGGGCTTGCCCGCGAAGGGCTGCAAGGCAGCCCCAATCGATGTCACATCAGACTTGAGTGAACAACATTACACACTAACGCGGGCTTTCACTGTAAGAGACCAGACACTCAGCCTCCACTTTGACCACTCAGGCGGTCGACACCATCGTAATGATAGCTCGACATCAAACCAGCCTTTTCGACTGACCTCAAACGACCGGTTGCATCATAGTCCATCAACATGCCCTCACCATCGTCGGTCAGGTTCCCGTCGGGATCGTAGATCAACTTCGCCGTGGCGGGGTAGCCCGGGTAGCTATTGGTTATGCTACTGAGCTGCGCAGGGTCTTCATTGTCGAAGAAGTACTCGGCCACATTTTCTCCTGGCTGATCAGTCTCTTTGTCTGTCAGCTGGGTGATAACCAGGATAATGTTGTCCAAGGGATCGAACTCGAACGCCTGGGCACGGATCACATGCCCTTGTGGGTCGACCGGGGACAGTGGCCCGCTGCACTGGTAATCATACAGACGGCCACGCGCATCGTAGGCAAAGGTTTCCTCTCTGAGCAGCTCCCCCGTTTCCTGCTCGCCGAGTTTCAATGCCTTCAGTTCAATCCGGTCGCAGACATCGTAGTCCTGCTTCAATGTCTGTATCTCGCTTGGCATGTCAAAACGGCGAAGGGTTTCACGATCGAACTCGTCATACTCCAACCAGGTGATCAGGTAGTTATCACCATCACGGGTTTCGATCTTCGATGTTCGGCCCAGCTTGTCGTACTCGAACATCGCCACTGTCGTGCCCAGGGTAGTCTTCTGCAGCCGCCCGGCATCGTCATACTGATAGTCCTGCACTTGGCCCAGTACATCGGTGTAGCTCAACATACGGTCGCGATAGCTGTACGCATACGTCATTTCGAACGTTTCGTTGCCCTCGGTGCGCTTCTCCCATTTCATCTGCCCGGTACTGAAATAATCCCGTTCCAGGGTTTGCCCATCTTCTGTACAGCGCAGCAACCGGGCATTCTCCGGGTCATACGTGTAGTCAGCCGTGAACCGACTGGATGTCCGTTTGAGCGGCTCTTCGCCCAACACCGGGTTATATTCATACTCGACCCATTGCCTGGAAGGCGTGAACACCTTCTCTGGTCGGTTATACCCAGGCTTGTAGTGCAGAATGCGCTCTCGCCCACCGGTGACAGACCGGTAAAGCCGCTTCAGGCCATCGAACGTTTGCGTGCCCAGCACAATGCCATCGACATCGATGCTCTCCGGAAGGTCGTCACTGTCAAACGTGGCGTAGCGGCGAGTTACCACCGACCTGTCGGGGAGCGTCTGTGTCAGCAACCGGCCAAAGGTGTCGTACGTGCTCAGCGTGGTGGACTTGTCGGCAGCCACTTCCCGGGCCACACGCCCCAGGCCATCGTAATGATAGGTATGCTGGCTGTACGCAACGGTGTCGTCCTTCTTCCTGAAGCGCCTGACGTGCGTGGCCTCTTCGAAGCGGTTGAGCCAGGTCTCGGTCACGCCGCTTGCAACCGTGCCATCCGCCGACTCACGCCAGCTACGCGTGATGGGCAGTTGGGCCGACGCCTCGGTGCCAACCGGGTCCGTCACCTCGAAATGGCAGATGCCGTCCGGCCCCCTTTGCCATGCTTGCTGGCCCCAGTCGTCGTAGCCGTATGTTGTCTGCAGCGTCAGGTCCACTGCGTGGTGGATACCCGGCTCGGTAACCACATCGGCCATCCAGTCGTACTCGGTTTCTTCGGCAAGCTGGCCATAAGCGTTGTAGGTGGCCAGGTAGGTCTTGCGGTACCGCTGGCGCCGCCAGATTTCGACACTGTCGGCCTCCATACGCTGTTCTTCGAACACACGGCCAAGGCCGTCGAGCAGGGTGCGGGTGGTCACGCCCTTGACATCGGTCGAGGTCTGCACCGCCGGGCTGTCCCCCACCGCCAGCACGTAGCTGTATTTGCGGGAAGCCTTGTAAATCTTGTCGTTTGGCGCAACCGTCTCGACAGTCACACGGCCCAGCAGATCATAGGCATAGGCGATTTCCACATCGTTGTCATCGCGGTTGAGCAACGGCTCTGCGGTCAATGCCGAGTGCTTCAAGGCAAAGGTTTTCTGCACATTGCGAACGGTTCCATCTTCCAGCGCCTGCCCATGATCGAAACCCGTCACTACCTGATTGACGACCAGGGCTGGATGGTTTTCCACCACCTCTGTCGTGTAGCTGTACGAGGTGGTCGTAGGCTTTGCGCCCATGGTCATGATCGTCTCGGCCGGCCGCCCATAACTCAGCAGGTCTTCTTTGGACTCATGGTAATGGGTAATCGTCTGGCTCAGCGGCACCTTCATCTCACCCGCCATGACGAAGGCTTGTTCTTCTTTCAACACGAGCCACGGCTTGGCGACAGGGTCGGGCGTGCCCTCAGGCAGGGGAACCGGGTCAAGGGCCTTGTATACGAATTCGGTACGCTCGGTCGCGGCTGCGCCCTCACCTTTGGCCGATGGCTTGATGGTTTGGCTCTTGCGCCAGCGTACAAAACCCTGGGGGTCGGCCGGGCACTTGCCGGGCTCTCCGTCAACGGGGAAGTACTCGTACACCGTTTCGACGCCAGTGACTGCAACTTCTCTGATCAGGTTGCCGAACAGGTCATACTCGGTGGTGTGTACGGCAGTGCCCGGCTTACCATTCGCTTTTTGCCAGCTCTGAGTCGAAAGTTGCTGCAACTGGAAGTTTTCAGGTTGCTTGCCGAACGGCTCAGCCGAATTGCCTGGGTATTGGCTAACCGTGGTAATGACGCAACTGCCCTGAACTTGTTTTTCCTCGACCATACGATGGAAGCGGTCGAAGGTTCTCAGCACGGTGCGGTCAGCTTGCCCGGGGCAGCGTTCGGTGGTTTTACTCCAGTAGGAATAGTTGGCGTCGGCCACATCGTAGAGGTTATCGCGGCCATTATTGTTCCAGACAACAGAGCTGCCATTACCCACGAAGTTGGTCGAAGAGTACTCGTAGTCGGTAACCTGTTCGGCCTGGCCAAAACCCGGAACGATGCGGTGACGCTTGACCCGCGGCAAGTACTGATCGACGCCTGGGAGCTTGTGGCCCGGATCACCGTCTATGCCATATTCGATATGTTCCACCGCACCGGTCGGCCTGCGCACCCGGGTCACACAGGTTTGCCCGTGCACCTGTTGATAAGCGAACTCCCAATAAGCCGCATCATCGGTGGGCAGGACTATACGCTCGAGCTGCCGCCCTTTGAACTTGAGGGTATAACTGGCTCGCGCCGCAGGTTGATCGGGGTACAAGGTGATGATCATATCGCCCGGGTACTCGATCAACAGCAGGCGACGCCCCTGTTGCCCATCTATCCCGGAGTCACGCACTTCACTCAAGCAGGGGTTGCCTGGCAATTGCGGGTTGTCACGGTAGACAAATTCGAGCCAGCGCTTCGAAGCGGAGTAAATCTTTGTGGGCAGCGCCAGTTTTTTGGTACCGATCTGTACAAGTTCCAGAATTTCTGTCAACTGAGCATCTTTATGCTCGACTCGAAACACCCCATCGCCATCCTTGTGAAAATGGAAAGTATCCAGTTTTTTCTCACTGATACTCTCGACACCGTCTACCGTGAAACGCTCACCGGTGTACAACGATAGCGCACTCCCGCCTTCAGGATAAGCATGCTCGATGAAGCTGCTAAGATTGATATCCCAGCCTTGCCCATAGCCGAAGTCACCTGCGCCCACCGAACTGTATGTAAACGATGGCGGGAAGCTTACGCCACCCAAATAGTCGCCACGCAAGACAGGTAATACAATACTCAGGCCATACTGGCCGGTACGCGGGTCAACACTATTACTGATGAAACTGGAGAAGTTGAAAGCCCCCGAATGCAGTGCCGTTTTGCCGGACATACTGATTTACCTCAAAAAATATCAATATTAACGGACCGAGAAAGACAGCTTGTCGCGGCTACCTTTCACACCACTGGCAAGGTGGAAATCAACCTTGAGCCGATGCCAATTGCCGAATTGATCCATCAGACGGAATAATAATGGCCGTTCCAGTGGCGCTCGCCATTTCTCGCGCTTATCTTTCTCACTGTCATAAAAGAGCGGCAGGTTCGATACCCGATGGAGCGCAAAACAAACATCGCCCCGCCCAGGCTTGGCGCTCTCGACCAGTTCAGTATCCAGGAAGTCAGGGTCGCCGACTTGGGCCTTCACCAACGCTTGCAACAGACCGTCATACACCAGGTACTTTTCCGGATCCTCCGGGTTTTCGGCATTCTGGGGATATTGCATGACTGCGGGTTTCAATGGCGTAAACGCAAAGCTCGTGAAACTGCAATACTTCTCTTTGCGCTGGTTTGACTCCCAACGGATCATCGATACCTTGTTGTCGTCGTCAAACTTCAACCTTAGAAAACTCAGCGTCTTGAATTCATCGCTCTTCGCCCCAGCCAGTACCCAGTAGTCGGTGGTGTCATCGGTTTTGTCGAAGTCTTCGGTGTTCTCGCCTTCCCAACCTTTGACCGGGATACGCTTGAAGGTATAGGCATCTTCAGTATATTTTTCTGGCGGCGCCTCACCGGTCACCTTGACTTTCGAATTACCATCGTTATAGCTAGTGGATTTGTAAGGGATTCTATCGTCACCGGTGAACTGAGCCCCCACGAACAGGGTCCCCACACTGTTGGTCAGCAAGAACAAATGCTTGGTTCTGGTACTGGCGTCCATGGGCAACGTTTCACCCTGCGTGGCCCCCGGCCGTGTTCCTACCCGGTTACGGTCTTTGCTCACTGCCCAGGTCCCGGGCTTCGATGGGTCATCAGGCTCCAAACCTTCTTCACCGGCAGGCAGGAACTCGATCACCTTTCCGCCTTCAGTGTTGAATAGCTTGAGGCTGGCCAGTTCTGTGTCGCTGATCGGCGGCGAAACTCCCAACCCATCCACTTTTGTCTTGATGGTTATCAGCACTTCAATTTGCTGCATACCGTTGGCGAAACACACGCCAGGGCTAAGCAACTCGATGCTGAAAACGGCAAGATCATCCCAGCCACTGGTCGCCGGGCTGGCCAATACGACCGGGCGGTGCTCGATGATTGCGTAGCCGCTGTTCAGGTTTTGCCAATCGGCCATGACCACAGTAACTGGCAGTTTGGCTGCCAGGGGTGGCGTATAGATACCGTCCTGGCCTATTTCGCCCTCGCCAAACCAATGCCACGTCAGGCCAGGGGGGGTGCCCTTGACACTGAACGGCACCGTGCCGTTCGGTTTGTAGTCCGCTACATAAAATGGGTCAACAGAAAAGTATTGCGGCCTGGTCACGATCACGACTGTCGCGTCGGCAAATGCGCCTGAGCGGGTGTCCGTAGCCCGAATGACCTGGAACAGGATTTCAGGGGTGTCCTGCTCGATCTTTGCCGGGGTAAACCTGGCCTTCCCGTTACCCAGATCCTCGAGTTTTCCCAGGTCGGCCGAGTAAGCACCCGTAAGGTCGTGCTTCTCATGGTTACCGACCCGCTGCGGCCCCCGTGAAGCACGAAGCGATTGCGGTGTATCGACCTTTTCCCAGCGAAGGGTGCCGCCATCTACGCTTGAAGCGGCAAGCTGGATCGGCACACCATTGGCGCCAGTGGTCATCACCCGTGGGGAAATCTGTACCGGCCTGACATGCTCGATCAGCAACGCAGCACGTTGCTGGTCGCCGTCACTGCCATAGCGCCCCGTCACCAATGAGATCTGGCTATCCGCTGTGAACGCGTCGGCATCGCGAGACGTATACACACCCGCATCCGTAATGTCGCCGCTGGCAGCAGTGCTCCTGATGTTTGTCGTATTCCACCCCTCGGCGGGCGTGCTGCCTTCGAGTTTGAACGGCAGTGTCTCTTGCGCAACGATACTCTTGATACCTGGCTCGACCCGACAGGTACCTTCAGTGGGCGAGATATGACCAAAACCGACCACATCGGCCGGCACGAACTTGTCACCAGCACTGTACGTGTACCGATGTGCATTGGGCATGCGCACCGGCCTCAACACTTGGGTCAACGGCTCGGCGCGCTTCCCCTCGTTGACCGGGTCAAGCAACACGGTGCATGAGTACTCGGCACCTGCCGCGGCCGTGCCGGGAAGCAGGAAAGGGAAATCGTGACCTGGCTGTGGAAGCGTGCCGGGCAGCAAATGCGAGCGCGTCTGCATCAGCAAGAGCACGGCACCATCGCCTTCGCTGGCAGCCTTGTCCTTGGACGCCTTGTCGGTCTTGCCTCCCCAGGGCGCCATCTGGGTCAATACCTTGATCCCCATGGGCGACATCGACGCGTAGTCTTCACGATCGAACTGGGCCAGGATATAAACCTGACGATAGCCGGGTTGCTCAAGCCAATGGCTGAATACCGCCTGGCCAATCTGTTTCGAGGCGTAAGGGGTTGTGCCAAGCTCACACTCCAGCGTATCGGGTCTGGCGTCGGAAAGCGCCAGCATCAACTGGGTGTACTGCCCGCTCGCACTCTGCTGCAACTTCAGCTCGACCTGCGCACTGACCGCATACCCCATGGCCTCGTCCACACTATAGGCCCGCAGCAAAATCGGGGGGCTGCCCGGCAGGTGAGCATGCTGCACATAATCACCTGAAAGAATACTCATCCGCACCGTTGTAACCGCCGAGAGCAAGGTTGCATCTTCGAATGAAAGCTGTGGCGGCCCGAATACCAGGTTGCGGAATTCGCCACGTAATTCGCCACCTTCATCCAGGTCGAACTGGCTACTCATGGGCGCGATGAACGACTGGTCGGTGTACCCCTGCAGGAACTGGTCGCGAAGCAACAGGTTGATGTGGCTTCGTGCCAACGCGCCAACAGCGCTCCAGTCCCTAATGACAGTGCCAGAGGCCAAGCGCTTCAGGATTTGTTCTTTTGTAAGGTCTGTCATGATCAAACCCTCGATTGTTTGGTTAAATTAAGTGCCATGTATTGTTTGGCGTCGGCAAAAGATATTGGCCGAATCATGTTGACGACCCCGGCGGTGGAGCATGCCAAGGCTTGCCATGTTTTCGAAAAAGTCATCCGGCGTGCGCCTTGGAATAGTGTTCACCTTTTGAGTGTCAGATCCAGCTCTGGAAAATCCCACCATTGAGTTCCGTCAAAACTGACACTGGCCCAGACACGAAACTTGGCATCCGATTTCAGCGTGTCCAGCACAGCGTAAGAGAGTGCATCGATAACACCTGCCTCAACCTCCGACTGGCTAACCGGCACACTGTCCCGCAAAACTTCCGCCACAGGCTTATCATCAGATCCAACACCGCTTAAATGAATGCTCAGCAGTTGGTTTTCATCAATGAAAGCCCAAGGAGCCAACGTCAGCGTTGCACCACCTGGCACCAACACCAACTCTTCTTCAGCCGTTGCATCCGGGCAGTCAACGCGGTGATATCTTTCTTTTTCCAAGGGTAAAACCAGTAGTTTCACTGGCTTGCTTTCCAAGTAAAGGTTTGTCTTCCTGTCAACGATCCGGTAAAACACTTCAAATCGCTTCGACGGCGTAGTACCCATATTGGACGCGACAAAATCGGCTGGCACGTTGAATACCCGCGTGCCTTCCGCATCCGAGTCTTCAATGATCACCCGCCCCGCGTTCGCCTCGCCCTGCCAATGCACTTCAAAGTATTCACCCACCAGAAGATCGGCTTCGGCGGGAATGATGACGTATGCACCACTTTTCCTGATATCGAAGGCATTTATATTGTATTCGTCTGCTGCCCCGGTCGACGAACTGCCCCTGACTGTGGGCATAGGGGGAATTAGGCGAGGCCTCGTAACCTTCAGCGGCAATACCTCTGACGTCAGCGAGTGACCTTCACGGACATACTGGTAAAACACCTGCACCGCACCCAAACTGGCAACTAGCCATTCATGTGCAATGCGCAGGACAAACTGCTTTGCCACCAGGCTGCTTTGATCCACACGGACAACTTGCACGTGCGCTTCACCCGACGCCAACACCCAGGCCAGCATCATGTAGTCGCCAACAGCACGCTGCGGATAGGCGTCAATGGCAACCGGCAGACCGTTGGCGTAATTGCCAGGATCAATCTCGTCACTGCCGCCATTTTCTACACGGGGGGCTGGCAGTAGTGTAGCGATGGCGCTAGTGTCACGGATCGTGAACTTCTGGCTTCGCGAAGCCTCGAGTTCGCTGCCGTCCTTGAGTTTGATTTTGTAACTGATTTGCAGGTACCCCCCCGTATCGACAGTATTCAACTGGGCCTTGGGTATATACCATTCGAGCGGTTCCCCCTCAAACTTCTGCTGACTGATCAAGCCCGTTTCAAACTGCTTCAATTCCCTGCCATCGCTTCTGAAGCGACGCACTGTCAGCTCAACCGTGTCACCTTCTTGTATGGCTTGATAAGCTGCTGTCACCACGTGAGCATGTTGCTGTATCTCTTTCTTGTCGATCTCCAGATCATGGGATTGCAATACCTGCACCACTGGCAATCGGTTGACGGAACGCAACCCTACATAGCAGAACTGCCGTTGCGACTCGTCGCTTGCACTATCATTGACTTGATAAGACAAGAACGCATACCCGCCGCGGGCAGCGGTCACTATTTTGTTGTCTATCTCTACAATCACGTTATCCGGGTCGGTTACCACTGTGCCATCCGCTACCAGATCAAATGCACCCCCCTCTGCATCCAGGCCTCGCCAGTTGGAAAGCACCACGTCACCCGTTTGCAGATTCGCCCCTCGGATAGAGGCCTTTAGATTGGCGCCGCCCAACGCATCCAGATCCACTTCAAGGTCTTGAGTCAACCCTGCAATAACGGGTTTCGGGTTACTCGAATGTGGGCGCTGCCCCAGGCTGGCAATGGGGCTGTTATCAGCCGTTGAACTCATTACTGTCACTCCGTATCAAGCGTTCCGGAATGAAGTTCTACGCCTGCCGGCTCGTTTCCACTACTGGCAAAAATAACAGGTCCAAGCGGCATGCAGAGGTAACACGCAGCCACGCTGCTCCAGCAGCCATACCTGTCATTTCTGCCAGGTGCCAACCTGCGCCTCGTATTTTAGCCTGAGCATAACCAGCCCGCTCCTGCGAACACTTGCGGCCTGCGCCAACAACTTCTTCAAAACCGAAGGAACTCGACCATGACCCATACGGTAAGGCGAAGCCTGCCCCGCCTCGCTTCAACGACAATCCTTTTCCCAGTTTTCACACTTATGCTTTTTGGCTTGACTGCACCCCATGCCAACGCCGGAACCCTTACTCTGGTTTCAAAGGAGACGGAAGATCATGGCGAGCGTCGGTGCAACGTGGACATCCCCGCTGCCGGGGCCGGCAAGACATTGAAACTTTCCCTGGCCGATAGAGGTGGTATCGGCACAGGGAACTGCTATGACATGCAACCCACTGAAATCATCATGCAGGATATTCCCTCCGCAGCAGAAATCCTGCTGACCGACGACTGGTTGTGCAATACGAAACTGGACGGTACCTTCTACACGGAAGATGACCCGGAAGATAACAAGAGCTTTGTCATCCGGCTCGAAACCACACGCAATCCTTCACAACTTCCAGAAATTGGCATTGACCGGCTGGTGGAGTTCGAAACCGGCAAATACATAGACTACGTCAACGACAGAAACGAGAAGTCGGTGGGATTCAAACTTACTGAAAAAACCAGCAATGGCGCAGGGCGAATCACGCGCAGGCTAAGCTGTATTGAAATAAAAATTTCGGACGATGATGAAATACCGGAATTGAAAGCCGTAACACTCGGAGCCACTAAAACCGTCACCGTGAAAGAAAAAGATAGCGATGTCACCTGCGAAAAAAATATGGTCATGACTCGCCGAAAGCATATCGGCGACGAGAACAAAGACACAACATACGGCTGCACCGAAGTCAAAGGTAACGGCACCGAAAAAATCCTGATGAAGAATAGCTTCACCTCCGCAAGCATATCTGAATGCGGCAGACGTAAACCCAGCAGCGTGAGTGCCGAGCCACCGGACAAAAACTGCACAGAAGCCGTGACCTACAATAAAGATCAGGTAGACTACATTTATTTCACCTGCCCGACAGACAGTGTGATGATCGGACGAAAACATGAAGGCGACGAGAACGGTTATACCACCTACACCTGCGCCGAGTTTTATAAAGACGAAATAGATAATGACAAAAAGAACAGGATGATCGTAGAGCCCGGTGAGTGGCTAGACGGTAAATTGGAATACCAATTCGATTTTACCTGCGGCGCTGGCGAAGTCATGATCGGCCGTACCCACAAGTCCGATGAAAACGGCTACACCCGATACCGTTGCGGCACGCTGTACTACCCAACCAATACCAAATCACAGGTGACCCCATGAGCAACATGGCCGCGCATTCCAACGCCAACAACTTCGCGGTCGAAAACCGCGTCGAAGAACGTACCGGGCAATATGGGCTAAGCATCACGATCCCTGAACTGGTCGCCAACAGCGGCGCAGGGCCCAATCTGAAGCCGGTCCTCAATTACAACTCAATGGGTGGGGGCGATGTCGGTTACGGCGAATGCTGGGACATGAACGGTACCCGCTTTGTCGAACACGCCTACCCTGAAGGCGGCGGCGCCTTGTCACTGTCTACCGGCGAACAGTTCACCGTGGATGGCATCGAGAGCATCAGCGAGAAGAAACTCGATAGCTTTCATTTCCACAAGGACGGTGAAGGTCTCTTCCGCGTCGTGCACCGTACCGGCGTGGTCGAAGTGCTCGAAAGCATGGGCGAAGGAAAACAGCGTGTGGCCTTGCCAACGCGCATCTACGCACCGACCGGGCAATGGATCGAACTGACGTATGCCAGTAACCCGAATGCGCCTGGCTGGTTCTGCTTGACTGAAGTACGCGACGGCCACCCCGACGGCCCCGGCAAAGGCCGCCGGCTGCTGGAGGTGACATATGGCGGTACTACCGTGTTCACCCGCTACCCTGACGCCGAGGATGTACGGGCCAGCCATGTGCTCAAATTCAATGGGCGGCAGCTGCAGCACATAGTCATGCCCGACCAGACCCAGTGGCAGTTCGATTACCAGGAGGTGCATGGGCAAACCTGTGTAACCAGAGTGATCTGGCCAACGGGTGCCGTGGAACACGTGGATTATGGCGTTGACGGTGACCCTGGCCATTCATTGCCGGGTGTCGACAAGAAATTGCCACGGGTCAAGCGCCATCGCGTTCTGCCAGGGCATGACCAGCCTGAAATGCGCACAGACTATGACTACTCCGCTGAAAACTACATGGGCAACGGCAGCGGCATTAAATGGCGCAACAACGGCCGCGACAATTTGTACGACATCGTCGACCCAGGCTACAGCTATTGGTCCACGGCTACCCGGCGTTGTGCGGGCCAGGCCGACCGTATCGTCACGACCGAGTACGACCGTTTCCACCGCGCCACCCTGGAAACCCGTGTTCAGGGCAAGGAGGTCACCCTGACCCGAATAGCCTATCACGGCGAGTTGGGCACCCCCTTCGACGATCAGCC
Organism: Pseudomonas sp. PsB; assembly: GCF_043658375.1. Taxonomy (NCBI): domain Bacteria; kingdom Pseudomonadati; phylum Pseudomonadota; class Gammaproteobacteria; order Pseudomonadales; family Pseudomonadaceae; genus Pseudomonas; species Pseudomonas sp. PsB. Next base: position 7,963 of record NZ_JBIGLU010000033.1, on the reverse strand, counting down.
AAGCAATTTCCTGATGGCCAAAACAGTCAAGACAACCTGGGGAATGGTGGATGATGCCAATAAAGAGCGCTCCGAATGCATCACCACCGAATACAGCCCCGAAGGCAATCTCATCAAGGAAATCAGAGCGGATGGCTCGTACACCTTGCTGGAATACTTCGAGGCCACGGGCGAAGCTGGCAGATGCCCTGCCGAGCCTAACGGCTTCAGGAAACATGTGAAAAGCCAGACAGTCTACCCGAGTGCGCGCGCCAAGGTTGTACAAGGGGCGATTCCGCTGCGCACGGATTTCACCTATAAAGCGCTGGTTGTTCTGGAAGGCCGTACCGACCTGCCCGAACACGGCAAAATCGCCTCGACATGGCTGGCCATCGACCAGGAAGTGCTGTCGGACGCGTCCAATCCGCAAGCCCTGCGCCCCCTCAGCACGGTCAGGCGTAGCTACCTCGACAACCCAGGGAATGCGCGTTTGCATGGGCGCATGAGCAAACGCGAAACCACGCTACATGGCGAGCATGACGGGACAAGCCTGGGCAAAGTGCTGGCCGACACCACCACCACGCTTGAGTGGAAGTTCAGCCGCGACCTTCACAAGGCATTCGGCGATGTCTTGCAGACCACACAGACGACCACCGGGCACAACCTGAGCAAAAAGGTCGCGAAACAAAGCCAGCATCCGCTGACAGGCCAGGTGCTGGAAAACGTCGACATTCACCACACTGTCACGCGCTTCAGCTATGACACAAGCAATCGGCTGACCAGCGAAACCTCCGCACCGGACGATGCCGAGCGGCGCGCTACGATCCACTATCGCTATGTAGTGTCGGCTGCGCAGAATTATCAGGAAACCGAAGACAACCAGGGCGTGATCAGCCGCATGCTGTTCGACGGCCTCAACCGCACCGTCAAGGAAGAGCGGGTATGCGAGGAGGTGGCCTCACGCAGCAGGCAAAAGCAGACGTATCAGGTGTACTCGGCCGCGTACAACGCCTTCGGCCAGCTGGAAGCAGAAACCACCTACGACCACCTGCCCGGCCGCAACCTGGCCCTGACCAGCCAGCATCGATACGACAACTGGGGTAACCGGTGCGCCACCGTCCGCCCGGACCAGGTGACCGTGTTCACCGAACGCTCCCCGTTCGGCACCGATGGGGATATCGTCACCTCCTGGGAGGAATACCCGGATCAACCCGGTGTGCGTAAAAACCAGAACGTCACCACCTTCAACCACTTCGACAAACCCGAGCACGTGCAAACGCTGGACGAAGAAGGCGTCGCGGCGTCGACACGCGCATACCGCTATGACGGTTTTGGGCGTAGCGTCGAAGAAACCTTTACCTTCGGCGTGCCGGCAAGCGGCAAGCGAACAGCGCGCGCCGAACACAAACGCACCACCGGTTACAAGTACGACGTCTGGGGACGGATGGCGCGCACCGACCGCGCCGATGGCTCCGCGCTAAGCCGCAAGTTCGCCCGCCACAGTACCGATGAGCTGGCTACCAGCCTACTGGTGCACCCGCAGCGGGACGCTGAAGGGCTTTCGGTGTGCGAGCGTGAGTTCGACGACATCGACCGCCTGGTCTCGATGACCATTGGCCCACTTCAGGAAACGCGGGAGTACCTGGGCTCGCGGTTACTGCCGGAAAAACGGGTCATGAAATCGGGCCGTACCTTCAACTACGAATACGATCTGGCGGTCGGCACCTCGCCAACGCGTATCACCGCCGGGAAAAACCAGAAGCCTTCCCACTTCAAGTACAGCATGGCCTCGGCAGACATTACCGAAGCCGAAAACGAGCACGGTAAACGCAACTACAGCTACACCGACCAAGGCTACCTGCTCAGTGAAAGCTGGGCAGACAAGCAATCGGGCGAAACCTACACGCGTGATTTCCTCACCTCGCTGCAAGGGCGCATGCTGGAGAACAGCGACAGCGACAACAGCCGAAAGGCCTACGAGTACGATGACCTCGGCAGGCTGGTCTCGATCACTCAGGGCTCGCTGCGGGCAGTGTTCACTTACAACAGTGCTGGCCTGTTGCATACGACACTGACCACCAACAGCGCCGAGGCCACCCACAAACAGCAACTGCTGTGCACGCAAGCCTATGACCATCGGGGCCGGGAAACTTCGCGCACCCTCAAGCTGAGCCGTGTTGAAACCACCACCGATAAGCGCGAGCTGGAAACCATTATCGATGAGCGCACGATCGACCAGTTGTGGCGCGACGATGACATGCTGCACCGCCGCAGGCTGATCAAAGCGGGCGAGCCGGTACTGACGGAAACCTTTGAATATGATGACCGTGATCGCTTGTACAACCACAGGTGTGAAGGCAGCGTATTGCCGACCAATAGCAAGGGCCGTGAAATCGTCAATCAGGCATTTGAATTTGATGACTACGACAACATCTACATCTGCCTGACCGAGTTCGCAGACGGCGAAATCGACGAAGCCTTCTACGATTTCTTCGAAGATTCGCCCTTCCAGCTGAAAAGCGTGAGCCACACGCTGACGGCCGATTACCCGGCACTGGTGACGTTCACCAAGGACGATTACGACGCCGACGGCAACATGCTGAAGGACGAACAGGGCAACAGCCTGGTGTACGACGAGGATACCGGCCAACTGGCCAGCGTAACGACCCCCGATGGCAAGGCCCTGGCCAGCTTCCGCTATGACGGCCACGGGCAGCTGCTGGGCGTGCGCCACGGCGCGCAGGCCGAGGAGCAACGGCGTTACGAGGGTTATCGCGTCAGCAGCACCCTGCGCGATGGCGTGCTTACCGAGTACCTGTATAGCGGCGTGACACCGCTGGGGATGCAACAGTCGGGCAACGGCAGCGCAACAAACCTGTACATGGCCAGTAACAACAACAGTGTTATCGCTGAATGCGCGGCCAATGACGAGGTGCATGAAGTGACCTACAGTGCCTATGGCGAACTGCAGGAAGGCAAGCTGCAGGGCCTGCTGGGGTTCAATGCCGAAGCCCTCGAGTGGTTCCTGGGCTGGTACATGCTGGGGCGTGGTTACCGCGCCTACAACCCAGGCCTGATGCGCTTCAACAGCCCGGACAACATGGACCCTGAAATGGCGGGCATCAACCCTTACGTGTACTGCCTTGGCAACCCGGTGATGTGGCAGGACCCCACCGGGCATTACAGCCGCGGCTGGGGATCGAACGATGACCCGAAGAAAGAGAAGAAGAAACGTGGGGTTGAATTCGGGCTGAACATTGCCGTTGTGGCGATGAACCTGGCGTTGACCATCGGCTTTGCCGTAGCCACAGGGGGGGCCGCCACCCCGCTGGCCCTGACAGTGCTGGCTGTAGGTATAACCGCGACGGTAGCATCGGCAGCTACGCAGGTTGCTGTAGAGTTCACCAAAGACCCGAAAAAGCAACAGAAGCTCAGAATCGCGTCCTTGTCATTGTCTATCCTTGGTACGCTGGCGTTGACGACCGCGATGATCAAAGGAGGCAGGGATAGGAGAGCGGCCGATAACGCACGACGTAATGCGGCGGCGGAAGTCGATGGTGGTGATGGCGGGCCCGTGAAACTCACAGGTATGGTACCCAACGCTGATACAGAAACGAGATCTATCGATTCGCCAATATTGGATTCAAACATCGGTGAACTCAATCAACCCGCTCGTCGTACGAGTCTATCAAGCACTTCGGAATCTCTAGCCCGCCCTAGGACTCCGTCAATAGACTACGAAACTTCACCCAGCAACAATGGGTTCGCTCCGGGTGGCGAAGCGCAAGTAGACAGCCAGGGTATACCTCTAGCACCTCACGGAACCAGGCCATTGAAAGTTGAAGGAACAACGGTATATACACATGTAATGGACAAAGGGTTCTATAAAAATAACTTTAATAACCACGAAGAAGCTGTCGACTTTTCTAATTGGCTGAAAAGCTAGACGAATAACAACTATTCCGGTGATGCAGATTTTATCTGCATCACCGCCTTTCTCAATCACCTCATTTCCCCTTCAATTTGACACAATCTCGCCGACTTATCCCTTCTTCCCCCAGACTAGCCCTACAGCCCCTCCCCACCTTTCTCCTTATCCTCCCTCCCCACCAAGCGACCGCCTCGCACTAGCCAATCACGCCTCGCTTGCCACTGCCGGCACCGCCTAACCGCCGCGCTCCAACGTTCAACCCAGGCATCCGTCATGCTCAAGCCCTTCAAACGCCGGCAGGCGCTGTCACGCCTGCGCTTTTTGCCCCTCCCCGCGCTCGGCGCAAGCCTGCTGAGCCTGCCAGCCGTGGCCGCCCCGCCCGATCTGCAGTTCGAGCCCGGCTTCATCCGCCAAAGCCCGGGCCAACCCGCCGATGCCGGCGCCCTCGCCCTGCGTGCCCTGGCCGAGCACCGCCCCCTCGCAGCAGGCCGCTACACCCTGGATCTGTACGTCAACCTCAGCCCAATGGGCAAACGGGAGATCACGGTCAACGAGAGCAGCGACGGCCAGGCCCTGGTGCCATGCCTGAGCGCCGGACTGCTGGGTGAAATCGGTGTGCGGGAACAGCACCTGGCCGTCAGGCAACCCGGTAACGAAGGCAACTGCATCGACCTTGCCGCACAGCTGGACGGCGCCAGTGCCGACCTGGATGCCGGCAAGCTGCGCCTGAACCTGTCGATACCGCAGTCCTACCTGCGCCGCGACACCAGCGGCGCCATCGCCGAAAGCCACTGGGACGATGGCATCAATGCCGCTTTCGTCAATTACCAGGCCTCGGTCCAGCACAGCAACCGGCGTGGCAGCGGCAGCCGCAACAGCCAGGACCTGTACCTTAACAGCGGTATCAACCTGTATGGCTGGCGCCTGCGCAGCCAGCAAGCCCTGCGCGAAAACCAGCAGGGCGACCTGCGCTGGACGCGCAGCAATACCTACGCCCAGCGCGACCTGCCGGCGCGCTGGGGCACCCTCACCCTCGGCGAAACCTTCACCCAGGGTGAGGTCTTCCGCAGCCTGCCGTTCAAGGGCGTGAAGCTGGCCTCCGACACCGGGATGCTGCCCGACACCATGCAGAACTACGCCCCCGTGTTGCGCGGGGTGGCGCAAACCTACGCCAAGCTTGAGGTACTGCAGAACGGTTACCCGCTGTACTCCACTTTCGTCGCCCCCGGGCCGTACGAAATCGATGACCTGGCCGTTGGCGCCAGCAGCGGCGAGCTGGAGGTGGTACTGACCGAAGCCGATGGCCAGGTGCGCCGCTTCATCCAGCCTTACTCCACACTCAGCAACCTGATGCGTGCCGGCGTGTGGCGCTACGACCTGGCCCTGGGCCGCTACCACGGCACCGGCCAGGCCGATACACCGGCGCTATGGCAGGGTGCGCTGGCCCGCGGCATCGGCTGGGACAGCACGCTGTATACCGGCATACTCGGTGGCGACTACTACCGCGCTGCCACCCTGGGCCTGGCACGGGACTTCGGGGCACTCGGCGCATTGTCGCTGGACATCACGCAAGCCACCACCGACCTTGGCCCGGCGCTGGGCGAAGTGAAGGGCAACAGCCTCTCGGCCCGCTACGGCAAGGCCTTCGACAGCGGTACCAGCCTGCGCTTTGCCGGCTACCGCTATTCCACCGTCGGCTACCGCGACTACGACGAAGCCGTCCTGCAGCGCAACGCCTCCAACCGGTACCTGGGCAGCCGCCGCAGCCGGGTGGAGGCCTCGGTGTACCAGCACTTCGGCAATGCCGGCGCGCTCAGCCTCACCCTGTCACAGGACGACTACTGGCACAGCCGCCTGCAACGGCGCCAATATCAGCTGCAATACAACACGCAATTGCCGCACAACATCAGCCTCAACCTGTTTGCCTCGCAATCACTCACTTCGTCGCGCAGCAACGACCGCATCATCGGCCTGGGCATCACCCTGCCCCTGGACTTCGCCCATGCCTCCAGCGCCACGTTCGACCTGCAACACAGTGCAGGCAAGTACAGCGAACGCGCCAGCCTCAGCGGCCACTTCGACGAACGGCGCCTGAACTACCGGGCCACGCTGGCCAACGACACTCAGCAAAGTGGCAGCCTGTCGCTGGCCTATCAGGGCCGCCACGCCAACTACGGCGTGGGCTACAGCGAAGCCTCCGACTACCGCAGCCTGTCACTGAGCACCAGCGGCGCCCTGCTGGCACACGGCGGCGGCATGCTGTTGGCACCGTTCATAGGCGAAACCAACGCCGTGGTGCATGTGCCGGATATCGCCGGGATCGGGGTCAGCCAGACACAACAGGGCAAAACCAACCGCGACGGCTATGTCCTGGCACCTTATATGCGCCCGTACCGGGCCAACCCCGTGGTGCTGCAACTGGACCAGCTCGACCCGGAAATCGAAATCGACAACGGCGCCACGCAGGTGGTACCACGCCGCGGTGCTGTAGTACTGGCGGAATTCGCGGCGCGCCGGGTCAACCGCCTGGTGCTGACACTGTTGCAAGCAGACGGCCGCCCCTTGCCGTTCGGCGCACAAGTCAGCGATGCCCAAGGCCAGGAACTGGCGGTGGTCGGCCAAGGTGGCCAGGCACTGGTGGCCACCCACCTTGAGCAACAGCAACTGCTGGCCAGATGGACCGCAGGCAATGAGCAGCAATGCAGCTTCGATATCACGCCCGCCAACTTGCCGCTTGAACAAGGCTACCGCATGCAGACCTTGCGCTGCCAAGCCCCCTCCGACTGGAACAACCAATGAACACTTTCACTCGCCCGCGCCTGCTGACGGCCCTGCTGTTCGCCAGCCTGCCTCTGATTCCCCTGCAAGCCGCCTATGCCGCATCAGGCTGCGTCACCCAGAACGGCTCTGGCCCCGCGCTGTTCTCGGCAGATTTCACAGACGTATGGGTGCCAAGGGATCTGCCAGTCGGTGAACCCATCGCCAGCAAATTCTTTGGCGGGCTGCTCGACCCATCAACCACCCGCGTCCAATGCACCAACGCCGACGATCGACTGCTGGAAGCACACGTCGATTACACCACCCCATTCGTCCACAACCTGCCTATGCGGCTGGGCAACGGGCGCCTGGCCAGCAGGGTCGTCAGGACAAGAATCGCAGGGGTTGGCGCGGTGATCGAGATGGGCTGGCCGTTCGCCGCACAAGCCAACAACAACTTCAGATCGGCCAGCGGCGATAATAACGTGCCTTACTACGGTACCAACATGACCACCATGGCCACCCCTCTGTTTATCGGCCCGATAAACATGAGGGTCACGCTGGTCAAGACCGGGCCGATTGCGGCGGGGCCGGTCGTGCTGGATGAAGAACTGGCCCATGGCAGCACCACGGATTTGCCTGACGCCTTTCGCCTGCGGGCAAGCGCCACCTTGCACCAGGCACAATGCACGCTGGAAAGCGATGCCGTGAGTGCCGACCCTGTGGACCTGGGTAGCCACACAGTGGCGGACTTCCCGGGAAAGGACAGCACAACAACCAGCATGCCGTTCCATATCAAGTTGAGTAACTGCGACGACGACCCCGCAGCGAGCACCGCCACCGCCTACATCTACCTGACAGGTACCGACGGCTCGGTGGCGATCGACCCGAAAAAGGGCCTGTTCAGCCTGGGCAATGGTTCGACGGCGAAAGGCATCGGCATCCAGATAACCGATGATCTGGGGGTTCCCGTCCCCCTGCAGGAACACGTCTCGAGCAAAAAAAAACTCGAACTCCCTGAGACCCGCCTGCCCTATCGTGCGCATTTCTACCAGACCGACGACCGGGTTACGCCTGGCCTGGCCAAAGGCGCACTCGACTTCACCATCAGTTATCGCTGAGTACCGATATGCCTGCGCACCGGTGTTCGCGCAGGCATCGCCGGAAATCAGGCATGCGAAAACGCAGAAAGGAACCCGAAGGTTCCTTTCTGCGTTACATATTTGGAGCGGGAAACGAGACTCGAACTCGCGACCCCGACCTTGGCAAGGTCGTGCTCTACCAACTGAGCTATTC